>DALYSR010000118.1:0-11556 GCA_031991825.1 Paracoccaceae bacterium
CGCGTTGATCGGGGGCTTGATCTTTGTGCCTGCAGGTTGGGCGCCGATCAAATCGGGCATGGATCTGGGGCTGTTGTTCCTGCTGGGGATCGTGGCGATGACCGCGCATCTTTTGGTCACCCGCGCGCTGAAGCTGGCGGATGCGGCGGTGGTGGCGCCGCTGCAATATAGCCTGCTGGTCTTCGGCGTGATCTTCGGCATCCTGATGTTCAACGATTATCCGACGCCCGCTATGCTGCTGGGGGCTGCGTTCATCGTGGGATCGGGGCTGTTGATCCTGACGCGCAGCCAGAAGCAGCCCGCGGCGCTGACGGCGGAATAGGGGGCATCCCCCTATAGACGCATCCGCGCGGCCAAATCGGCATTCGCCCGTTCAATCGTGTTCAGGTTCAGTATCTTGCCGGTCATCGCCGCCAGCACCGCCCGCGCGCGCAGGTTATACAGCGCATCGCCCGAATCCGTGCTGACCTGCTGCACGCCCAGCTTCTCATACAAGGCCTGCAACCGCCCCTGAACTGACCGCAGAGACATGCGGTGGCGCTGCGCGATGGCGCGGTCGGTCAGGCCGATGGCGATATCGACCAGCACTTCATATTCGCTATCGGTCAATCCGCTGACCGTATCGGTTCCCCGCCGGTGCAGGGTGCGGATCTGGCGGTCGACAACGCATTGCTCTTCGATGAAGACCGAGCGCAGCACCAGTTTCAACCGATCCACCGAGGCGCTTTTCAGCAAATAGCCATAGACCGCGCCTGCCGGCACGATCTTGGATATGCCGCGTACATTGGCCTCATCGGCATAATTCGACCAGAACAGGATGCGCGTTTCGGGATGGCTGTGCCACAGGGCGCGCGCGGCCTCGATGCCGTTGCGCGGGCTCATTTCCAGATCCATCACGATGTTATCGACTTTGGCGTGGCGCGCGATGCGTTCGCCTTGCAACCCATCTTCGGCCTCGAACATCTGCTCGCATTCGGGCAGAGCGGCTTTGACCACTTCGGCCATGAAGCTGCGATGCAGCGGGTCGTTTTCAACGATCAATATTTTCATCGAATACCTCTGGTTCTGCCACGGCCCGCGTGACCGTAATCCGCGTGCGCCCCGCCTTGCGCCCGAATTGGAAGCTGGCGCCCATCAGCCGCGCGCGGGTGCGCATATTGCCCAAACCGCGACCGCGCGATTTGCCAAGGATCGAGCGTGCCGGATCTTTGTCCTGCGCCACGGGGCCATGGCCGTCATCGCTGATTTCAAGCGTGAAAAGATCGGCATCCTGACGCAGATCGACCCATATCTGACGCGGGCCACCATGGCGGATCGCGTTGTTGATCGCTTCTTGCGCGATGCGAAACAGCGCCATCTGATCGCCCATGCTAAGCCATGACATGTCTTCGGGCAGATCGATGCTGACCGATGTGGCAATCGTCACACCGCTATCGGCAATCGCGCGGTCCAGATGGGCATGGATCGCATCGCCAAGGCCGAACAATTCCAAAGCGGAGGGGCGCACGGTTTCGATCAATTCGCGTAAGCCATCCATCGTCTGGCGCAGGCTTTTGCGCACCGGATCCAGCATGGCCCCCGACAGAGTTTCGTTTTGCGACAGGCTGTCCAACCGGCGCACCAGTCGGGTCATATCGCCCAAGGTGTGATCATGCAGATCCATCGCGATACGGCGACGGTCGGCTTCCAAGGCATCGGTCAGCCGCAGCGCGCCCAAGCGCAGGCCTTCTTCGCGCGCGCGGGCCTGAGCTTCGGTGACCGCCAGCCGCCGCGCCTCGTCGGTTTCGCGCAGGGCGAAGAAATAGGGCGCGAGCAGCCCCGCGATGATCCGCACCTTATCCAGATCGCAAGCGCCATAAACGCCTGCCACCTTGCGTGACAGTGACAAACAGCCGATCACCTGCCCATGGATGCGCAAAGCCACATGTAGCCGCGCCCGCAAGCTATGGCGCAAAATCGGACCGTTATCGCAGCCTTCATAGTGGAATTCGGGATCAATCGTCGCGTCTTGCACCACCATCTCGTGGCATTGCCCCATCAGCAGCCGCCTCAGCGGGCTGGTGGTCAGCGACATGTTGCGATCCGCCCCCCAGCTGGTGGCGATCCCCTGTTCGTAAGCCGAATGAAACCCGCCCGAGGGCGTGATGATACAGACATCCATATGATCATAGGGCACCATCCGCCCGATCCGTTCCGCCACCGCCGCAATCGCCGAATGGAAATCCAGATGCCCCGCCAATTGATGGCTGATCCACAAATAGGGGGCGAGCGTCTCGGATGCGGCAGCTTGCGGCTTTGCAACGGGGTCTGGCGCAGGGGGCAACATCGGGGTCTCCGGATCGGGGGCACAGGGGGTGCTAGGGCGAAAGGGATGCTAGGGCGAAGGCTGCGGGAAGTATTGCGGGAATGCGCAGCACTCTTGCGGGGTCCCGCAAAAAGCTTGCAGCATTTCATCTATACAGCCAAGCCCCACTTCCCCATCGTAAGCGCACCACTAGGAGGGTGGTTGGTCGAATTGGGCACAGCTGTCCGAGGGCCATGGAGGAGGAAAACATGTCGATCTATTTCAGGACAGCCAGCGCGGCTGCTTTGTTGGCGCTTGTTCCGCTTGCAAGCTTCGCCGACACCAAAGACGCAACCATCGCTTTGTCGAACAATTATGCCGGTAACTCGTGGCGTCAGGCCATGTTGGAAAGCTGGGCCAAGGTCGCAGGCCAAGCGGTGAAGGACGGCGTGATCAAAAGCGCCGATGCTTTCACCACCGCCGAAAATCAGGCCACCGAACAGGCTGCCCAGATCCAGAACATGATCTTGCAGGGCTATGATGCCATCGTGCTGAATGCCGCATCGCCCACCGCGCTGAACGGCGCGGTCAAAGAAGCCTGTGATGCGGGGATCATCGTGGTCTCCTTCGACGGCATCGTGACCGAACCCTGCGCATGGCGCGTGGCCATCGATTTCAAGGCGGTGGGATCGTCGCAGGTCGACTTCGTGGCCTCCAAACTGCCCGACGGCGGCAATGTGCTGGAAATCCGCGGCCTTGCCGGTGTGTCGGTCGATGACGAGATTTCGGCCGGCATCCATGCGGGCATCGCCAAACATCCCAATCTGAAGATCGTGGGATCGGTTCATGGTGATTGGGCACAAGAAGTGGCGCAGCGCGCGGTTGCAGGCATCCTGCCCAGCCTGCCCGACATCGCCGCCGTCGTGACCCAAGGCGGCGACGGCTATGGGGCGGCGCAGGCTTTTGCTGCGGCGGGCCGTCCGGTGCCGATCATCACCTTGGGTAATCGTCAGGACGAATTGGCATGGTGGAAGGAACAGCGCGACGCATCGGGTTATGAAACCGTGTCGTCCAACGTGGCGCCGGGCATCGTGACGGCGGCCTTCTGGGTGGCACAGCAAATCCTTGACGGCCAAGAGGTGCCCAAGGACCTGTTCGTGCCGCCGGTGACGATCACCGCCGATACGCTGGAACAGGCTTTGGCCGCGACGCCGGTGGGTGGTGTCGCCAATGCCGAACATAGGCTGGAAGAAATCCAGACGATCATCGCGGCGGCAAAGTAATCCTGCCCCTGATCGCGGCCCTGCATTGCGGCCGCGATCCTTCTTTCCGACAAAAGAATGGACAGACAGCATGGCAGCGGAGCCAACTCCAGCGGTGCCGGTGGTATCGGTGCGCGATGTGGCGATCCAATTCGGCGCGGTGCGCGCGCTTGATGGTGTCAGCCTTGACATCCACAGCGGCGAGGCGATCGGATTGATCGGCCATAACGGCGCGGGTAAGTCCACAATCGTTAATGTAATCAACGGCTTGCTATACCCGCATGAAGGCGCTTTGCGCTATGGTGCGACGCAGGGCGGGCAGATCTCGCCCGCGCGGCGTGCGGCATTGGTGCGCGCCGCGGGGCTGCGCTGTGTCTATCAGGAATTGTCGCTTTGTTCGAACCTGACGATTGCCGAAAACGTGCGGCTTTTGCATCCGGCCATCAAGGGCTGGGGATGGCGTGGCCGTGCGGCGCAATTGGTGCGCGACAAGCTGGACCAGATTTTCCCCAATCACGGCATTGATTGCAGCCGCCAGATTGCCGAGCTATCCATCGCCAAGCGCCAGATGACCGAAATCGCCATCGCCTTTCTGGACATTCCCCACGCACCCAAATTGGTGATCCTTGACGAGCCGACATCCTCGCTCGATGCCAGTCTGGCCGCACAATTGCTGGATCATGTGCGGCGCTTCGTGGCGGCGGGCGGCGCGGTGATCCTGATCTCGCATATGTTGAACGAAATTCTGGCGGTCGCCACGCGGATTGTGGTGATGAAGGATGGCAAGCTGACACTGGATCGCCAAGCGCGCGGCTTGCGGGCGCAGGATTTGGTGGATGCGATGGGGTCGGTGGGCGCGCATGGCGGGTCGGGATCTGCCCAGGCGCGTGATGGGGGACAAAGCACCCGCAATCTGGTGCTGGACCTGCCACCCGTTCGGGGGGCAAGCATCGGATTTACCGCCCGAAAGGGTGAAATCATCGGTCTTGCCGGTCTTGCGGGGCATGGGCAGACCGATATGCTGGTGGCGCTCTATAAGGACCGTGTCAGCAGCTGGCTGCCGCAAAAGGCGCAGCGCTTCGCTTTCGTGGCGGGGGATCGCGGCTTGAACGGGGTCTTCCCGCTCTGGAGCATCCTGCGCAATCTGTCGATCACCGAACTGGGCGGGTTGAGCGCCAAAAGCGGCGTGGACACCGTGCGCGAGCGGCATTTCGGCGAAAGCTGGAAGGCCCGCATGGGCGTGCGCACCCCAGATATGGACCTGCCGATCTTGTCACTTTCGGGCGGCAATCAGCAAAAAGTCTTGTTTGCCCGCGCCTTGGCCACCAAAGCTCAAGTGGTGCTGATGGATGATCCGATGCGCGGCGTCGATGTTGGCACCAAGAATGATGTCTATGACATCATCCGCCATGAAGCGCAGCTGGGCCGCACCTTCCTGTGGTATTCCACCGAAATCGACGAGGTCTGCCAATGCGACCGCGTCTATGTCTTCCTTGAAGGCCGGATCGTCGCCGAATTGCAAGGCGTGGATATCACCGAAGAGGCCATTCTGGCCGCATCATTCACCGGAGTGGGCGCATGAAAATCCCGTCAAATGCCATCCGCATCCTGATCCCCGTGGTGTCGTTGGCGGTGTTGCTGGTGGCGGTGTTCATCCTGCAACCCCGCGCCATGAGCTATACCGGCATGAACCTGCTGTTCGGCCTTGCGGTGCCGATCGCTTTGGCCACTTTGGCGCAAGCCAGCATCATCGCGGTCAATGATCTGGACCTGTCGATCGGCACCTTTGTTAGCTTCGCGGCCTGCGTGACGGCGGTTTTCCTGCCAAGCCAGCCGCTGCTGGGGATGGCGATCTTGGCGGGCTCCGTTCTGGTCTATGCCGCTTTGGGGATGATCATCACCTATCGCCAACTACCTGCAATCGTTGTGACTTTGGGCATGAGCTTTGTCTGGGGCGGGCTGTCGGTGCTGATCCTGCCATCGCCGGGGGGGCTGTCGCCCGAATGGCTGCGGGGGCTGATGACCTATAAGCCTGCGCTCATTCCCTTCGCGATCCTTGCATCCGTGCTGGTGGCGCTTGGCGCGCATCTGTTGCTGATGCGCTCCAGTCTGGGCGTGGCGATCCGTGGTGTGGGCGGCAATCACCGGTCGGTTGCGCGGGCGGGCTGGTCGGTGATCCGGCTGAAAGCGGCGGCCTATGCGATTTCGGCGGTGTTTTCGATCCTGGCGGGCATGGCCTTGGTGGGGCTGACCACATCGGCTGATGCCAATATCGCCTTGCGCTATACCTTGCTCTCGATTGCGGGCGTGATCTTGGGCGGCGGCGAGTTCATCGGCGGGCGCATATCGCCGATCGGAGCCGTGATCGGCGCGCTGACCCTGACGCTGGCGGGATCCTTCCTGTCCTTCCTGAAAATCTCGCCGGATTGGCAGATCGGGGCGCAGGGCGCGATCCTGATCATCGTGCTGGCGGTGCGGCTGCTGTTCAATGCCCGCGATGGAAAGGCAACCTCATGAGCTTCGTGATGCGCAAACCATGGATCTGGTCCTATCTGGTGGCCGTCTTGATCTTCGGCATTTCGGCCTTCCTGACCGGATTTTCCGGCGCGATCAGCTTGGCCGATGCGGCTTTGACCTTCGCCGCCTTCTCGGTGGTGGTGGGCTTGGGGCAAATGCTGGTCATCACTTTGGGACCGGGCAATATCGACCTATCGGTGCCCGCCACCATCACCTTGTCGGGGACATTGGCGCTGAAATTCATGCAAGGCGATGCGGGGCTGATCTGGGGCGGCGTGGCGATATCGCTGGCCATCGGCTTGGCGGTGGGCTTGGCCAATTACCTGCTGATCGTGCTGGCCCGCATCCCGCCGATCATCGCAACCCTTTCAAGCAGTTTCATCATCCAATCCGTGGCGATCTGGTCCAATCGCGGTCTGCGGATCAAGCCGCCCACCCAGCTGTCCGATTTCGCGACGGGCGCAAGCTTCGGCCTGCCCAATCTGGCTTGGGTCGCGCTGATCCTGTCGGGCGCGGTGTGGTGGCTGCTGGAACGGTCGCGCTATGGGCGCTGGATTTCCGCCATCGGCCAGAACGCATTCGCGGCCCGCATGGCAGGTGTCGCGGTCGACGGGGTCAGGCTTGCGACCTATCTGCTCTGCGCGGTGATGGCGGCGATCTGCGGCTTCTTGCTGGCCTCGTTCTCGGGCGGGGCGGCGCTGAACATGGGCACCGAATATATGCTGATGTCGATTGCCGTGGTGGTGATCGGTGGCAGTGCGGTGGCGGGGGGCAATTCCAACGTCCCCGGCATCATCGGCGCGGCCTTGTTCATGTTCCTGCTGGTGTCGATGCTCAATGCCTTCGGCTTGGGCGCGGGCGTGCGGCTGGTGATGACCGGTCTGATCATCATCGCCGTCATCATCTTGGCCAGCCGCCCCACAGCTGCGCGCTGATCCCTTCTTATCCGCATCCTCGCAAACGGAGAGCCATCGTGATTTCGAGCCCTGCGCAATATGACATCCGCGACCCGCGCTTTGCGGCTTTGATCATCCCGACCGCCTGTCTGGACGAGCTGTATTCCGGCGGGCGCTGGCTGGAAGGTCCGGTCTGGTTCGCAGACCACGACCTGCTGATCTTTTCGGATATCCCAAACAACCGCCAGCTGCGCTATATTCCCGACCACGGTGTCAGCGAATATCGCAAGCCCGCGCAATTCGCCAATGGCTGCACGCGCGACCTTCAGGGGCGGATGCTGACCTGCGAACATGGCTCCAGATCGCTGATCCGCACGGAAGGTGATGGCAGCAGGACCGTTCTGGCGGATCGCTATCAAGGCAAGCTATTGAATTCGCCAAATGATGTGGTGGTGCATCCCGACGGGTCAATCTGGTTCACCGATCCCAGCTATGGCATCTTGTCGGATTACGAAGGCTATCGCGCCACACCCGAACAAAGCCACCGCCGCCTCTATCGGCTGGACCCTGAAAGCGGCCGCCTTGACGCCATGGCCGAAGATTTCAACCAGCCCAACGGCTTGGCCTTCTCGCCGGATGGACGCAGATTATATGTGGCGGATTCAGGGGCCAGCCATGATCCCGATCTGCCGCGCCATCTGCGCCGCTTTACCTTGGCCGCTGACGGCTCGCTCGCCGGAGGCGAGGTGTTCTGCACCATCGATTGCGGCATCCCTGACGGGCTTCGGATCGATGTGGCGGGCAATATCTGGTGTTCGGCGGCAGACGGGGTGCATTGCTTCGACGATACGGGACTGCTGCTGGGCAAGATATTGGTGCCGCAAATCGTGGCCAATCTGACCTTTGGCGGGCCACGTTTGAACCGGTTGTATATCACCGCCACCCGCTCGCTTTACGGCATTTACGTCAATACGACGGGGCTTGGCTATTTCCCCACGCCCGATCCGGCCCAACTGAAGGGAAATGCGAAGAATAGCTTGCCGCAGACGGGGCTGGCGTGATCATCTGCAGCCATCCGATCTGCCGCTAGGCCGTCTGCGGTGCGATCCGCATCACCTACAGAAATTGCCCGTCAAGGAGACCACCCCATGAGCTATACCCCGCACGGACGCCACCTGATCGCCGGCCAATGGAGCCAAGGGGCAGATAGCTTCGCTTCTAGCCCCGCAACCGGACCGGCCCATGATTTTTCCCGCGGCACGCCGCAAGATGTGGCGGCTGCCTGCGCTGCGGCTGCCGAGGCGTTTCAAACCTATGGCTGGACCACGCGGGAAGAGCGCGCCGCTTTCCTCAATGCGATTGCCGATGAAATAGAGGCGCGTGGGGCGCAGATCACCGAAATCGGCACGCAGGAAACCGGCCTGCCTACCGCGCGTCTTGAAGGTGAACGGGGGCGCACGACGGGCCAATTGCGGCTGTTTGCCAGCCATATTCTGGCGGGGGATTATCTGGACCAGCGCCTTGATGCGGCCCAGCCTGACCGTAAACCGGCACCGCGTCCGGAAATCCGGCTGGTGCAGCGCCCGATCGGGCCGGTCGCGGTCTTTGGCGCGTCGAACTTCCCGCTGGCGTTTTCGACGGCAGGGGGGGATACGGCTGCGGCCTTGGCGGCGGGTTGCCCCGTCGTGGTCAAGGGCCATTCCGCCCATCCCGGCACCGGCGAAATCGTGGCCGAAGCCGTGCTGGCCGCGATCCTTCGTTGCAATATGCCACTGGGCGTTTTCAGCCTGATCCAAGGCGGCAACCGCCAAGTGGGCGAGGCTTTGGTCACCGATCCGCATATCAAGGCGGTGGGCTTCACCGGATCCTTGTCGGGCGGTCGCGCCTTGTTCGACCTTTGCGCCGCGCGTCCCGAGCCGATCCCCTTCTTCGGCGAATTGGGCAGCGTCAATCCGGTCTTCGTGCTGCCCCATGCGCTTGAGGCGCGCGGCGCGGAAATCGGCAGCGGTTGGGCCGGCAGCTTGACCATGGGCGCCGGACAGTTCTGCACCAATCCCGGCATCGCGGTGATCCCCGAAGGCGCATCGGGGGATGCCCTGATCGATGCGGCGCGGCACCAGTTGCAAGGGGTGGCCCCGCAAGCCATGCTGACCGACGGCATCGCCGATGCCTATCGTCAGGGACAGGCGCATTTCCAGCGGTCAAATGCCGTGCGTGCGCTGCTGGAAACCGAAAGCCAAGGCCGCAACGCCAGCCCCAACCTTTACGAGGTGAAGGCCGCCGAATGGATGCAGGAAGAAAATCTGGCCGAAGAGGTCTTCGGCCCGCTGGGACTGGTGATCCGCGTCACCGATGACGAGGAAATGCTGCGGGTTGCCAAAAGCTTCAAGGGCCAGCTGACCGCGACCTTGCAGATGGATGATGCCGATCTGCCGCTTGCACGGCGGCTGTTGCCGGTGCTGGAACAGATGGCAGGGCGCGTGCTGGCCAACGGCTTCCCGACCGGCGTCGAGGTGGTGGATTCCATGGTGCACGGCGGCCCCTATCCGGCCAGCACCAATTTCGGGGCGACCTCGGTGGGGACCATGTCGATCCGCCGCTTCCTGCGCCCCGTCAGCTACCAGAACCTGCCTGCCGAATTGATCCCCGCATAAGCGGCGATCACGACGCCCGCGCCGCGGGTGAAGACCGGAACCGATATGGACCTTGGCGGATCAAAGACCCGCCAAGGTCATTTTACATAGGCTGCAAAAGCCCGTCACAGCCGTACGTCCAAGCGCTTATTCGGCAGCGAATTGGTTCATGGTATTGGCATGGCCACCGGCTTTCAGCGCACGCTCGCCTGCCACCATTACCTTGAAGCTGTCGCCCAGATCCGAGCCAACCTCATGCTGGTGCTTGACCGCCGAGATGCCGCGACGGATTTCTTCGCGCTGCACGGTTTTGACATAGGCCAGCATCTTGTCTTCGCCGAAATAGCCGCGCGACAGCTCGTCCACCGATTTCGCGGTCAGGTGGAAGGTCGGCAGGGTGATCAGGTTGTGGAACACACCCGCCCGCGCCGAGATATCGGTTTGGAAGCGCGCGAGACGGGCGTCGGCCTCAAGACCCAATGCGGTCGCATCGTAATCGGCCTTCATCAGCTCATTGCCATCGGGGTAATCGGATGCGGCGATCTTGCCTTCGGCAATCCATTGGCCGCGGACCTGTTTGCGCAGGTTCAGCGTCCAGTTGAAGCTGGGCGAATTGTTATAGGTTAGTTTCGCATTGGGCACCGCTTGGCGCACTTCGGCCACCATCGCGGCGATTTCGTCGACATTGGGGGTGTCGGTTTCGATCCACAACAGATCGGCGCCGCCTTGGGTCAAGGACGCGATGCAATCTTCGATCACGCGGGCGCGGCCGGTGTCTTCCTTGAAGGGGAACAGACCGTTGGCCAGTCGCACCGGACGCACGAATTGACCGTTTTGATAGAGGGCAAGTTCGCCTTCATTCATCGGCTTGGCAGGGGTGATCGCTTCGGTCTTCAGCCATTTGATGTATTCGGCCGCCAGATCGCCCGGCTGTTGCGACACCGGCACCTTCTGGGTCAGACCTGCGCCAAGGCTATCGGTGCGCGCGACGATCACGCCGTCATCGACGCCCAGCTCTTCGAAGGCCAGACGGCAGGCGCGCAGTTTTTCGATGAAATCTTCGCGCGGCACGGTGACCTTGCCATCTTGGTGGCCGCATTGCTTGGCGTCGGACACCTGATTTTCGATCTGCAGGCAGCAGGCACCGGCTTTGATCAGCTCTTTGGCCAAAAGATAGGTCGCATGTTCATTGCCGAAGCCCGCATCGATATCGGCAATGATCGGCACGACATGGGTTTCAAAGGCGTCGATCGCCGCGATTGCCTGCGCGCGCGCCGCCGGAGTGGTCGCGGCCTTCAGGTCCTTGAACAGATCGTTCATCGCCACTTCATCGGCCTGACGCAGCGAGGTGTAAATCTCGGCGATCAGATCGGCAACGGCGGTTTTCTCATGCATGGATTGGTCGGGCAAATGGCCCCAGCGGTTGCGCAAGCCCGCGACCATCCAGCCCGAAAGATAGACATAAGTGCCCTTGGCGGTGCCGCGCATCCGCTTGACCGATTTGATCATCTGCTGGGCATGGAAGCCCGACCAGCAGCCAAGCGATTGGGTGAATTTCGACGCATCGGCATCATAGGCCGCCATATCAGCGCGCATCACCTTGGCCATGTCGCGGGCGATATCCAAATGGGTGTCCCAGGTGTTTTGCAGCCGCAGCTGCACGATATCATCGACCGAAACGCCAGCGATGGTTTGACCTGACGGGTAACGGGCGGAAAGTTCACTATGCAATTGAGCGAAAGTCTTGCGGGCCATGAATGGCTCCTCCCTTTTAACGTATTGAAAAGTTTTGCTGAGCGCTTAGTCGAGCGCGTTGAGCAGATCGTAAGCGGCGGTTGTGATGAAATCGGGCAGGGTTTCGGCCATCACCGCATCATGGATGATACGGGCGGCGCTGGCGTAACGGCCCTGATGGAAGCGCGGCGCGCCATGGCGTCCAAGGATCGCCACGATTCCGGCTTGGA
>DALYSR010000119.1:0-11506 GCA_031991825.1 Paracoccaceae bacterium
GCGCGGATATCGTGCATGGCGGTCCTCATTGATTTGACCCCTGCCTTATGCCCGATTTGCCCGCGAGGGGGAAGACAGTGGGGCCAACTTGGGCCGAAAAGGCCAAGCGGCCTCTATCATTCGTAAATTCGCGCGCCTATATCCGGAAAATCGGTCGTATAAGCAGGGGGTGTAACTCCGATGTCACGCGGCCGTGGCTTGCGTTGCATTTTGACCGCTTATAGGGTGCGCGCCAATGAAATCGGGGGCAAAATCCCCAAAACCAATCCAGAGGGACGTCTATGTTCGTAACCCCCGCATTCGCTCAGACCGCAGATCAAGGCATTGCTTCGGCTCTGACCAGCTTCGCGCCGCTGATCCTGATCTTTGCGATCATGTATTTCCTGATGATCCGCCCGCAGCAGAAAAAGCTTAAAGCGCATCGCGCTATGGTTGACGCGCTTCGCCGTGGCGATCAGGTGCTGACCCAAGGCGGCATCATCGGCAAAGTCGCGACCGTCAACGAAGACGGCACCGTGGTTGTCGAAATCGCTGACAACGTCAAAGTCAAAGTGCTGAAAACCACCATCACCCAAGTGATGAACAAGACCGAACCGGCGGCAAGCTGATCTGATTGAGGACCGCAAGTCACAAGACTTGCGGTCCTTCTTGCTTTTGCGCAAGCGAAGGTAAACTGATCCAAATACCGGAATCTCGGACAAAGGAGTGCCGTGATGTATTCCACACCGCTTTGGCAGCGTGTGATCATTCTCGCAATTTGCGCATGGGGACTGTTTGCAGCGCTCCCCAACGTTTTTTATGATCGTGTCGAACGTCACAATGATGCGGTCAAGGCCGTCGCGGAAGCAGGGGGCAATCCCACCACCGCGCAGGCCGAAGATATCGCCTTGTGGCCGTCCTTCCTTCCCTCCAGCCTGATGAGCCTTGGCCTTGATTTGCGCGGTGGCGCGCATCTGTTGGCCGAAGTGCAGGTGGCGGATGTCTACAAGGTGCGGATCAACGCGCTGTGGCCGGAAGTGCGCGACAAACTGCGTGATTTGCGTGATCAAGTCGGTGCCGTGCGCCGCGTGGCCAGCCCTGATGGCGTATTGCGCGTCTCGATCACCAATGCCGATGGCATGCCTGCGGCTTTGGCTGCGGTGCGTGCGCTGGCGACCCCCGTGGTCAGCCTGACCGGCGTTGGCCAGAACGATCTGGAAGTGACGCAAGACGGCAATGACATCGTTGTGCAACTGTCGGAAGCCGAACGCAAAGCGACCGACGACCGCACCATCCAGCAAGCGCTGGAAATCGTGCGCCGCCGCGTCGATGAAGTCGGCACCCGCGAACCCACCATCCAGCGTCAAGGCACCGATCGTATCCTGATCCAAGTGCCCGGCATCGGTTCGGCGGCTGAATTGAAGGGCCTGATCGGCACCACGGCGAAACTGACCTTCCACAAGGTGGTCAGCCGCACCATGGACCAAAACGCAAGCCCCGGCGCGCGCAACATCTTGCTGCCGTCGATGGATGAGCCGGGTGTGTATTACATCGTCGAAGAAGCCGCCGTCGTATCGGGCGAAGAGCTTGTCGACTCGCAGCCGGCCTTCGACCAGAACAATCGTCCGGCCGTCAACTTCCGCTTCAACCCGACCGGCGCGCGCAAATTCGGTGATTTCACCGCAACCCATATCGGCACGCCTTTCGCGATCGTGCTGGACAACCAAGTCATCTCGGCTCCGGTCATCCAAAGCCACATTCCGGGCGGCTCGGGCATCATCACCGGCAATTTCTCGGTTGAGGATTCGACCGAACTGGCCGTGTTGCTGCGCGCAGGGGCCTTGCCTGCGGATCTGAAATTCCTTGAGGAACGGACCATCGGTCCGGAACTGGGGCAGGATTCGATCGATGCGGGCAAGATGGCGGCGATCGTCGGCATGATTGCAGTCGTGATCTATATGATCGCAAGCTATGGCTGGTTCGGCGTGATGGCCAATATCGCCTTGGCGATCAACATGGCGATCCTTGTGGCGATCTTGTCGGTTTTGGGCGCGACCCTGACCATGCCCGGCATCGCGGGCATCGTGCTGACCATGGGGATGGCGGTCGATGCGAACGTGCTTATCTATGAACGTATCCGTGAAGAAATCCGCGACGGCCACGGCCCTGTCAAAGCCGTGCAAGCGGGCTTTGCCAATGCGCATTCGGCCATCATGGATTCCAACATCACCGCTATGCTGACTGCCTTGATCATGTATTGGGTTGGGTCCGGTCCGGTACGCGGCTTCGCGGTTACCTCGGGTCTTGGGATCATCACCTCGATGTTCACCGCCGTCTATGTCACCCGTTTCATCATCGAGACGTGGCTGAAATGGCGTCGTCCCAAGACGATCATCGTGTAAGGGGGCAGAGCTATGGCATTCCGTCTTAAACTGGTCCCGCAAAAGACCAATATCGACTTCTTCAAGCACCAATGGGCAACCTTCGGGATGTCCATCATGGCGATGGTCGTGTCGATCATCCTTGTCTTCACGATGGGGCTGAACTTCGGCATCGACTTCAAGGGCGGCACCACGATCCGCACCGAAAGCACCCAAGCGGTGGATATCGGCAGCTATCGCAAGGCGCTGGAACCCTTGGGCTTGGGCGATGTGCTGATTTCGGAAGTTTCCGACCCCAGCTTCCGCGCCGATCAGCATGTGACCATGGTCCGCATCGCCCCGCGCGAGGGCCAAGAGGCGGTCACGCCGGAAGTCATCCAAGAAGTCGAAACCGCCTTGAAAACGGTTGACCCTGCGGTGACTTTCCCCTCGGTCGAATCCGTGGGCCCGAAAGTGTCGGGCGAGCTGATCTGGCAGGCGCTGCTGGCCGTGGGGGGGGGTGCCTTGGGCATCCTGATCTATGTCTGGGTGCGCTTCGAATGGCAGATGGCCTTTGGTTGCGTCATGGCATCGCTGCATGACGTGGTGGTGACCGTCGGCGTGATCGCGCTGTTCCAGTTGAAGTTCGACCTGACCACGGTGGCGGCATTGCTGACCATCCTTGGCTATTCGGTCAACGATACCGTCGTGGTCTTCGACCGCTTGCGCGAAAACTTGGTCAAATACAAAACCATGCCCTTGCGCGAGATGATGAACCTGACCGCGAATGAAACCCTGTCGCGCACGGTGATGACCTCGACCACCACGCTTTTGGCGCTGTTGATGCTGTTCATCTTCGGCGGCGACGTGATCCGCGGCTTCGTGGGCGCGATGATCTTGGGCGTGCTATTGGGGGTCTATTCGACGCTGTATATGGCGAAGAATATCGTGTTGTTCACCGGCCTTGATCGTTCGGACAAGAGCAAGAAGAACGCGGCTCCTGACGAATATGCCGATATCGACGCCTAAGGACAGATCATGCGCTTGACCGAAGTTACTTATGGCACTGCGAAAGCCATCGAAGGCTATGGCCCCGGTTTCTTTCGGGTCGGCGGCCATGTGTTGCGCGGGCCAAGCCTGATCACCCCGTGGGACGCGGGCCAATGGGGCGGGCTGGAGGATATCCAGTCCCCCCTAAGCTTGGTCGGCAAGATCGACGTGTTGTTCCTTGGCATGGGGGCAAGCATCGCTCCCGCGCCCAAGGCGTTCCGTGCCGCCATGGAAGAGGCGGGGATCGGTGTCGAGGTCATGGCATCGCCCGCCGTCTGCCGCACCTATAATGTGCTGCTGTCGGAAGGGCGTCGGATCGCGGCCTGTTTGCTGCCGGTCTGATCGGCGATTGAACCGATGTGGAAAAGGCTCCGGTAACGGGGCCTTTTTCTTTAGGGCGCTGATTTATCCGGCCATATTGCGGCGGAAATCGCCGGGCGAATGGCCGGTCAGGCTTTGGAAGGCCCGTGTGAAATAGGCCGCAGAGGTGAAGCCCAAGGCTTCGCCGACCAAGCGCACTTGCATCTGCGTTTCGGCCAGCATCTTGCGCGCCTCGAAGATCCGGCGGTCTTGCAGCAATTCGATGGCGGAACGGTTGCAGCTTATCTTGCAGCAGCGGGTCAAATGGGTGGGGGTGACACCCAAGGCTGCGGCAAAGGCTGCAACGCCCGCGCCGCTGCGGAAATCGCGTTCCAGCAGCGCGGTATAGCGCGCCACCAAGCGCTGCGTCGCATCGGGCTTGGCTGAGCGCGCACCACGCGGCGCAAGGGCCGCTTGCCGTTCCAGCCAGACCGAGATTAACCCCATATGGGCCTGCAGCGCGCGGTCGGAGGCGGGATGGGTCGATTGCTTTTCGCGCAGGACATGATCCAGCAACAGGTTCAATTCATGCTGCGCCGCGCCTTCGCGGATGCGCAGATGGCGCGGCCCGTCGGGCAGCACCAGCGGGCAGTCCTTGCCCAAGAACAGGGCCGATCCGAATACCGACGGCCCGATTTCAAAGCCATGCATCACTTCGGCAGGGATGAAGATCGCATTATGCGCGGTATAGCCGCGCGTGACGCCTGCAATGGTGATGCGGCCTTGTCCTTTGGTGAACCACAATAGCATGGGTTCGGGATTGGCGCGCATGGCTTCCACCCGCCAGCGGCCACCCGCGGCCAGCGTCGGGATCGGGACCAATCGGATCTGCGCGCTCGCGCTGTCGGTGGTCATGCAGCCCCCTTGCATCGGCCTGACCCGCTAAGCTGCGGCTATGGGCCAAGAAACTCCCGAAGACCGACCGGTGACGGGTGGCCTTCGGCTGCAAGCGTCTCATGATTTACGCGGGCAGCGCAAGCCCTGTCCAATCGCCCATCCTGCTACGGAACCAGGTCCTTTGACGCTTGGCATATTGGCGGCTGGCCAGTTTCGCCGCGTCAATCGCATCGCTCAGCGACAGCTTGCCTTGCAGATGCGCCACCAGCTCCGGCGCGCCGATCGCGCGGGCCCAAGGCGCGTCGGGCTGCCAATGGGGCAGGGCCGCGCGGGCCTCGTCCAAGGCGCCTTGATCCATCATCAGATCGAAGCGGCGGTCGATCCGCGCGTTCAGCCAGTCGACATCGGGACGGATGACGATGGCCTCTGCCTGCAGGCGGGGCAAAAGCGGCGCGGGGGTGTCTGCTTGCCATGCGGCAAGGCCACGACCGGTAGTGCGCAACACCTCCCATGCGCGCTGGACGCGGGCGGGGTTGTTCAGGTCGATCTTTGCGGCGGTCTGGGCGTCAAGGCTGGCCACCATCGCATTGTAATCGCCCAGCCGTAGGGCGTCGCCTGCAAGGCGGACATCAGGGGGGACGGCGGGGATTTCGGCCAGACCTTCGGTCAGCGCCATGAAGTAAAGCCCCGTGCCGCCGACGATCACCACCTTCTGATCCAGCAGCCCCGCCACGTCGCGCAGCCAGTGGCCGACCGAATAGGTCTGATCGCGTCCGACATGGCCATAAAGCCTGTGCGGCAAATCGCCTTCTTCCGCCAAAGAGGGGCGCGCCGACAAAAGCCGCCATGCATCATAGACCTGCAAGGCATCGGCATTGACCACCAAACGCCCGTCGCGCGCCGCAAGCTCCATCGCGAGCGCGGATTTGCCACTGGCGGTGGGACCAGCGACCAGAATGGGCGCTTCTCGTGAAAACTTAGTTAAATCAATCACCTGAAACCGGAACCTTCCACTTTTTCTTGTTCTAAGATGGTCACTTGGGGGACGGGGCACCCCAAACCATCGCCCGCTTGCGCCATTTTCGCCCGAAGCGGGTTGAATCTGCCGCCTTTTTCCGACATTTTGCGCGGCAGTCCAATTCACAAATCGAAGCTCGGGGTGTCCCATGTCCAATCCGTCTCTTGATGGCGCTGTCAAGTATAACCGCGTCATGCTCAAAATCTCGGGCGAGGCGTTGATGGGCGATCAAGGTTACGGTCTGCATCCGCCGACCGTGGCCCGTATCGCCCAAGAGGTCAAAAGCGTTCGCGACATGGGCGTCGAGATCTGCATGGTCATCGGTGGCGGCAATATCTTCCGTGGCCTGGCGGGTTCCGCACAGGGCATGGAACGCACCACCGCCGATTATATGGGCATGTTGGCCACCGTGATGAACGCGCTGGCCATGCAATCGGCGCTGGAAGAAATCGGCGTCTTCACCCGCGTGATTTCGGCAATCCCGATGGATCAGGTCTGCGAACCCTATATCCGCCGCCGCGCCGTGCGCCATTTGGAAAAGAAGCGCGTTTGCATCTTTGCCGCTGGCACCGGCAATCCCTATTTCACCACCGATACCGCAGCCACGCTGCGCGCCAATGAAATGGCCTGCGAGGCGATCTTCAAAGGCACCAAGGTGGATGGCGTCTACGATAAGGACCCGAAAAAGCACGCGGATGCCAAGCGTTACGACCACGTCTCCTATGACGAGGTGCTGCAACAGCATCTGGGCGTGATGGATGCATCGGCGATTGCTTTGGCACGCGACAACAATATGCCGATCATCGTCTTCTCGCTGGACGAGCCGGGCGGCTTCCGTGGCATTTTGTCGGGCCAAGGCACCTACACCCGCGTGCAGGACTAAATCTTTCGTTAATAGGCGTGTGCGAGGATGCCTGCCGAAGGGCTATACCCGCGCGCGCCTATCGATTATAGAACATCAAGAACGCTCTAGGATGACCCGGCCGCGCTTTTGTGCGGCAAGGAAGGAATAACGACATGGCAGATGATTTCGAACTTGATACCGACGATTTGACCCGCCGGATGGATGGCGCGATCGCCTCGCTGCGCACCGAATTCGCCTCGCTGCGCACCGGCCGCGCTTCCGGCAATATGCTGGAACCGATTCAGGTCGAAGCTTACGGCCAGATGACCCCGATCAACCAGCTGGGCACCGTCAACGTGCCCGAACCGCGTCTTGTCACCATCAATATCTGGGACAAGGGCATGGTCGGCAAGGTTGAAAAGGCGATCCGTGAATCGGGTCTGGGCATCAATCCGCAGACCAATGGCACCATCATCATGCTGCCGATTCCGGAACTGAACGAACAGCGCCGTAAGGAACTGACCAAGGTCGCCGCGCAATATTCGGAATCGAGCCGTGTGTCGATCCGCAACTTGCGTCGTGACGGCATGGACCAGATCAAGAAGGCGAAAGCCGATGGCCTGTCGGAAGACGACCAGAAGTTCTGGGAAAGCGAAGTTCAGGAACTGACCGACAAATACATCAAGATGATCGACCAACTGCTTGAAACCAAACAAGCAGAGATCATGGTCGTCTGATCCTTCTTCCGCCGCGCATTCATTGGCGCGGCGGATTTTTCTTTAGCGCATTTTGCGGCTGGCCGCGTCAGGCCCGTCGCGGCCCCGCGTTTCGCCAGCCAGAGGAGTTTCGCTTGGCAATTTCAGATCAAGCTGATCCCAAAGCGACCCGCAAGCTGGACCATGTGGCCATCATCATGGATGGCAATGGCCGTTGGGCAAAACGCCGTGGCTGGCCGCGTCTGGTGGGGCATCGCAAGGGGACCGAACGGGTTCGCGAAATCGTCGCTGCATCGCCTGGCCTTGGTATTTCATGGCTGACACTTTATGCCTTCTCGACCGAGAACTGGAAGCGATCGACCGAGGAAGTCCTTGGTCTGATGGGACTTTTCGCGCGATACATCGAACGCTATGCCGTGCAACTGGCCAAGGATGGCGTGCGGTTGCGCTTTATCGGTGAACGCAGCCGCTTGGGCGAGACATTGGTCAAGCTGATGGATGATATCGAGGAGAAGACCGCGCATTGCACGCGGCTGAACCTGATCATCGCGCTGAATTACGGCGGCAGGGATGAACTGGTCCGCATGGCGCGCGCTTTGGCGCAAGACGCCGCGCGGGGCGCGCTTGATCCGTCGGAGATCACCGAAAACCTTATCTCTCAACGTCTTGATACCGGCGGTATTCCCGATCCCGATCTGGTGATCCGCACCAGCGGCGAGACGCGAACCTCTAACTTCCTGCCCTGGCAGGCTGCCTATGCCGAATATGAATTCACGCCAACGCTTTGGCCGGATTTCACGACGGATGAAATGGCCGAAATTCTGCGCCGCTTCACCATGCGTGAGCGTCGCTTTGGCGGAGTATGATGCCCATGTCTGACAAAACCGCAGCCCGTTGGGGCGACCTGCAGACGAGGCTCGCCTCCGCCCTTGTCATGGCTGTGGTCGGAATTGGCGCGATTTGGATCGGCGACTGGGTGTTTACGCTGCTGGTGGTCTTGCTGATCGCCGCGATGATCTGGGAACTGGCGAAGATCACTTCGGCGGATCAGCCGATGCAGGCAGTGGTTTTGGGCGGTTTGGCCTTGCTCTGCTTGACCGCGATCAAACTGCTGGCGATGCCGATGTTGCTGGTTTTGTTGGCTTTGCCCGCGGTGGCCATGCTGGTCACCCCGCGCAAGGACCGCGTTGCAGCCGCGCTTTATGCGCTGGCGATCATGGTTGCGGGCTATGAGCTGATTGCCCTGCGCGAGCGTGGCATCGCCGATCTGCTGGTGGTGGTGCTGATCGTGATCGCCTCCGATATCGGCGGTTATTTCGCAGGCCGCACCCTTGGCGGGCCGAAATTCTGGCCCGCGATCAGCCCGAAGAAAACATGGTCGGGCACCGTTGCGGGCTGGATCGGCGCCGGTCTGGTCGCGGCGATCTTCGCAGCATTGGGCTTTGTGCCGTGGATCTTGGTGGTTTTGGCACCTTTCGTGGCTTTCGCGGGCCAGTTGGGCGATATCATGGAAAGCTGGTTCAAGCGTCGTGCGGGCGTCAAGGACAGCTCGAACCTGATCCCCGGTCACGGCGGTGTGCTGGACCGCTTTGACGCGATGATTTTCGCTGGCGTGCTTTTGGCGATTTTGGCTTTGATACTGGGGCTTTAATCCATGCGCAGCATTTCGATTTTCGGCGCGACCGGTTCGGTTGGCGAAAGCACTTTCGATCTGATCCGGCGTCAAGGCGGGCGGGATGCGTTCCGCACCGTGGCTTTGACCGGCGGCAGCAATACTGATCGTCTGGCCGAGATGGCGCTGGAGCTGCGCCCCGAAATCGTGGTCTGCGCCGATGAAACCAAGCTGTCCGGCCTGCGCGATGCCTTGGGCGGCACGGGGATCGAGGTTGCGGCGGGCAGTCAGGCGATAGCCGATGCTGCCGACCGTCCTGCCGATTGGGTGATGAGCGCGATCATCGGCGCGGCGGGTCTGATCCCGGGCTTGCGCGCCTTGCGCAATGGGGCGACCTTGGCGCTTGCCAATAAGGAAAGCCTTGTGACCGCTGGCCCCTTGCTGATGCAGACGGCGCAGGCATATGGCGCCCGCGTTCTGCCGGTGGACAGCGAACATTCCGCGATTTTCCAAGCGCTTGCCCATGAGGACATGGCATCGGTCGATCGGATCATCCTGACCGCCAGCGGTGGGGCTTTGCGTGATTGGCCGCTGGAAAAGCTGGCCAATGCTTCGGTCGAAGAGGCCTTGGCCCATCCCAATTGGTCGATGGGCAAGCGGATCACCATCGACAGTGCGTCCATGTTTAACAAAGCCTTGGAAGTTATTGAAACGCGTGAATATTTCGGAATTGATCCTGACAAGATCGAGGTGATAATCCACCCCGAAAGCATCATCCATTCCATGGTCGGTTTCCAAGATGGCGCGGTGATGGCGCATCTGGGGGCGCCCGATATGCGCCACCCGATCGGCTATGCGCTGAACTGGCCGGAACGCCATCCGCTGCCCGTGGCCAAGCTGGATTTCGCGGCTTTGGGCAGGCTTACCTTCCGCGCGCCGGATCTGGACCGCTATCCTGCCTTGCGCCTGTGCCGTGATGTGATGCGAGCGCGCGGCCTTGCGGGCGCGGCCTTCAATGCGGCCAAAGAGCAGGCCTTGGATTACTTCTTGGACGGCCGGATCGGCTTTATGGCGATGGGGGATCTGGTCGAAGAGGTGTTGCACCGCCTCTCGGGCCAATTTGCCCCAGCGTCAGCGGTGATGACCCTTGATGAAGTCGTCGAGACCGATCATCTTGCCCGTAGAACAGCACAAGACTTGGTGCAAAATCAAAGCTTTGCGCGCCGCTCTTAAAGTGGCCGCGCGCGTGACGAAAGGATGAGATGATGGAACTGCTTGGCCTGTTGCCCGGCTTCGGCAGCTTGATTTGGACGGTGCTGGCCTTCGTGGTGGCGCTGTCGATCATCGTTTTCGTCCATGAATACGGCCATTATATCGTCGGTCGCTGGTCGGGCATCCATGCCGAGGTCTTCTCGGTGGGCTTCGGTCCGGTGTTGCTGTCGCGCTATGACAAACGCGGCACCCGCTGGCAGATCGCGGCTTTGCCCTTTGGCGGCTATGTGAAGTTTTTGGGCGATGCCGATGCGGCATCGGGCAAGGATGGCGAGGCGATTTCGGGCCTAAGCGCCGCGGAACGCCGCCGCACCATGCATGGCGCGCCGCTTTGGGCGCGGGCGGCGACCGTGGCTGCGGGGCCTGCGTTCAATTTCATCCTTGCGATGGTGATTTTCACCGGCACGGTATTGTGGCAGGGCGTGGCGACCAATGATCCGATCGTCGGCTCGGTCGATCCTTTGCCGAATGTGGCACAGCCTTTGATGGCGGGCGACCGCATCCTGTCTATTGACGGTAAAAAGACCGATACCTTGGCGGATGTCTTTAAGGTGGCGGATGAATTATCGCCCGCAACTGCGATCACCTATCAGGTGAATAGAGCGGGACAGGTCATTGATATCGCAGGACCTTTCCCGTTTCCTGCTTTGGTGAAAGCGGTGCAGCCCCAGACGGCCGCCTATGATGCGGGCATCCAAACTGGAGATGTTGTCACCGCGATCAACGGCATCCCCGTGCAGGCTTTTTCGCAACTGCGCGAGATTGTCGGCGGCTCGAATGGGGCCGAGGTGACGCTGCAATTGTGGCGCGCGGGCGCGCAGGTTGAAACCAAGCTGACGCCGCGCCGCATGGATTTGCCGCGCCCCGATGGCAGCTTTGAAACCCGTTGGCTGATCGGCCTCAGCGGCGGTCTGGCATTCATGCCCGAAACGCGCCAGCCCAGCCCGATTGAAGCGGTTGGCATCGCGGGCGCTCAGATCGTGATGCTGGTGAAGACATCGCTTTCGGGTCTGTGGCATATGGTGACCGGCGCGATTTCCAGCTGCAACCTGCAAGGGCCGCTGGGGATTGCCGAAACATCAGGTGCGGCTGCAAGCCAAGGGGCGCAAAGCTTTATCTGGTTCTTGGCGGTGCTTTCGGTGGCGGTGGGTTTGATGAACCTCTTCCCCGTGCCGGTGCTGGACGGGGGACATCTGGTGTTCTTCGCCTATGAGGCAGTGACCGGTAAGCCGCCGTCGGAAAAGGCTTTGGGCCGGTTGATGCAGGTCGGTCTGGCGCTTTTGTTGACCATGATGGTCTTCGCTCTGACCAATGATATTTTCTGCCCGTAAGGCGGAAAATCGTTGCAGCGGTGACGCAGAGTTCGACTTCCTGCAGCCGCCTTGTCACAAGACTTTGACAAGATAAGCGCTGCGGGCTAGGGAAGTTACAAGGGATTGACTGGGATGGGGCAGAAAA
>DALYSR010000120.1:0-11419 GCA_031991825.1 Paracoccaceae bacterium
CAGGAAGCGGCAAAGCCCGCAACCGAAGCGCCTGCAGCCGAAGCGCCTGCGGCAGAAACTCCGGCAGCGGAAGCTGCGGCTCCGGCAGCTGCTGCACCCGCAGCTGACGATGCGATCGGCCAGCCCTATGTCAAAGCCAATTTCGACGCATGGGAGCAACGCTGCATCAAGACCGATAACGGCGCCGATCCTTGCCAGCTGTATCAGCTGCTGAAGGACAAAGAAGGCACTTCGGTGGCCGAATTCAGCATGTTCAACCTGCCGACCGGCGGACAAGCGGTGGCGGGTGCGACGATCATCGTGCCGCTCGAAACCCTGTTGACCGATAACCTGCAGCTGGTGGTCGATAGCGGCAAGCCGCGCGTCTATCCCTTCACCTTCTGCGCGCAGATGGGCTGTGTGGCCCGCGTCGGCTTCAGCGCCGAAGATCTGGCCCAGTTCAAAAAGGGCAACAAAGCCACTGTGACCATCGTGCCGATGGTGGCGCCAGATCAGAAGGTTGCGGTCGAAATCTCGCTCAAAGGCTTCACCGCTGGCTTCAAAGCCGTGGAAGATTCCAATATCGCCTCGCAGAAGTAATCTTCGGGCATTAGATGAAGAAAAGGCTGCAACAATCTGATGTTGCAGCCTTTTTCATGCGCGACGCAAGGCCAGTACCGCGTTCATCCCGCCGAATGCAAAGGCGTTGGACAGCACCGCCTGCACGTCGACATCACGCATCGCCTGATGGGCAACAAGGGTCAGATCACAGTCCGGATCAGGCAGATCATAGCCCAGATTGGCCGCGACCACGCCCTCTTGCAGTGCCAGCAGACAAGCCAGCAATTCGACCGCGCCGGATGCCCCCATGCAATGGCCATGCGCGCCTTTGGTTGATGACACCAGCAGATCATCGCTGAAATCGCCGAAGACATCGCGGATCGCGCGGCTTTCGCTGCGATCATTCGCGGCCGTTCCGGTGCCATGCGCATTGAGATAGCCGATTTGGCTCGCTTCCAAACCCGCATCCTCCAGCGCCAGCCGCATGGCCCGCGCCGCGCCCTGCGGATCGGGCATCACGATATCATGCGCGTCGCTTGTCATGCCGAAACCGGCCAGCTCGGCCAAAATGGTCGCGCCGCGTGCCACAGCATGCGCGCGCTCTTCGAAAACGAATACCGCCGCCCCTTCGCCCTGCACCAGCCCCGAGCGATTGGCCGAAAACGGCTTGCAGGCCAGGGGCGACATGACGCGCAACCCCTCCCATGCTTTCAGCCCCCCAAAGCACAGCATCGCATCGGCGCCACCGGTCAGCATCACATCGGCCATGCCGGAGCGGATCATCTGCATGGCCAAGCCCATGGCATGATTGGAACTGGCACAAGCGCTGGACAGGGTAAAGCTTGGCCCCTTGGCGCCATAGCGCATCGCCAGCTGCGCCGCTGCGGCATTGGCCATCAATCGCGGCACGGTCAAGGGCGGCACCCGCGACTTTCCTTGCGCATAAACAGCGCGGTAGTTGTCGTCTATCGTGCCCAAGCCACCACCCGCCGTGCCAAGGATCACGCCCGCGCGCAAGGCTGCGGCATCGTCCAAGCGCCACCCGCTTTGCACCGTCGCCTCTTGCGCCGCCCAAAGCGCGAATTGTGTGGCTCGGTCGAAAAGCGCCAATTCGCGCGGGGTGAAATGGTCTTCGGCGCGCCAGTTCCTCACCTGCGCGCCAATGCGGATCGACAGGCGGTCCAGATCGGGCAGATCCAACGGACCGATGCCGCAGCGGCTTTCACGCAGGGCGGCAAAGGTATCGGGCACCGAATGGCCCAAGGCATTGATACTGCCTGCGCCCGTGATGACCACCCGCCGCCGCTCCATCACGCGGCCTTTTGTGCGATCAGCCGATCCACCATCGCCACAACTGCGGCGATGGTCATAAGGTCCTGCCGTGCATCCCGCGGGTCATTGGCGTTGAATGCCAGCGAGATATCGAAGGCCTCTTCCAGCCCGAAAATCACCTCGACCAGGGCCAGACTGTCCAAATTCAGATCGTCAAGCCGCGTCGCCTGGGAAAGGTGCATCGGCGCGACCATTGCCTGTTTGGCAATGATCTCCATCACCTGTTGCGCGCGGCCTGTCATGGAATCCTCCTACAATCGGACAATAAGGGGCGCTTTAAGAGGGGATTAAGGCTTCTGAAGGGCCTTTTCCATCTCTGCCACCTTTGCGGCCAGACGCGGCAGGCGACGCAATGCCTTTTGCATTTCGACATGGGTTTCCATCTTCACCGCCGGATAGCCCAGCAAAACACGCCCCGCCGGCGCATTGGTGAAGACCTTGGTCGAGCCACCGCAGATCACGTCATCGCCGATGAAGATATTGTCGCTGACGCCGCATTGACCGGCCAGCACCACGCGGTCGCCGATCCTTGATGATCCCGCGATCCCCACCTGCCCACACAGCAGGCAATCGCGGCCGACCTGCACGTTATGGCCGATATGGACCAGATTATCGATCTTGGTGCCATTGCCGACGGATGTATTGCGGATGGTGCCGCGATCGATACAGGCATTCGCGCCGACTTCGACGTCATCGCCCAAAGTCACCGAGCCCAGCGAATGGATGCGCGTCCAGCTTTGTTGGCGGATTTCATCGCGCTGGCCCAAGGTTTCGCGGATCTCCTCGACCCCCGATTTTTCCGGCGTCACGAAGGAAAAGCCGTCCGCGCCGATCACCGCACCGGCTTGGCAGATGAAGCGATCGCCGATCCGCACCTGCGGGCCGATCTTCGCGCCTTGCAGGATCATCGCATCGGCACCGATCACCGCGCCTTCGGCAATGCTGACATGGGACGCAATCCGCGCCCGTGGGCCGATCACCGCACCGGCACCAATGGTCACGAAAGGCGCAATCGCCGCCCCTTCGCCGATCTGCGCACTGGGATCAATCACGGTCATCGCATGGATGCCCGGCTCAATCGCCGGACCCGCATCCAGCATCGATGTCAGCCCCGCCATCGCAAGCCGCCCGCGCGGCGCGAAGATCGCGGCCTTCAGGCCCAAAGCCTGCCAATCGGCACCCGGCCACAGCAAAGCGACCTGCGCCTTCCCCTCAGTAAGACCACCCGCATATTTCGGATTGACCGCCAAAGCCAGATCATCGGGACCGGCCTGACCGGGTTCCGCAGCCCCTTTGATCACCAGCGACAGATCGCCTGCCGCCTCTGCTCCAAGGGCCGTCGCGATATCTGCAACTTTATGCGCCATAATCTACTCCTTCTTGCCGCAACCTCTGTCCCGGCCTTCTCCAGGACAGGTTTACCCCCTTAGGGCGGGCAAGACCATCCCAGCCGATTCCAGCGCATCGTAAAGCTTGGCATCACGGCCATAGACATCGTCGAAATAGGTCATATGCCCGTCACGCGCGGGATAAGCGGTGAAGTAAACCAGATGCACCGGCACCGGTTGATCCAGCCTCAACGTCGCCTCTTTGCCCTTTTTGAGCGTCCTTTGATACAGGTCTTCCCCCTTGGAGGTCTGCGCCGCCAGCAAAACATAGGCGAAATCCTGCGGATCGTTCAGGCGGATACAGCCATGGCTATAAGCGCGCACCGGATTGGCAAACAGGCTTTTCGACGGCGTATCATGCAGATAGATATTGTATTTATTGGGGAACATGAATTTCACCAATCCCAAGGAATTGGTGGGAGACGGCGCTTGGCGCATGGCGAAGGGGAAGGTCTTTTCGGTATAGCTGGCGAAATTGACCGAACCGCGCGGCACGATCCGTCCACGATTGTCCACCACATCAATATGGCTGACCGCATTGGCATTTCGCTTCAGCTGCGGCAGATATTCCCGCACCACGATGGAGCGCGGCACGCCCCAGCTGGGATTGACGACCATATGGGTCATCCGGTCAGAAAATTCCGGCGTTGCGTAATCGGTCTTGTCCTTGCCGATCACCGAACGGGTTTCGAAGGTCACCTGCCCGTCGTCAACGATCTGCGTCATGAAACTGGTCAGATTGACCCAGATGTGACGACGGCCCAGATCGGATTCGCCCATCCAACGTTGACGTTCCAAAGCCACGGCGATGGATTTAAGCCGCTGTTCGGGGCTGATATTGATCGCCGCGAGCGAACGTGCCCCCAGTTTGCCACTGGTCTGGACGCCGTGATCGGCTTGGAAATCCTTCAGCGCCGCAACCAAGGCATCATCGAAGACCGCCGATGCGTTCGGTGCCAGATAGCCCATAGCTTGCAAGCGGTTGCGCAGGGCCACCACCGCAGGCCCCTTCGCCCCCTTGGCCAATTCGGCCTTGCCCAAAGCAGGCCCCCAGCCCCCCATCTCAATCGCCGCTTCCAGCTTCAATTTGGCGTGCAGCAGTTGGACATAGACCGGATCGCGCGGCGTCAGGATCTGCAGCACCTGCCCCACATCCGCCGTCTGCACCGCCGAAAGCAAGGCCGCAGGATCAGGGCGGTCGATGACGCGCACGATGGTCGGATCGATCGACGCGGGTTCCAAAGCGCCAGAACTGATATCGCGGGCGAAATCCAGATAAGCGCGGGTCATCGCGACTTCGATCCGCGCGCGGTCCCCTTCGCTATGGGCATTGCGCAGCGCAAGCCGCAAGACATCTGCATCATAGCGCGCGCGCGGCAAGGCATGATCATCCGCCCGCGAAATCGCAGCCAAAAGCGCCATGCGACGGGCCTGATCCTGCGGACCGGTCCACAGCGTCGCATAGGCATTATCACGGTAGAACGCCGCGATCACGCCATCGGAATCAGCGGCGATTCGTATCGCATCGGTGAAGGCCGCGGGCGGAATGAGCGTTTCGTTCTGGGCGAAAACAGGGCCAATCGCAAGGAAGGCGCATATTGCCGCAGCCCCGCTGATCCGACGCAAACCACCCAAAACCACCATCACCCTACCCCTAAGCCTATTCGCCGTATTTCGTCCAAATTCCGACATGTTGCCGGACCTGTCCATTCACGATCTGGCAAGGATGTCACAACGGGGTTAAGAAATGTATCCTTTCGGCCACATCTTTTTAGGAAAAATTCAGCGCAGTTTTCCACCGATTTTCAGCAGATTTTCGCCTATTTGTGTCATTTTCATGGAACCCGCAGATTGAATGCTTGGGGTTGGAAATGAGCTATGCCATAAACTGCGCACCATCACGGAAAATGTCAGTGGAACCGCAACATCTAGCGGCGAACAACTGCGATACGGGACAGGCGCTATTTATGGCAGAAATATCTAATCTTGGCATGTCGCGGCGCGGCCTATTGGGCGCATTCGCGGCGACTATGGTTGTGGCGGCTCCGACCTATTCGCATGCTTTTGGCTTCCTCAAGGGCGCAGGCGATGTGCGCCGCATTCGCATGTATTCGGGCCGCACCGGCGAAACCATCGATTCCATCTACTGGATCGAAGGGAAATACATTCCGGAAGTGATGAAAGAGATCAATCACTTCATGCGCGACTGGCGCTCGAACGACCAGATCAAATACGATATGCGCAATATCGACATCCTTGCCGCGTCGCATCGGCTGATGGATGTGTCGGAACCCTATATGCTGCTGTCGGGCTATCGCAGCCCCCGCACCAATTCGATGCTGCGCTCGCGCTCATCGGGGGTGGCGAAAAACTCGCTGCATCTGGTCGGCAAAGCGGCAGACGTGCGGATGAAATCGCGTTCGGTTTCGCAAGTGGCCAAAGCGGCAGCAGCCTGCAATTCGGGCGGTGTCGGCAAATATTCCCGCTCGGGATTCGTCCATATGGACTGCGGCGCAGTGCGCACTTGGGGCGCTTAACCAGCCATCGGCAAGAAATCGCCGCCGTTTTTGCGCGATTTTAGTGAAAAGGCACCCGATCGGGTGCCTTTCGCGTTTTTAAAGCAGGATGAACGACTGTGGCTTAACGGCCATAGAAATCGTCATTGTCGTCTTCGTCGATCTGCGCCTGTTTGGCCTGAAGCTCGCGACCGCGATAGCCCATGGCGACCACGAATTTTTCCGAGCTGTCCGAGCGCGACGATGGCGGCTTCACATTGGCCACCTTGCGGAAATTCTTCTTCAGAATCGTCTGCATCTCGTTTTCCGCGCCACCGGCCAGAACCTTGGCAACAAAGGTGCCGCCGTCTTCCAGCACGTCGAAGGCAAAGCCCAAAGCCGCTTCGATCAGCAAGACGATGCGCAAGTGGTCGGTGCCTTTATGGCCCGAAGCGGATGCCGCCATGTCGGACATGACCACATCGGCGCGCCCGCCCAGCCAGCCTTTGACCTTTTCGTCGGCATCATCCGACAGGAAATCGAGCTGGTGAATCTCGGCCCCCGAAATCGCTTCGACCTCTTGCAAATCGACACCCAACACGGTGCCAACCGGCTTTTTCGGGTTTTGCGCCAAGGCATTGACCCGATTGACCGCAACCTGACACCACCCGCCCGGTGCGCAACCAAGGTCGACGACCCGCGCGCCCGGTTTCAGGAAGCCGTATTTATCATCCAATTCGATGATCTTGAACGCCGCGCGACCCCGATAGCCCTCGCGCTTGGCGCGTTGGACATAAGGGTCGTTCAGCTGACGTTCCAGCCACAGGGTCGACGACAGTTTGCGCCCCTTAGCCGTTTTCACCCGTACGCGCAGATCACGTTGTCCACGGCCGGAGGTATTTTTCTCGCTCATGCAAAGGGTCCTTCGGAAAGTACGCCATCGGCGTTCATCTGGGCATATAGCAGACCTTCGCGCAGACCGCGATCCGCCACCGACAAGCGATCGGTGGGCCAGATCCGCATCAGGGCCTGCAGGATTGCAGCCCCCGACATGATCAACACGTGGCGGTCGCGCCCGATCCGGGGGTCGGTACGCCGTCCCTCCGGTCCGAGCGCCAGATAATCGCGGATGACGAAGTCAATTTGATCACTCGTCATTTGTAGACCATCGACCTTGGTGCGGTCGTAACGGCGCAGGCCCAGATAGCTGGCTGCCACCGTCGTCACCGTGCCAGAGGTGCCGATGATCTGGAAACCCTCGCGAGGCGCTTGGGCCGTATTATAAGGCGAAAAGCTGGCAAGCTGTTCTTCGAAATGCCAGCTCATCAAGGCGAAACGCGCGGCGTCATCTTCGACATCGCCGAACAATTCGCGCAAAGTGGCCACCCCTAGCGGCACCGAAATCCAATCGACCACCTTCGCGCCATTCGCAGGTTGCCCCTTGAAGCCCGAATGCAGGTTCATGATCGCCTTGGCGCGCTGATCGGGCGGCACGCCCGACAGATCGACCCAGACCAATTCCGTGGAACCGCCGCCGATATCGACCACCAACAGCTGTTCGGTCCTTGGCTGCACCAAAGGCGCGCAAGAGATGACCGCAAGGCGCGCCTCTTCCTCGGGGGTGATGATTTCCAGCTGCAGGCCGGTTTCGCGCCGGACCTGCCGCAGGAAATCACGCGAATTGCGCGCCCGTCTGCAGGCTTCGGTGGCCACCAGCCGCATCCGCCGCACGCCGTGGCGTTCCAGCTTCTTCTGGCAGGTGCGCAAAGCTTGCACCGTACGCGCCATCGAGGCACGCGAAAGCCGACCCGAAGCTTCAAGCCCCGCGCCGAGTTGGACAGTTTTCGAAAAACTGTCCACGACCGTAAACTGACTGCCCTTCGGTTGGGCAATCAGCATACGGCACGAGTTCGTTCCAAGATCCAATGCCGCGTAAAGCGCATTGGATCCCGGCTTCAGAGCAGGGGACGAGTCCGTCGCGCGGGAGCCTTTGTGGGACTCGACCGGCGGTTTAAACGCGCCGCCCCCTCGGGGACGCTCGGGCGTCATGACCGCCCTCCATATGTGGTTGCCCTCAAAGTAGCGATGTTGCGCTTCCCCCGCAAGCGCCCATCCCATCAAAGCCGCGTCAGCGGGCGGCACAAGCCGGTGCTGCAACTGGAGGGAACTGTTGCGCCTCATTCAAGCCCCCCAAATGGCCCGCTCCGCCCAATTTCGGATGCCAAAAATGCCAACACCTCACCCCCGCCTAAGATTCATCCCAATCATGCTCCCGCGCTTGGGACCGGCGTAAATCAAAGGCGCCAAGCTCTTGACGTCACTGGATAGAACCGATATTTCATCCTCCACGCGGGTGTAGCTCAATGGTAGAGCCGCAGCTTCCCAAGCTGATGACGAGGGTTCGATTCCCTTCACCCGCTCCAGTTGCCCCTCTTGTGTCAAATAGACATAAGACTGCGAAAAATGCAGTTTTTTGGTGCGCTTGCGTCAAGCGAGATGTTCAGAAATTCTGCTGCAATCGTGCAAGCATCAGATATCACAATCGATTTCAGCGTTGGCAGCCTAGCACTTTGCACACTTTGTCACCCCTGAGCAGCATTGTGTCGCAGGACGGGCATGACACAAATATGGCCGACGGATAGGGCGGACGGCGACCTGTATTGGCCCCCGTTTCACCGGACGCTCAGGCGGTTGCGGCTTGAGCCGCACTGAACGCGCGTGACGGGCGCATCTTCAGCCCTGAGAGCGGATGGTTTTCGTTGCGAGCTTCGAACCAGCTCCCGATCAATCCAAGAACGGTCTGGGCATCCGGCAGTGGGCTATCTGGACGTAATCGCGCTTGAAAGCCTTCACGAAGGCTTCCGATATCCCGTTACTCTGCGAGGCTCCTGACGGGCGTGAAGCAGGGCTTCAGGTCGAGCTGGCGGGCAAAGAGCTGGGTCTCCTTTGTAATCTAGGGTGAGCCGTTGTCGGTCAGCCTCTCGATGACGACAGGCGCACGATAGGCGCTGAAGCGGCGTTCGACCGCCTCCAACATCATGTCGCGAATGTCCGAGCCTCTGATGCCGGCATTGGCGACGGCGGTCCATGCGATGACTTCGCGGTCAGGGGCATCGATGGTGAAGGCGCCGCGGATGATGTCGTTGTTCCAACAGGTGAACTCGAAGCCGTCCGAACGCCACCTTGGCCGCCCGACCGGCTGTGAACTTCGCGCGCGAGACGCCAAGGGTTCGGGCCGCCGTCTTCACCGGAAATCGCCCTGTCGCGGCGACAGCGGCGCTAAGGTCGGTTTTTTTAGCGGTGACTTGTCCAAGGCTTCGCACAGGATCTGCGCCTGAAGGGTCTGGCGGCCAAGGTGGCGTTCAAGCTCGCGGATGCCTTCCCCAAGCTGGCGCACGACGAGAGTGTTGGTGACCTCATCGTGCTCGGACACGGCGGCACGTCCTCCATCGCGCATGAGCCTGCGCCAACGGTAAGCAAATTGGCCGCAACACCATTGCGGCGGGCCGCGACCGAGAGGCCCGCGCCGTCTTCCGGCGTTTTCTCGACGATTCGAAGCTTATCGGCGGCAGCCCAGCGACGGCGCCGTCCACCATCGGTGATGATTTCAAAGTCAGACATGAGCATGTGCTTGGGCATATCCCCAAGCCTTCTAGATAGTGCTTAAGCGTCCGGTCAAAATGCGGGCCAGATCATGCCGATCATTCCATCCTAAAATAATGATAATAAATAACAAATAAAAATATAACAGGAATGGAATCCAAGCCAACAGAAGGATCGAACAGCGGATCGACAGCGCCGATTACCTCCCATTCTCTGAAAATCTCGCACCGAGTTCACGAACACGCGACCAACCCTGAAAGCTACAAGTTTTAAGGTTGAGATAAGGCTGGTCCGTCAGCTAGGCCAAATGAAACATCTCCTTCATTTGTGCATCGTGCTCACTATTTGGCTGACCGCGTTGCAGCAGGCCTCTTTGGCCAATCCCCTCTTCAGCACCGGCAAAGGGCCATTACAGCCAGAGGAAGCGTTCAGATACGAAGTGCTCTCTGACGAGCAGAGCGGACTGGTCATTCAATGGCGCGTCGAGCCTGGCTATTACCTCTATCGAGATCATTTCCTTGCCAAAGACCAGCAAGGCAACCAGCTGGAAATCCTGTCGCCTCCAGGGCAATTCAAAAATGATTTAAATTTCGGCGATGTCGAGATCTTCCCTTGGGATGTCGCTCTGACGCTCCCGAAGGCCAAGGGTGACGTTCCCTTGGAATGGCAGGGCTGCCAGGATCAGGGCATCTGTTATGTCCCACAAAAAACGGTGATCAAGGTGGAGGCCAAGGGTGAGGCCAATGCCATACACTCAACGTTGCCTGACCTTTATGGTTCGATTTCTCGCCTCTCTCACCAGGGCGGGACCCTCTGGGTATTGCTCGGCTTTCTAGGATTAGGGCTTCTTTTGGCCTTCACGCCCTGCACTTTCCCAATGCTGTCGATTTTATGGACCGTTTTGGGTGGCACGCAGCAGCAAAAAAGCAAATCATTCCTGCTCGCGTCCGCTTATATCGCGGGCATGTCTTTGGGTTTTGCCGGCATCGGTGCCGTTGCAGGTTGGACAGGGGCGAGCTTCCAATTTGCTCTGCAGTCCCCTGTCGTTCTTCTTGCTGGCGCCGCCGTCTTTTTGCTGCTGGCGGCCGCATCCTTGGAGCTTTTCCCCCTGAGCCTGCCTCAGGCCTTGGGCGGCAAGTTTGCCAGACATTCCAGCCCAGGATCACCCATGGGGGCAGCAGCAATGGGGCTCATGTCGGTTTTGCTGATCGGACCCTGTGTAACCGCACCTTTGGCCGGAGCCCTGCTATATATCGCACAAACCGGTGATACTTGGCTTGGGGCCGCAGCCCTTGGGATGTTGGGCTTGGGTCAGGGGCTACCGCTAATGGTAATTGCGCTTTTCGGCCGCAAAGCCTTGCCCAAAAGCGGGGCTTGGCTGGAGACGAGCCGCGTAATTTCGGCAGCGCTCATGACCGGAGTGGCCATCTGGCTCGCCTCGCGGGTTTTGCCGAGTGGTTTGGGCCTCACGCTTTGGGCGCTCTTGGCTTTTGCAGTCTCCGCCTGGGCTGGATCGGGCGCAGCCAGCCTTGGATTTTGGCGCGGATTTGCCAGCCGAATTGCCCTGTGCATTGGTCTTTTACAGCTTTTCGGCGCAGCCCTGGGCGGCAACGACCCGCTCCGCCCACTTCCCGCCTTGAAGGCTCAATCAGACCGTATCTCGTCTCTTGCGGCGCAAACTGTGACCAGCACCGCAGCTTTTCAGGCCGCTCTAGCGCGAGTCGAAGATGGTCCAATCGTCGTTTACTTTACGGCAGATTGGTGCGTGATTTGTCGCGGACTTGAGCGCGATGTTTTCACAAACTCGGAAGTGAGGGCAGCACTCAAACGGGTGACATTCTTCAAGGCCGACATCACCGACTACAACGATCAAGGCGGCGCCCTTGCCCGGGAACTGCATGTCATCGGCCCGCCAACAGTGCTGTTTCTTCCTGAAAATCATCAGGAGAGGGCCGATCTGCGCCTTACCGGAGATTTCACCGCCGCGCAGCTTCTCGAGAGATTAGAGGCGCTCGATCATGAATGAGCTGCCTTTGGGACCTTTTGTCATCTCGGCAGAGC
>DALYSR010000121.1:0-11417 GCA_031991825.1 Paracoccaceae bacterium
TCTTGCCTTCAAGGCTTTCGAGCAGCGCGGTTTCTTCGCCGCAGATATAAGCGCCCGCGCCGTGATGCAGATACAGATCGAAATCCCAGCCGGATTTCGCGGCATTCTTGCCCAGCAGACCCGCGTCATAGCATTCGTCGATCGCCGCCTGCAGCGCTTCTTTTTCGCGGATATATTCGCCGCGGATATAGATATAGGCGGTATGGGCCCCCATCGCGAAGGATGCGATCAGCGCGCCTTCGATCAGGGTATGGGGGTCGTGACGCATGATCTCGCGGTCTTTGCAGGTCGCGGGTTCGGATTCATCGGCATTGATGACCAGATAGGACGGACGGCCATCCGATTGCTTGGGCATGAAGGACCATTTCATGCCGGTCGGGAAACCCGCGCCGCCACGGCCACGCAGGCCCGATGCCTTCATCTCGTCAACGATCTTGTCGCGGCCACGCGCGATGATCTCGGCGGTGCCGTCCCAATGGCCACGCTTCATAGCGCCCTTCAGGCTGCGGTCATGCATCCCGTAGAGGTTGGTGAAGATGCGGTCCTGATCCTTGAGCATAAGCCCTCTCCTTCAACCCTGACGCTTGCGCCAGATCTGATACGTCACGACCAGCACCCAGACGAATGCGGCCATTGCGGCAAAATCGATCAAGAAGGCGTAACGCGGGTCCATGCCCAGCTTTCCGCCAACCCATTGACCGCCAAGCCAGAACGCCACAGTCGCCAACATCACCAGCCCCACGATCCGCGATTGGCGGGCAAGGCGTTGATCATTGGCATTCGGGCGCGGCGCGGTCATCGATTGCGCCTTAGTTATTGTCCGCACGCAACCAAGGCGTGCGGATCGGCACTTCCGTGCCGTCGATACGTTTGACAGTCTCGCCGATTTCCACCGCACGTTCGACCGAACCGTTATAGGCCACGCGGCCTTCGACCCATTCGGTCAAAGCCACCGGCCCACCAAGGGGTTCGGACGAGAAGCGGCCGTTTTGCGGGCCGGGCTGCGGGACCTCGCCTGCCGAGAAACGCGCGATCAGATCACGCAGTTTTTCCGGCGTCAGGTCTTCGTAGTAATCCTTGCCGATCTGCGCCATCGGGGCATTGGAACAGGCGCCCAAGCATTCGACTTCTTCCCAGGAAAACTTGCCGTCAGCCGACAAGGTATGGGGGGCAGACGCGATCAGCTCCTTGCAGACCGCGATCAGCTCTTCCGCGCCGCAGATCATGCAGGACGTGGTGCCGCAGATCTGGATATTCGCAATCGAACCAACCGGTTGCAGCTGGAACATGAAGTAGAAGGTCGCGACTTCGACGACGCGCATATAGGCCATGCCCAGCATATTCGCGACATATTCGATCGCCGGACGGGTCAGCCAGCCATGCTGTTCTTGCGCGCGCCACAGCAGCGGGATCACCGCCGAGGCCTGACGGCCCTCGGGATATTTCGAAATCTGGCCACGCGCCCATTCAAGGTTCGCAGGCGTGAATTCGAAGCTGGCAGGTTGCTCTTTGTGAAGACGGCGGAGCATTAGCGGTCAACCTCCCCGAACACGATATCCATCGTGCCGATGATCGCCGCGACATCAGCAAGCTGATGGCCTTTGGCGATGTAATCCATGGATTGCAGATGCAAGAAGCCCGGCGCGCGGATCTTGGCGCGGTAAGGCTTGTTGGTGCCATCTGCTTTCAGATAGACGCCGAATTCGCCTTTGGGCGCTTCGACGGCGGCATAAACCTCGCCCGCGGGGACGTGGAAGCCTTCGGTATACAGCTTGAAGTGGTGGATGAGCGCCTCCATCGAGGTTTTCATCTCGGCCCGCTTCGGCGGCGTCAGCTTGCCGCGTGCCAGCACATCGGTCTGGGCTGCGGGTTCGCGCAGCTTGACGATGGCTTGCTTGATGATCTTCACCGATTCCCGCATTTCCGCCATGCGGCAGAGATAGCGGTCATAGCAGTCGCCATTCTTGCCGACCGGAATCTGGAAGTCGAATTCGTCATAGCATTCATAGGGCTGCGCACGACGCAGGTCCCATGCAAGGCCCGAACCGCGCACCATCACGCCCGAATAACCCCAGTCTTGGATATCCTGTTCGGTGACGATGCCGATATCGGCATTGCGCTGCTTGAAGATACGGTTTTCGGTCAGCAGATTGTCGATATCATCCAGACGCGCGGGGAATTGATCGGCCCAAGCGTCGATATCGGTCAGCAATGCCGGCGGCAGATCTTGGTGCACGCCACCCGGACGGAAATAGGCCGCGTGCAGACGCGCGCCACAGGCCCGTTCGTAGAAGATCATCAGCTTTTCGCGTTCTTCAAAGCCCCAGAGCGGCGGGGTCAACGCGCCCACGTCCATCGCCTGCGTGGTCACGTTCAGCAAATGGTTCAGAACGCGGCCGATTTCCGAATACAAAACGCGGATCAAGGACGCCCGACGCGGCACTTCCACACCGGTCAGACGTTCGATCGCCAAGCACCAAGCATGTTCCTGATTCATCGGCGCCACGTAATCGAGGCGGTCGAAATACGGCAGGTTCTGCAGATAGGTGCGGCTTTCCATCAGCTTTTCGGTGCCACGGTGCAGCAGGCCGATATGCGGGTCGCAGCGTTCGACGATTTCACCGTCAAGTTCCAGCACCAAACGCAAAACCCCGTGCGCCGCAGGGTGTTGCGGGCCGAAGTTCAGGTTGAAATTGCGGATCTTCTGTTCGCCGGTCTCGAAATCGCTCGAACCGTCGTCATAGCTGTTGCGGCGGATATCCCCGTCCATCATCACTTGGCCTCCGCTTTCTGGTCACCCGGAAGGATGTAATTGGCCCCTTCCCACGGGCTCATGAAATCGAACTGGCGGTATTCCTGCACCAAGGACACGGGTTCGTAGACCACGCGCTTTTGCGCTTCGTCGTAACGGACTTCGGTATAGCCGGTGGTGGGGAAATCCTTGCGCAGCGGGTGACCACGGAAACCGTAATCGGTCAGGATGCGACGCAGATCGGGGTGACCCGAGAAGATGATGCCGAACATGTCGAAGATTTCACGTTCGAACCAATTGGCAGAAGGGTGGATCGACAGGATGGATGCCAGCATCTCGTCTTCGCCCATCGCCAGCTTCACGCGGATGCGCTGATTTTGGTACATCGACAGGAAGTGGTAGATCACATCGAAGCGCTTCACGCGTTCAGGGTGGTCGACGGCGGTGATATCGACAAGGCTGGAAAACCGGCAGGAGGCATCGGTCTTCAAAAATTCGGTGAATTCGACGATATTTTCCGCAACCACGGTCACGTTCAGCTCGCCAAAAGCGATTTCGCTCGAAATCACGTCATTGGCGCGCTTGGCGGCGATATGGGCGGCAAGGTCTTGCAACGCTTCGGACATATTCTTTCCCCTTAGCGTGTCATGGTGCCGGTACGGCGGATTTTGCGCTGCAGTTGCAGCAGGCCATACAGCAAAGCTTCAGCCGTGGGCGGGCAGCCCGGCACATAGATATCGACCGGCACGATACGGTCGCAGCCACGCACCACCGAATAGGAATAGTGGTAATAGCCACCACCATTCGCGCAGGACCCCATCGAAATCACGTAACGCGGTTCCGGCATCTGGTCATAGACCTTGCGAAGCGCGGGGGCCATCTTGTTGGTCAAGGTGCCTGCCACGATCATCAGATCCGACTGGCGGGGCGAGGCGCGCGGCGCGATGCCGAAGCGTTCGACGTCATAGCGCGGCATCGAGGTATGCATCATTTCAACCGCGCAGCAGGCCAGACCGAAGGTCATCCAGTGCAGCGACCCCGTACGGGCCCAGTTGATGATATCTTCGGTCGAGGTCAGCAGGAAGCCTTTGTCCTGCAGCTCGCGGTTCAAGGCCTGAACGGCAACCTCGTGGTCTGCCGCTGCCGTATTGGCGCCGGTCATCACTCCCATTCGAGTGCCCCTTTCTTCCATTCATAGGCAAAGCCGACGGTCAGCACGCCAAGGAACACCATCATCGACCAGAAGGCCGTCATCGACAGATCGCCGAAGGCCACCGCCCAAGGGAACAGGAAGGCCACTTCCAGATCGAAGATGATGAAAAGGATCGAGACGAGGTAGAAGCGCACGTCGAACTTCATCCGGGCGTCGTCGAAGGCGTTGAAACCGCATTCATAGGCCGACACCTTTTCGGGGTCGGGGTTGCGCACTGCGAGAATCAGTGCAGCAAGAATCAGCACGAGACCCAACGCCACGGCGATCACGAATAGAACGATGATGGGAAGATACTCACGGAGAAGATGGTCCACGAGGGGCTCCTTCAGCTGGCGTCTGCGCGCTACGGACCGCGACGATCCGTCTCAACTCTTTGGGCTTCGTTTACTCCGCGGAATTGACGCGGTCAACGGCGTGAAATGAGTATTTTCCTTTGTTATGACAGGTAGAATCCTATTTTGTATACAAATGAATACCAAGAAAAAGACTCAGGGATTGCGACAATCCACCGCAGATTTTCCTTTAAGCATCGGAAATTCAGCGACTAATGCCTGCAACAACTTGTCGCAGAAGGCATTTATGAAAAATCGCGCTGCACATATTGCGCGACAAGACGTAATCTGACTGCCGCGATACGTGTCATTCGTCACCTCATTATTTGAACGCTTCGATGCGTCAGGGATGTCACTGTGCAATTTATACGCAGCGATGATGCATTAGTTCGCAGCAAGGTCGCGCGCACCCTTTCGCCCCCTGTGAAGCTGTGCCATTGGGGGGTGCTTCATTAGGATCGCCCCCGCCATGTCACGCCCCCTCGCAACGCTTGCCGCTTGCTTATGCCTGAGCCTCCCCAGTCCGCATCTTCATGCGGCAGAGCCATTAGTGATCGAGGGACGCGACGCACAGGCGCTGCAATGTTCCGCGATGCTGTATATGGCGGCGAGCGTGATGCATGATGCAGGCTTCGTGCCCGCTTGGGTCCGCGATGATGCGCAGGCATCGGCCATGCGGATTTTAGAACAATTGCCGGGCACCCAAGAGCAGCGCATTCAGGCCATGGCGCAGCGCTTCGAAAAGATCGTCGACAACCAGACCCCTGCCGAGCTGCTGGATGATTACCAGAATTCGGAACGCTGGTGTCGCCGCGAATTCCTGCCCGAAGAGGTGGAATGAAAAAAGGCAGTCCCGCGGGACTGCCTTGTTCTTTGTGACTTCGGTTCAGGCAAGCAAGCGATCCACCAGCGCGGGCAGATCGTCATAATGGTGCAACAGCGCGTCCGGCGCCAAGCGCGCGACCCCTGCCCCTTCGGGCCCGAACCGGACCAGAACGATCGGCACGCCCACGGCGCGCGCGGTATCGCGGTCGGTGATCGTATCGCCGATCAGCAGCGATCGCGCCGGATCGCCGCCCGCTTGTTCGACCGCCGCGATATAGGGCGCGGGATCGGGCTTGCGGGTCGGCAGGGTATCGGCCCCGATCAGCGCCCCGAACAGGTCGCGAATGCCCAATTGCCGCGTCAGGTTTTCCGCCAGTGCCGCCGGTTTATTGGTGCATATCGTGACAATATAGCCGGCGGATTTCAGCCGCTCGATGGCGGTGACCACGCCGGGATAAAGCGTGGTATGCACGGCGATGGCCTGCGCGTAATGCGTCAGCAGGCACGGATATTGCCGTTCGACCATTGCCTCATCCACCGCGCCCAGGCGCGAAAAACCAAGCCTTAGCATGGCGCGACCACCATGAAATGCGGTCAGCGCATCGGCTGTGGTCAAAAGGTCGCCATGACCTAATTCGCGAAAACAACTATTGGCGGCGGCTAGCAAATCACCGCTCGTATCTGCCAAAGTGCCATCGAGGTCGAAAACCACAGTTTTCATCTTCGTAACCTTGTGTGAGCAGCCACCCCTTGCGGCCTGTCGCTTTGGGGGTAAAACGAGCGCAACGATAAGGAAAGAGGCAGCATGTCGGTATCTTTGATTATTCTGGCCGCGGGCCAAGGCACGCGGATGAATTCTGACCTGCCCAAGGTGCTGCACAAGGTTGCGGCCAGCCCTTTGCTGCATCACTGCATGAATGCGGCTGTGGCGCTTGCGCCGGAAAAAACCGTTGTGATCGTGGGGCATGGCGCAGCAGAAGTCGAACGCGCCGCCCATGAGTTCGACGAAGATGTCGCGGTCGTGCTTCAGGAAGAACAGCTGGGCACCGGTCATGCGGTGGCGCAAGCGGCCCCGCTGTTGAAGGATGCCAGCGGCGATGCCATCGTGCTTTACGGCGACACCCCCTTCATCCGTCCCGAAACTTTGCAAGCCATGCTGGACGCGCGCCAGACCCATGCGGTCGTGGTGCTGGGCTTTGAAGCGGCTGATCCGGGGCGCTATGGCCGCCTGATCGCCAATGGCGAACAGCTGGACCGCATTGTGGAATATAAGGACGCGACCGATGCGGAACGCGCGATCACCTTGTGCAACTCGGGCGTGATCTGTGCCGATGCCAAGACGCTGTTCAAGCTGGTCGATGCGATCGAGCCCAATAATGCCGCCGGTGAATATTACCTGACCGACATCGTGGGTCTGGCGCGCGCAAATGGCCTGTCCGCGGGCGTGGTGATCTGCGAGGAAGCGGAAACCTTGGGCGTGAACACCCGTCAGCAACTGGCGGATGCGGAACGCGAATTCCAGCGCCGTGCGCGTGCGGAAGCCTTAGAAAATGGCGTCACTTTGACCGCTCCGGAAACCGTGTTCTTCGCCATGGACACCGTGATCGGCCGCGACAGCATCATCGGCCCGCATGTCTTGTTCGGGCCGCGGGTCACCATCGAATCCGAGGCGGAAGTCAAAGGCTTCTGCCATCTGGAAGGCTGCCATATCTCGCGCGGCTCGGATGTCGGCCCCTTCGCGCGGCTGCGCCCCGGTGCGGAATTGGCCGAAAACGTCCATGTCGGCAATTTCGTGGAAATCAAGAATGCGATCTTGGATGAAGGCGTCAAGGTCGGCCATCTGTCCTATATCGGCGATGCCGATGTGGGCGAGGCCACCAATATCGGCGCAGGCACCATCACCTGCAATTACGACGGTGTCATGAAGCACCGCACCACCATCGGCAAAGGGGCCTTCATCGGGTCCAACACCATGCTGGTGGCGCCTGTGAAAGTCGGCGCAGGGGCGCTGACCGGATCGGGATCGGTCATCACCCAAGACGTGCCTGCCGAGGCGATCGCCTTGGGCCGCGCGCGTCAGGTCAATAAAGACGGCCTCGCCACCAAAATTTTCGAAAAGCTGCGCGCCATCAAGGCTGCCAAAGCAAAAGGCAACTAAGACGATGTGCGGTATTGTTGGTGTATTGGGTAACCACGAAGCAGCCCCCCTGCTGGTGGAGGCGCTGAAGCGTCTGGAGTATCGCGGCTACGATTCGGCGGGCATCGCCACCGTCAATGGCGATCGTCTGGATCGCCGCCGTGCGGTGGGCAAACTGGTCAACCTGCAGGATCTGCTGGTGCATGACCCTTTGACGGGCAAATCCGGCATCGGCCACACCCGCTGGGCGACGCATGGGCCTGCGACCTTGGTGAACGCCCACCCGCATAAGGCGGGCAAGGTGGCGGTCGTCCATAACGGCATCATCGAAAACTTCCGCGATCTGCGCGAAGGCTTGGCGCAAGCGGGCTATCACACCGAAAGCCAGACCGACACCGAAGTGGTGGCTTTGCTGGTGGCCCAAGCCATGGACCAAGGCGCAACCCCCACGGATGCCGCGCGCCTGACCCTGAAGAAACTGGAAGGCGCCTTCGCCTTGTGCTTCCTGTTCGAGGGTGAGGAAGACCTGATCATCTGCGCCCGCAAGGGCAGCCCCTTGGCCATCGGCCATGGGAATGGCGAGATGTTCGTGGGATCGGATGCCATTGCCTTGGGTCCGATGACCGACCGCATCACCTATCTGGAAGAGGGCGATTGGGCGATTGTCACCCGCGCCGGTGCCCAGATTTTCAACGAGGCCGACCAGCCCGTCAAACGGGCGGAAGCGCGCATCCAGCTGGATGCCACCCGCGTCGAAAAGGGCGGCTACAAGCATTTCATGGCCAAGGAAGTGGCGGAACAACCCGTTGTTCTGGCCGCAGCCTTGCAGCATTACACCCGCGACGGCATGGGGTTGAACCTACCGGAAACGCTTGATTTCACGACGGTGGACCGCGTGATGCTGGTTGCCTGCGGCACCGCATCCTATGCCTGTCACGTCGCGAAATACTGGTTCGAACAGATTGCGGGCCTGCCCTGCGACATCGATATCGCCTCGGAATTCCGCTATCGCCAACCGGTGCTGTCGAAAAACCAATGGGCGGTCTTTGTCAGCCAATCGGGGGAAACGGCAGATACCTTGGCAGCGCTCCGCTATGCCAAGGACCGCGTGGCCAAGGTGGTGTCGGTCGTCAACGTGCCGACCTCATCGATTGCGCGCGAAAGCGACCTTAGCCTGCCGATCTTGGCGGGCGTCGAAGTGGGCGTGGCCTCGACCAAGGCCTTTACCGCGCAGCTGATGGTGCTGGCTTTGATGGCGCTGAAAGCGGCCAAGGATCTGGGCCGTCTGGATGATGCAGGCTTAGCCGAAAAGCTGGAACACCTGGCCAGCCTGCCCGGGCTGATGAACCAGGCTTTGCAACTGTCCGGCCCCATCGCACAGGTCGCCGAAGAACTGGCAGCGGCACAGGACATCCTGTTCCTTGGTCGCGGCCCGATGTTCCCGCTGGCCTTGGAGGGCGCGCTGAAGCTGAAGGAAATCAGCTATATCCACGCCGAAGGCTATGCCTCGGGCGAGCTGAAACACGGCCCCATCGCTTTGATCGACAAATCGGTGCCGGTGATCGTGCTGGCCCCGCGCGATGCCTTGTTCGATAAGACCGTATCGAACATGCAAGAGGTGATGGCCCGCAACGGCAAGGTGCTGCTGTTGTCCGACGCCGAAGGCATCCGCGAGGCGGGCCATGGCTGCTGGCGCACGCTGACCCTGCCACAGGTCGACCCGATCTTCGCGCCGCTGCTGTATTCGGTGCCCGCGCAATTGCTGGCCTATCACACCGCGATTGCCAAAGGCACCGATGTCGATCAGCCGCGCAATCTGGCCAAATCGGTCACGGTCGAGTAAACCCGATCCGATCAAATCACCGCGTCCTTGCGTGATCCGCAGGGACGCGGTTTCCATTTGGCCTTGCCCTTCGGGGTGCATTGCGCCACATCCAAAGAAATCCATTCAAGAAGGGCAATCGCCATGACCCTCGAAGACGCCATCGCCGCCCTTCGCGCCGAAGCCGATCCGATCCGCGCTGCAGCTGATGCGGCAAGTCTGAAAACCACCCGTGAGGTGCTGGGCATCCGCACCGCGCGCCTGACCGAGCTTGCCAAGGAATGGCGTCAAAGCCTGAACTTGGAAGACCGCCTCGAACTGGCGAACGATCTGTGGGAAGAAAACCTGCACGAAAGCCGCATCATGGCGGCAAAGCTGCTGGTGCAAGCCCGTATGGCCGATGATGAGAACGTTTGGGACCTGATCGCCAGCTGGGTGCCGCAATTGGACAATCTGGTCATCGCGGATGCGGTTTGCGATGCAGGCGCGCGCCGCTTCATGGCTGATCCGTCGCGGATCGATGAAATCGAGGCATGGATCGAAACCAGCCATCGCTATTCGCACCGCGCGGCCTTCATGATGGCGATGCCTTGGGCGCGCATGGCCAATCCCAAGCCGGTCGATGACGAGGTCCGCGGCACCGTGCTGGGCTGGGCTGCCGCCCTGATTCCCGTCGATCGCAGCGGCATCACCCAATCCGCGATTGCCGAATGGCTGCGCACCCTGTCGAAGCACGACGCCGATCTGGCCAAGGCTTTCTTGGCAGGTCCGGGCGCCGAGCTGAAAGGCTATGCCTTGAAAGACGCGGGCCGCAATCTGAAATAAGCCTGATTTCTCAGGCGTTTTCAGACAGAAGACCACGGGGGCGGCTGATCTGGCCGCCCCCTATTGCTGCGGCCACCCCCGTTGTGCTGGGCGATGACGTCGGCAAACCATTCAGCACCCGCACCGCCAGATAGGCGAAGGCCTGGGCTTCCAGCATATCCCCATCAAGACCGATGGCCTCGACCGGTTCGACCGCACATTCCATCCGCCGCGCCAATTCCGCCAGCATCGCCGCATGAGGCCGCCCGCCGCCACAGACGAAAGCCTGCGCGACCGGCGACGGAAAATGTTCCGCCCCCCGCGCCACACTGGCCGTCGTACAGGCCACCAAAGTTGCCGCCGCATCGGCATCGTTCAGATGGGCCACCGCCGGAATGAGGCTAGGAAAATCGTTGCGATCCAAGGATTTCGGCGGCATGCGATGGAAATAGGGATGTGTTAGGAAGCGATCGACCACCGCCTCGTCCACCAGACCGGATGCGGCCAAGCTGCCCCCTTCATCCTGCGCCACGCCAAGTCGCGCCAACATCAGATCATTGAGCGGCGCATTGGCAGGTCCGGTGTCGAAGGCCAGAACCGCGCCGGCCATTTCCGGCGCGTTCAGGCGCGGGTCGACCCAAGTGACATTGCCGACCCCGCCAAGATTCAGGAAGGCGACGGGCTGGTCCAATCCCGCAAAACGCGCGCAGGCATGGTGGAAGAACGGCGCCAGTGGCGCGCCCTGCCCGCCCAAAGCCACGTCATTGCTGCGAAAATCCCAAATGACAGGCAGATCCAAAGCTTCCGCCAACATCGCGCCATCACCGGTCTGATGTGTCGCGGCCCGCCCCTGCGGATCATGCGCCAAGGTCTGCCCATGAAATCCGACGACTTCCGCGCCCTCGAACCCCGCCAGCAAAGCGACATGGGCATTCTCGACCACCTCCGCCGCCTCTGCCACGCCCGCCTCTCCCTGCCAACGCCCGAAGGCTGCACGGATCACGTCACGCTCCGGCGCGCTATAGGCGCGATAGGCGGAAGGACCGAAATCGAGGATCGCATCCCCGTCGCTCAGCAGCAGCGCCGCATCTACCCCGTCAAGCGAGGTGCCCGACATCGCCCCCAATGCCCAAAGCGGACCCGTCCTTCGCATCTTTCCAAGGCCTCCGCGCCCCGTTATACCCTTGTCATCTATGACATGAGGCAGAGATGACCTACCACCCGAAATCTGAATTTCTTCGCGTGATGATGACCCGCGGCTATCTGGCCGATTGCACGGATTATCAGGCGCTGGACGAAGCTTTGCTGAATGGGGTGGTTCCTGCCTATATCGGCTATGACGCCACCGCCGCATCGCTGCATGTGGGCCACCTGATGAATATCATGGTGCTGCGCTGGCTGCAAAAATGCGGCCACAAGCCGATCACCCTGATGGGCGGCGGCACCACCAAGGTGGGTGATCCGTCGTTCCGTTCCGAAGAGCGCCCGCTGCTGACGCCGGACAAGATCGACGAGAATATCGCCGGCATGGG
>DALYSR010000122.1:0-11358 GCA_031991825.1 Paracoccaceae bacterium
CGAGATGCCATATGACGGCAAGCGGATGATTTTCGGGAATTTCTCGCCTTTGATCTTGGAAGGCTCGACACAGGGCGCGACCTATTTGCAGGGCTTTGTTTTGCCCGTGCCGACTGCCAAAAAAGACGCCTATGCCGAAATTGCGGCACAGGGCTGGACGCAACTTTTCCAGCCGAACGGCTGCCTTGGCATGTTCGAAGGCTGGGGTCTGGATGTCCCGCACGGCAAACTGACCGATTTCTACCGCGCCACTCTGGCGCAAGCCGATGAAACACCGCTGTTCAGCTGGCTTGCATGGCCCGACAAGGAGACCTGCACCGCCGCCGCCAGCGCCATGGAGGAGGCATCCGCCCGCATGTTCCCCTCCGGAATGCCATTCGACATGCGGCGGATGATGTGGGGCGGCTTCGACATTATCCTGGACACGCGCCGCAGCTAAGTCGACGCAGGCCAGTGTTAATCCGCCGTCCAGCCGCCGTCCAGCATCAGGGCGCTTCCCGTCATCAGCGCGGAGGCGTCCGATCCCAGATAGATCGCGGCGCCGACGATATCTTCCACCTGACCGATGCGGCCCAGCTTTATCTTGCTTAGAACCTGCGCGCGGAAGGCCGCGTTTTCGAAGAAGGGCTTGGTCAGCGGGGTTTCGATGAATGTCGGGCAGATCGAATTCACGCGGATCCGATTGCCGCCCAATTCCACCGCAAGCGCCTTGGTGAAACCCTCCAGCCCCCATTTCGACGCACAATAAAGCGTGCGATTGGCCGCCCCCACATGGCCCATCTGCGATGACATATGGATCACCGATCCCGCCACCCCCGCCGCTATCATCTGTTCCGTCACGGCTTTGGTGGCGAAAATGGCGGCCTTCAGGTTCAGGTCCAACACGGCGTCGTAATCGTCTTCACTGACCTCGCTCAGGGGCTTTGGACGGTTGGTACCGGCGTTGTTGACGAAAATATGGAAGGCATCGCGGGCGGAAATGGCCTGTGCGAAGGCGGCTATGTCGGTCACATCGCAGATCAAGGCTTCGGCCTGCCCGCCCGCGCGGGTGATGTCTTGCACCGCTTGGGCGATCTCGGTGGCATTGCGCGCGCAAAGGGTGACGCAGGCGCCGGCTCCCGCATAGGCCTTGGCGATGGCCAGACCGATGCCGCGCCCCGCGCCGGTCACCAAGGCACGTTTGTCCCTGAGCGAGAAGATATCTAGGCGGCTCATTGCGCGGCCTCCCCATAGGCCACATTGCGCCCGCCATAGCGACGCACGCGGCTATTGCATTGCTCGGCGTGACCGACAAAGCCTTCCAAGAGGCACAGCCTTGAACCATAGGCCCCGATACGTGCTGCGGCCTCATCGGTGGTGATGCGCTGATAGCTGTGGGTTTTCAGGAACTTGCCCACCCATAGCCCGCCCGTATAGCGCCCCGCTTTCTTGGTGGGTAAGGTGTGATTGGTGCCGATAACCTTGTCACCATTGGCGACATTGGTGCGCGGCCCCAAGAACAGCGCGCCATAGCTATGCATGTTTTCCAGATACCAATCATCGCGGTCGGTCATCACCTGCACATGTTCGGAGGCAATCTCATTGGCGAGCTGCAGCATTTCTTCATGGCTGTCGCATAAGATGACCTCGCCGTAATCCTCCCATGATCTGCGGGCGGTATCGGCGGTGGGCAGGATCTGCAGGATGCGCTCGACCTCGGCCAAGGTGTCATGGGCAAGTGTCGCGCTGGTGGTCAGCAGCACGGCCGGAGAGTTGTAGCCATGTTCCGCCTGACCCAGCAGATCGGTCGCGCAAAGTTCGGCATCGACCGTTTCATCGGCGATCACCATGGTTTCGGTCGGGCCTGCGAAAAGATCGATGCCGACGCGGCCATAGAGCTGACGCTTGGCTTCCGCCACAAAGGCATTGCCGGGTCCCACCAGCATATCGACGGCGGCAATCGTTTGCGTGCCCAAGGCCATGGCGCCGATGGCTTGGATGCCGCCCAAGACGTAAATCTCATGCGCGCCTGCCAGATGCATCGCGGCGATCACCGCCGGATTGGGCGCGCCTTTGAACGGCGGCGTGGCCGCGATGATGCGTTCGACCCCCGCAACCGCTGCGGTCAGCACCGACATATGCGCCGATGCCACCATCGGGAATTTGCCGCCCGGCACATAGCAGCCCACGGAGCGCACGGGAATATTGCGATGGCCCAAGATCACGCCGGGCAGGGTTTCCACCTCGATGTCCTGCATGGAGGCGCGCTGTGCTTGGGCGAATTTGCGCACCTGTTCTTGGGCGAAGCGGATATCATCAAGGTCTTTGGCGGGGACCTGAGCGATCAAGGCGTCAATCTCGTCTTGCGACAGGCGGAACGAGGCGGGCGAAAAGCGGTCGAATTTTTCGGACATCTCGCGCACGGCGTGATCGCCACGGGCTTCGATATCGGCCAAAATCGCCTCGACGCTGTGGCGCACCTCCAGATCGTCTTGCGAGCGCTCGGCGATGGGTTTGCCGGATTTCAGGTATTGAATGGTCATTTGGTCTTCCTCCCTGACGGAAAAGCGCGGTAGCGCAAGTGTCATACCTCCTGCGGCGGAGGCTTGCGCGGGGTAGGTGTCCGATCAGCCCAGCATCTTGGTATCGCCGCAAACCGAAAGGCTTTGCCCCGATACATGGCGGCCGACGGGGGATGCCAGATACAGGATCTGCGCGGCGATGGCCTCTGGCGGCACATATTCCTTCAGCGAGGTGTTGCGAAACGCATCCGCCTCGGCTTGGGCGAAGGAGGTGCCGTTTTGTTGGGCGCGCGCCTCAAGGACGCGGCGTTGACGCTCGCCCGCCACAAGGCCCGGCAGGATCGCATTGACGCGGATATTGTCGCGGCCAAGTTCGATCGCCAGCGATTGGGTCAGCCCGATCACCCCCCATTTCGCCGCCGCATAGGGCGTACGATTGGCAAAGCCCATCCGTCCGGCCAAAGACGACAGATTGGCAATCGACGGGTTCTGACTTTGCCGCAGCGCCTTGACCGCGCGGGACACCGTGACGAACTGGCTGGTCAGCACCACATCCAAGGTCTGCCGCCATGCCGCCAGATCGACATCTTCGATCGGCGCGGTCGGACCTGCGATGCCCGCATTATTGACCAAGCAATCCAAGCCGCCCAAAGCGGCAATCGCCTCATCGACGAAGGCCTGCAAGGCGCCTGCATCCGAGACATCGACATGGCGGGCGATCACCTGCGGCGGCAGGCTGGCCAAAGCCTCTTGGTTGATGTCGCAGGTGGCGACCTTCGCCCCTTCGGCCAGAAAAGCGTCCAGGATCACGCGACCGATGCCTGATGCGCCGGCGGTGATTAAAACTTTTGCGTCCTGTAAGCCCAGATCCATCGCGTCCTCCCTAACTTTGGAAATATTCTTTTTGGTCAAGAATGGTTTGCGCCGCACCCGTGATGTCGAGGTGAATGGCTTGCGCCGCCGCCTCGCCGTCGCGGGCCTGCAAAGCCTGCATCAATTGCCCATGCGCCATGACCGATTTGGTCTGCCGCCCGACATTGGCCGCAGGCGTCAGATCCAACGAGATCAGCGGCCCCACCCGCAGCCAAGCCATCGCGATCATCTGCAGCAAAGACGGCGATCTGGCCGCCGTATAGATCGCGAAATGCAGCTTGCGGTTCAAGATCAACACATCGCTGCGGCTGGCCGATTCCATCGCCGCCTCGAAGGCTGCGCTGATGGCTGTCGTTTCCAGCAATTCTTCCGCCGTCATGCGGGTGGCGGCCAGTCGTGCCGCATGGCATTCCAGCAAAAGCCGCGTATCGGTCAGCTCTTGGAAGTTTTCGCGCGTCATACGCGGCACTTCGACGGCGCGGTTCTTGCGAATCGCCAAGGCGCCTTGCGCGACCAAGCGGCCCACCGCTTCGCGCACCGGCATCGTCGAGACACCCATCTGTTCGGCCAATTCCCGTATCGAGGTTTTCCCGTCGGGCTTGAGCGTGCTGTCCAGCAACATGCCTGCCAGAACGTCATAAACCTGTTCGGTCAGCGAAGGCGCAGAGCGCAAGAGGGGGGATGATTGGGACACGGCTGCTTTTTTCTATTCCAGTGTTGACAGGAGATGCCAACTTTCACACTATGATCTGAGATCACACTGAAGGTTTTGAGAAGTCAATCCCAAGCTTAAACGAAAATGTAGCTGCATCTCGGGGAGGGGATCACATGCTTACCACTATTCGTAGACGGCAATTGTTGAAGTCGGGGGCCGCGTTCGGCCTGATGGGTCTGGCGGCCCCCTCTTTGGTCCGCGCCTCTGGGGATCCGATCGTGATCGCGCATCTGACGCCGCGCACGGGCTTTTTGGGCCCGATGGGCGAATATGCCGTGATGGCGGCCGATCTGGCGGTGGAACATGTGAATGCCGCCGGTGGGATTGGCGGGCGCAGCCTGTCGTTGATCAAGGAGGATTCCGTCAACCCGCAGACCGCCACAACCAAAGCCGAACGCATGGCGGAAAATCCCGATGTCAGCATGATCATCGGCGAAATTTCCTCGGCTTCGGCCTTGTCGATTTCGCAAGTCGCGGCGCGGGCGAACAAGTTGTTCATCAATACCGGCGCGAATTCCGATACGCTGCGCGGCAAGGATTGCAGCAGAACCATGTTCCATACCGAGGCGCAAAACGTCATGTATGTGAATGCCGAAGGGCAGTTCTTCCTGCAAAACGGCATGGTTAAGGAGAAGAAGTGGTTCATCGTCAGCTCTGACTACGCTTTTGGTCACGATCTGCGCAGCGGCGCTTTGTCCTTCCTTGAACGCCACGGTGGCGGTGTTGCGGGCGATGAGCTGATCCCGACCGATGCGACCGATTTCTCTTCTTATCTGCTGTCGATCCGCGCCGCCCAACCCGATCTGGTCGTGTTGAACTTGGCAGGCACCTCGATGGCGGGCTTCCTGAAGCAATATGGCGAATTCGGCCTTGAATTCCCGCTGGGCGGTTTCGACTACAACAGCTCGATCGCTTGGGCGACCGGCGTTCAGGACTTCAAAGGCACATGGCCCTGCGTCTGGACCCATCAGGTGCAAACCGACGGATCGCTTGCCTTCACCAATGCCTTCACCGAAAAATACGGAAAGCCGCCGGAAAATCAGGCCTATTCCGATTATGTCGCGATCAAGATCGCAGCCGAGGCAATTGCTAAGGTCGGCGGCACCGATACGGCGGCGCTGATCGCCTATCTTGAAGATCCCGCGACCGAATTCGACATCCTCAAGGAACGTCGCGGCCGCTTTGACAAAGGCACCCATCAACTGTTGCAAGAGGTCTATGCCGTCACCGCCCTTGCCCCTGCGGATGCCAAGAACGAATGGGATATCTTCACCACCTCGAACGCTTTGCCAGGGCCGGATACGCCCTTGGACGAATTGATCAAAGGCAGCGTCGGCGGAACCTGTAGCTTCCCCGCCTAACCCCGTCTTTCGGCCAAAATCAGAGAAGGTTTCAACCTTCCGGCAATCCGCAGCGCATGCGGGCGTCTTTCGCATGCGCTGCCCCTTGCCCCCTCTGTCTCAACAGGATCCGTTCAATGGCCTATGTCTTCCTATCGCAGGTTCTGAATGGTCTGCTCGATGGCTTTTACTACATGCTCATCGCGCTTGGCCTTTCCCTCATTTTCTCGCTTGGTGGCATCGTCAATCTTGCGCATGGCGCATTCTTCACGCTTGGCGCTTATCTGGCCTTCATGCTTTCACCCTATATCGGCTTCTTCGGCGCGGTGATCCTTGCGCCGCTGATTGCCGGAGCCCTTGCGATTATCGTTGAACGGCTGTTGTTCTCGCGGTTCTACCGTGAAGATCCGCTGTATTCATTGCTGCTAACCTTCGCGCTGGCGATGATCATCGAACAAAGTATGAGGTGGTATTTCGGCTCTACCCCGCGCGCCTTCAGCATGCCCGATGTGTTGCGCGGTCAGGTGTTCCTTGGCGAATTCATCTATTCGCGGTACCGCGTCTTCCTGATCGGGATCGCAATCGCGGTGGTGGCAGCGGTCTGGTATCTGCTCAACCGCACGCCCTTTGGCCGCATCGTGCGCGCGGGCATCCAGAACCCCGATATCCTTGGCACCTTGGGCATTTCGCTGCGCCCCTATCTGTCATCGGTGGTGGCTTTGGCCATTGGCATCGCGGCGCTTGCCGGTGTCTTGATGGCCCCGATCCAGCCGGTGCATCCGCTGATGGGGGTCGAAGTCGGCACCGCCGCTTTTGTGGTGGTGGTCATCGGCGGGCTGGGATCATTCTGGGGCGTCGTGATCGCCGCCATTCTGGTCGGTCTTGTCAAAGGCATCATGATCGGGATCGGCTTGTCGCAATTCTCGATGCTCGCAATCTATCTTTTGATGTTCGTGATCTTGCTGCTGCGCCCGCGTGGTTTGTTGGGCGAACGCATCACCCGTTTCGAATAGGTCTCACTCATGCAGAATTATAAAACCCTTGGCGTCGCGGCAGCGGCTCTGGTTTTGCTGCCGATCGTGTTGTCTTGGATGGGCTTGGGCGCGAGCAGCGCCTCCGAGGTGGTGATCATCGCCTTGGCCGCAATCGGCTTGAACATCTTGGCGGGCTATACGGGGCTGGTGTCCTTCGGCCATGGCGCATGGTTCGGCCTTGGCGCTTATGTCGCCGGATTGACCGCCTTGCGATTGGACAATGGCAGCATGATCGTCGCGGTGATCGCAGGCGTGGCGGCCACGGCGCTGGTGGCGGCGGGCATCGGATTTCTGGTCCTGCGGCGCAGGGGGGTCTACTTTTCCCTGATGACGCTGGCCCTGTCGGCGATGGGCTTCCAGTTAGCGTTTCGCTGGACCGAAGTGACGGGCGGCGAAAACGGTCTTGGCGGTATCCAACGTCCCGACTTTTTGAACAACAACCTCAATTACTACATGGTCGTGGCGATCTTGGCCTTTGTGGTTCTGGCCGCGGTGCTGCGTTTCCTACAATCGCCCGCAGGCAGCGTGCTGACCGCGATCCGCGAAAACGAAGGCCGCGCGCAGGCTTTGGGCTATCATGTGCAGCGCTACAAGCTGGCGGCTTTCGTGCTGTCGGCAAGCGTCACGGGTCTGGCGGGCATCTTACTGCTGTATAAGAACCGCCTCACCTCGGCCGAGCCGATGTCGCTGATCTTTTCGGGCGAATTGCTGGCGATGGTGGTGATCGGGGGGATGCGCGGCTTCATGGGTCCCGCCTTGGGCGCGCTGTTTTACATCATTTTCCGCGAATATCTGTCGATCTATACGGAAAACTGGCTGTTCTGGTTCGGCCTGATCTTCCTTGGCTTCGTGCTTTATGCCCGCCAAGGCCTGATCGGCATCGCGCAGCAAATCCGCACCAAATACTTCCCCGGTCCGGAAACGGGGGCGGCCATGGCCGAGCGCAAGGCCCAGCACCTGCCGCTTCCGGCTGCTTTGCGCGCGCGTGATGCGGGGGGTGGCGATGTCTTGGTGGCAGAAGGTATCTCGCGCAATTTCGGGGCGTTGAAGGCGGTGAGCGGTGTGTCGATGCAACTGCGCGACAAGACGCTTCATGCGCTGATCGGCCCGAATGGCGCGGGCAAGACCACGGCGTTCAACCTGCTGTCGGGGATCATTCCCACCAGCGAGGGCCGTGTAACCTTCATGGGGCAGGAAATTTCCGGCAAAAGCCCCGAGGAAATCGCGGGCCTTGGCTTGGGCCGGTCGTTCCAGATCACCAATCTGTTCCCCGATCTGACGGTGCGCGAAAATATCCGCCTTGCCGTGCAAGCCCAACATGCCAGCCGCAGCTGGGCCTTCAGCAGCACGCAATCCGTGCAAGAGGTGCAGCAAAAGGCCATCGAGATGGTGAATTGGGTCGGTCTGGCCGGAATGGAAAACGCCAAGGCCAGCGCGCTGTCCTATGGCGGTCAGCGCCTGCTGGATTTGGGTCTGGCCTTGGCGACGGAACCGAAGGTGTTGTTGGCGGATGAACCCTTGGCGGGTCTGTCGGTTGCCGAACGCGAACGGGTGGGCCTGTTGATCAAGGAAGTCTCCAGCGTGATACCGGTGCTGCTGGTCGAACATGACATCGACCGCGTCTTCGATCTGGCCGATCATGTCACGGTCATGGCCGAAGGCCAAGTCTTGGTCGATGGCACAGTTGATGATGCGCGCAATTCGCAAAAAGTGCGCGAAATCTATATCGGCTCGGGCACTTCGGCGGTTGCGGCCTCTGCACGTCAGGGGCAGTTTTCGGATGAAAAGCTGCTCAGCTTGACGGATGTGAACCTGCATTACGGCAAGAGCCATATCCTGAACAACGTCTCCTTCGATCTGCACAAAGGCGAGATTTTGGCGCTGCTCGGCCGCAATGGCGCGGGGAAATCCTCGGTGCTCAAAGGTGTGACGGGGATCGTGACGCCCTCGTCAGGATCGATCAAACTGATGGGTCAGGAATTGGTGGGGATGTCGAGCGCGCAGATCTCGCGCAAGGGGATCGGCTATGTGCCGCAGGGCCGCGGGCTTTTCGCGGGTATGACGGTGCGCGAAAACCTTGAGCTGGGTCGTATCCGTCGCCAGACCGGCGAGGGCAGCCATTGGTCTCTGGAAGAAATCCTTGAATACTTCCCGCGGCTTGGCGAACGCCTTGATACCCCCGCCGACCGGATGTCGGGGGGCGAGCAGCAAATGGCTGCGGTGGCGCGGGCGCTGTCGGGCGATATCCGCGTGCTTTTGCTGGACGAGCCGTTCGAGGGGCTGGCGCCCGCCGTGGTCGAACAATTGTTCCGCACCTTCGACAAGCTGCGGGATCGTCTGTCGATTGTCATTGTCGATCACAATCTTGATCTGGCGCTGGCTTTGTCTGACCGCACGGTGGTTCTGGAACGTGGCCGTGTCCTGCACGAAGTGCAATCGGCGCGCATCGCGACCGATTTGGACCTGCGCCGCGAAATGCTTTGGATGTAAGAAAAGGATCACGCGATGACGACAACGATCGCATTGGTAGGCGCAGGCCTGATCGGGCGCGGCTGGGCCATAGTCTTCGCCCGCGCGGGATTTCGGGTGCAGGTCTGGGACAAGGATGCTGCGGTTTTGGCGCGGCTTGGCGATGATCTGCAGGCCATGATCAACCAGACCGAAGCCTTTGGTTTGGCAGGCGAAGACCCCGCCCAGACCTTGGCGCGCATCACGCCGATGGCCGAACTGGCCGATGCCTTGCACGGCGCGGCCTTGGTGCAGGAAAGCGGTCCCGAAGTGCTGGACATCAAGCGGGCGCTTTTCGCCGAACTTGACCGTCTGGCGGCTGCCGAGACGATCTTGGCCTCTTCCTCCTCGGCCTTGATGACATCGCTGTTTGCCGAAGGCCTGAACGGCGCTCGCCGTTGTCTGGTGGGCCATCCGGTCAACCCGCCGCATCTGGTGCCGGTGGTGGAAATCTCGCCCGCGCCCTTTACCGATCCCGCCATCACCCAGGCCGCCCGCGATATCTATGCCCGCGCGGGCCAAGTGCCGGTGGTGGTGGACAAGGAAATCGACGGCTTCATCCTGAACCGTCTGCAAGCCGTGGTTCTGGCCGAAAGCCTGCGGTTGATTTCGCAAGGCTATGTCGATGTGCAAGGCCTTGATGACACGATCAAACACGGCCTTGGCAGGCGTTGGGCCTTTATGGGGCCGATGGAAACCATCAGCCTGAACGCACCCAATGGGGCGGAAGATTACCTCAACCGCTACGGGCCGATGATGGCGCGTCTGGCCGCCACCGCCGCAGGGCCGGAGGCATTCACCCCAGAGGCATCGGCGCTGGTCGGCGCGGCTTTCGGCCATGGCGCATCACCCGATGCGGTGCGCGCGCGTCAGAACTGGCGCGATGTCGAACTTGCCGCTTTGGACCAGCATTTGTCACACCGCGCCGCCTTGGGCGGCAACTGAAAGCATCTATCATGACCCTTCAAGACAAAGTCGTCATCACCTGCGCCGTCACCGGTGCGATCCATACGCCCTCGATGTCCAAATACCTGCCGGTATCCGCGCAGGAAATCGTGGATGCGGCCTTGGGCGCTGCCGAAGCCGGAGCCGCCGTCATCCACCTTCATGCCCGTCACGAAGGCGATGGCAGCCCCGATCAATCGATCGAGGCATTCGCGCCGATCCTGTCGGTGATCAAGCAAAACACATCGGCGGTGTTGAACATCACCACGGGCGGCGCGCCCACCATGTCGATTGCCGAACGGATCCAGCCTGCGAAACACTACCAACCCGAGCTGGCCTCGCTGAACATGGGCACGATGAACTTCGGCCTGTTCCCGATGCTGACCCGCTATGAGGCGGATCTGAAGCATCAATGGGAACGCGATTATCTGGGCAATAAGGATATCATTTTCCGCAATACCTTTGGCGATGTGGAACATGTGATGACCACGGTCGGCGCGGCTGGCACCAAGTTCGAATTCGAATGCTATGACACCTCGCATCTGTATAACCTGAAGCATTTCTACGACCGTGGGCTGGTGAAGGGCCCGCTGTTCATCCAGACGGTGTTCGGCCTGATGGGCGGGATCGGCGCGCATCCCGAAGATGTGCAGCATATGAAACGCACCGCCGACCGGCTGTTCGGCGACAATTACCGCTGGTCGGTCTTGGGCGCGGGACGCAACCAGCTGAATATCGCGGCCACCGCGGCGGCGATGGGCGGCAATGTGCGGGTTGGTCTGGAAGACAACCTCTGGGCAGGCAAGGGCCGTTTGGCGCAAAGCAATGCCGAACAGGTGCGCGCGGTGCGCCAGATCATCGAAGGCTTGGGGCGCGACATCGCAACCCCCGATGAAGCCCGCCAGATTCTGGCCCTGAAGGGCGGCGATCAGGTCAATTTCTGATCGCCTCGCGCCTTTGTTTTTCTTCCCCTTTTCTCAGGTGACATCATGACCCTAAGCCCGCTTCCGAATTTTTCCCTTGCCGGTAAGACGGCCCTGATCACCGGAGCGGGTCGCGGGATCGGTAAGGCGATCACCGAGGTTTTCGCCCAAGCTGGCGCCTCGGTCGTTCTGGCCGCCCGCACCTTGGCCGAGATCGAAGAGGTGGTCGAAACCCTGCGCGCCGCCGGTCATGACGCCAAGGCGGTGCGGCTGGATGTCAGGGATATCGCGGCTTTCCGCGATATGGCCAGTGGCATGGAGGCGCTGGATATCTTTGTCAACAATGCCGGAACCAATCGGCCCGCGCCGTTTCTTGATGTGAGCGAACAGGATTTCGATGCGATAGCCGAGCTGAACCTGAAGGCCGCTTTCTTTGCCCAGCAGGCGGTGGCGCGGCGGATGGTGGCGGCGGGCAGGGGCGGGTCGATCATCAATATGTCGTCGATGTTGGGACATATT
>DALYSR010000123.1:0-11320 GCA_031991825.1 Paracoccaceae bacterium
CCATCCCGCGGGAATTCCGCAACATCAATACCCGCGACGCGCGTGTGATGCTGATCGAGGCGGGTCCGCGCGTTCTGGCGCAATTCCCCGAAGATCTGTCGGCCTATACCGCGCGCGCCTTGGAAGACCGTGGTGTGGAAGTTCTGGTCGGCCGTCCGGTGCGCGATTGCACCACCGAGGGCTTGACCATCGGCGACGAATTCATCCCCTGCCGCACCACCTTGTGGGCGGCCGGTGTGGCGGCATCGCCTGCCGCGCAATGGTTGGGCGTTCAAGGCGACCGCGCGGGCCGCGTGGCGGTCAGCGATAACCTGTCGCTGGCGGATCATCCGGATGTCTTCGTGATCGGTGATACCGCTTCGGTGATGACGGCCGAGGGCAAACCGGTTCCGGGTGTCGCACCTGCCGCCAAGCAGCAAGGGGCCTTCGTGGCCAAGCTGATCAAGGCGCGTTTGAACGGCACCAAGCTTCCGGAACGTTTCACCTATCGCCACCTTGGCAATCTGGCGACCATCGGTCGGGGGGCCGCCGTGGTGCATTACGGCAAGCTGAAGCTGACCGGTCGCTTGGCATGGTGGTTCTGGGGCATCTCGCATGTCTATTTCCTGATCGGCACCCGCAGCCGCGCCGCCGTCGCCTGGAGCTGGATCTGGACCTATCTCTGCGGTGAGAACTCCGCCCGCTTGATCACCGAACCGGCGCCGTTGCAGGTCTTGCCCGATGCCAAGGTGGTTGAAGGCTGAGCCATAAACTTCGGGGCGGGACCCATGGGTTCCGCCCCTTCCCCATTCACAGTGCCGATCTTCGTTCAATCCATTGAACAAAAGCCTGCTTTGCGTCATGCTGTGCCGACCTCAAGGAAAGCCGCATGGACCCGATCAGCAGCCCGCCCCCGCCTCACGCCTGCATCGATGCGACGGGATCGAAAAAGCCCGCCGCCCCCGCTTTGCTGCGCGGCGCGGCAATCCTTGATCTGGTGGCGCGCGCGCCGCAGGGGATGACCTTGTCGGACATCAGCCGTGCACTGGATCTGGCGAAAAGCACCACCCATGGCCTGTGCGAAACCCTGTGCCAGCTGGATCTGCTGCGGCTGGAAGGTCGCGGCTACCGCATGGGGGCGCATGCCTTGGTCTGGGCGCAGGCGTTTCGCGCCAATTCCAGCGTGGTGGAGGAATTCCACCGCCTGATCCGGCTGCACCCCGATTTGCAGCATTATACGGTGTCGCTATCGGTGCTGGATCGGGGCGATGTGGCCTATCTGGCATCGCATCAGACCGCGCAGCCCTTGGGAATGACCTTCAGCCCTGGCACGCGGCTGCCTGCGGTCTATACCGCCACCGGCAAGATGATCCTGTCGCTGCTGCCCGCAGCCCAACTGGCGGATATCTTGGCGCTACCTTGGCCGCCTGCTTTGACGCCGCGCAGCGCCCAGCCTGCGGCCTTGCAGGCGCAATTGGCCCGGTGGCGCGACACCGGCTATGCCTTGGATATCGAAGAGGTGCGGATCGGGATGCAATGTCTGGGTGTGGCGATCTTGGATGCGCAAGGCGCGCCACTGGGGGGATTGGCGCTGTCGATGACCCTGCAAGAAGCCCAGGAGGCCCGCTTGCCCGCCTTGGCGCAGGCGCTGCGCGAGGTGGGGCAGGAATTGGGGCGGCTGTTCTAACCGCCCCGATCGGTTCAATAGACCGCCAAGATCGTACGGTCGTCGAAGACTTGCGCCTTGGTCGACCCCTTCACACCAGCATAAGCGCCGATCTTGTGGTAATCTTGGGCCTCAACCTCGGCGAAAGCCGCTTCAAAGGCCGCGACACCGATGGCTTGCGGGATCTTCGCATAGCCGTCCGAGAAGATTTCGATGCTGGTGACATCGGCTTTCGGCAGGCGCAGGTCGGTCCATTCGCCCCGCTGCGGCAAGGTGCCATTCAGGGTATCGAAGCCCAAGGGGTGATGCATGTCATTGCCCATTTGGAACTGGGTCTTGATCCCGCCACGCAAGAAGGCTTCCACCTCGGCTGCGGCGGCATATAGGCCGGTCGCCTCGATGGTGGCATCGACGATCTGGCGCAAGCGGGCCGGGGCCAGCATGCCGCGTTCGACCGCACCGTCCAAGCCCAGAAGGACGGCATCGCGCGCCTCCTGCTCGGCTTGGTCTTCGGCAGTTTGCAGCGCCAAGCGGTCCTTCATGAACATCACGCGCGCATGGCCAGATACTTCATCGATGATCTTTTCATGGCGCAAGATACGTTGGCCGTTGATGCGGATGCCGGTGTCGCCCAAGGTGATGAAGCGCCATTCGGTGGTCAGATCCAAGGCCAAAGCCAGCGTCGTCGAGGGCGGCACCGCCAAACCCAAAGGCGCTGTCCGCGCTGCCAGATCGCCGCTTAGCCGAAGCAGGATGTCTTCGACCGAGAGGCTGTCCATAGTGTCCGGATCGGCGATCAGACGGGTGACGGCCTCTGCCATGGCCAAAGCCGCGATCCGGCCCGCCCCCATCCCGTCGATCACCGTGCCCAAAGGGTCGGTCGCACCGTCGAACACGCCATAGGCCAAGCCCGGCAGAGCAAGGGCGACATCGTCGCCCTCGCGCAAGCCGTCTCGGAATTTCGACATGTTGAAAAGTTCAAGACGCATCGGATCGTCCTTATACGAAGGCGGTTTCGCGGCTGTCCGCGAAGCGGAATACCGCATAGACGCAGGCACCGGTCAAGAGCAGCAAGACCGTGGACAAGGCCGCAGCCAAACCGAATTCGCCATCCAGAACTGCCAGATAGATCTTCACCGGCATAGTGATGGTGCCTGAATCATAGATGATCAGCGTCGACGACAATTCGTTGATCGCGGTGATGAAGCTCATCAAGGCGCCCACGATCAGACCCGGCATGATCAGCGGCACCGTCACCTTCATGAAGGCTTTCAACGGCGGCGCGCCAAGGTTGATCGCCGCTTCTTCCAGCGAGGGCTTGATCTGGCGCAGGCTAGAGGTGGTCGAGCGCACGCCATAGGGCAGACGGCGGATGAATATGATCATCACCATCAGGCTTGCCGCGCTGAAGATATTGAAGCTGCCGGTGCGGAAGGTCGACACGAAGCCGATCGCCATCACCACGCCGGGCACCAGATAGGGCACCATCATCAGGAAGTCGATCGCGCCTGCCGCCACATTGTCGCGCCGCACGATGACATAGGAAATCAACGCCGAGCTGATGGTGATCAGGATCACCGCCGCAATCGAGAAGATGAAGCTGTTTTTCACCGCATCGGGCGTGTCATGGATCAGCCGCGCATAGCTTTCCAAACCGAAGCCGCCGACAAAGACCGGCCCTTTGGTTTTCAGGAAAGAGGTATAGATCACGACGATATTGGGCAGCATCGCCAGCAGCACCACGCCGTGGCAGAACATATGCATCGCGACATTGCGCCAGCCGGTGATCTTTTGGCGCAGGGGCAGGTTGGTCAGGCTGGATGCATAGCGGCGCTTGGCCATCACGCGACGCTGGAACAAAAGCGCCAGCATCGAAATCGCCATCATCAGGATCGACACGGTCACCGCCATCGTCGGCGGCCCGCCCAGTTCGGATTTATAGGCCGAAAGCGCGATGGTCGACAAAGTGCGGAAGCCCTTGCCCAGAATCGCAGGCGTGCCGAAATCGGCGATTGCCAGCACGAAGCAGATGATCGCGCCGGTGGAAATCGCCGGAAAGACCAAGGGCATGGTCACTTTGAAGAAGCTTTGCAGCGGCGAGCAGCCAAGGTTGGATGCCGCATCCTCGAAGCTTTTATTGACCGCCTGCAACGCGGTCTGGGTCATCAGATAAACGAAGGGGAAGAATTTCAGCGTGAAGACCAGAATGATCCCCGCAGGACCATAGATCGATGGTTGCGGCAGGCCGAAGGCTTTCAGGAAATTGGTGATGAAGCCGTTCGACCCCAGCATCATGATCCAAGCATAGGCGCCGATGAAGGGCGGCGCCACCAGCACCAAGATCGCCAGCGTCGAAATCCACGTCCGACCCCAGATCTTGAAACGCGCCGTGAAGAAGGCCAGCGGCACGCCGATGAGGCAGGCCCCCACCATGCCCATCAGGCCGACGAACAGCGTGTTCTTCATCCCCGACAGATAGTAATTGCGGGTGAAGAGCTCGATGTAATTGCCGAAGGTGAAGGCCGATGTCTTGGCATCCACGAAGCTTAGCAGCAAGACCCGCGCGATGGGCGCGAGCAACAACACCGCCAGCATCAAGATGATGGCGATGGTGACCCCGCTCCAGAAGTCGGGGCGCCATTTTCTGAGGGCGATGCTCATGACAGCCGCGCTCCGGTCACGCTGTCCTCGAAGAAGGACAGGTCCTGCGCGCGCAGGCTCAGGGTCACATCCGCACCATGCGACAGGTTGATGATGGTCGGATCGGGACGGGCCAGCGCTTTGATCGTATCGCCCGCATTGGTCTTGACGAAGACCTCCATCTCGCGGCCGATGAAACTGACTTCCGACAGTTTCGCGGGGATCAGGATTTCGCTGTCACCCGAGGCAGCCACGCCCGCGCGCACGGAAACATGTTCGGGGCGCACGGCGCAGGTGATTTTGTCGGCGCGATCCGAAATCAGACCCGATACATCGGTCCCCGAGGCGCGCAGCATCAAGTTGCGGCCCTGCTGATCGACGGCAAGGAAATTATTCGCGCCCACGAAGGTCGCAACGAAGCGGTTCGCCGGACGGTTATAGATCGTCAGCGGATCGGAGGCCTGCTGGATCACGCCGCCATACATGACGCAGACGGTATCCGACATCGCCAAGGCTTCTTCTTGGTCATGGGTCACATAGATGGTGGTGATGCCCAGATCCTGCTGGATGCGGCGCAGTTCGACCCGAAGATCGACCCGCAGCTGCGCATCAAGATTGGACAGGGGTTCGTCCATCAACAGAACCTTCGGCTCGATGACGATGGCACGGGCCAGACCGACACGCTGTTGCTGACCGCCGGACAATTCATGCGGCATACGCGCGGCCAGATGGCCCAGTTGGACCACATCCAGTACGCGCTGCACACGGGTTGCGATTTCCGCCGACGGCACTTTACGCTGCTTCAGGCCGAAGGCCACGTTGTCGCGCACGCTCAGATGCGGGAAGATCGCATAATCTTGGAACACCATGCCCACATCGCGGCGATAGGCCGGCAGATCGTGGATGGCTTGGCCCTTCACGCGGATCTCGCCCGCGTTGATGCCGTGGAAACCTGCGATGGCGCGCAGCAAGGTGGTCTTGCCGCAGCCCGATGGGCCGAGCAGCGTATAGAACGACCCCGACGGGATATTGATATTGATATCCGACAATGCGACCGCATCGCCGTAAAGTTTGCGCAACGCAATAATGTCCACTGAGGCCATATTATTCTCTCGCCTTCTAGGGATTGAAGTAGAGGCGCGGGCCGATCGCTCTGCCCGCGCCGATATTGGCTTACTGCACGTCCAGCAGCATGTCTTTCCATGCGGCAACCAGCTCTTCGCGCTTGGCCGCAGCGGCTTTGGCGTCGTAATCGGCCGATTTGAACTCGCCCATCGGGGTCAGCGCCGGCTTGGAGGCGACATCGGCGCGGACCGGACGACGGCCTTGCTCGGCCACGATGGTCTGGCCTTCTTGGCTCAGCATGAAATCGATGAAGGCTTTGCCTTGTTCGGCATTCGGGCCGCCTTTGATCAGCGCCATCGCATCAGGGGCAATCGCGGTGCCTTCCGACGGATAGATGATCTTCACCGGACCGCCACCTTCGACATAACGCAGCGCGCCGTCTTCGTTGGTGATGCCGATCGGCAATTCGCCGTCATTGACGAAGCGCGACACCGCGCCCGAGCTTTCGGACAGCGAATAGTTGGCCAGCTGCGCCTTGTAGATTTCCATGCCTTTTTCATCGCCGAAGATCTGCATGATCAGGGCCATGGTGATATAAGCGGAACCCGAATTATCGACGCGCGCCGACGAGATCAGACCCTTGTATTGCGGGTCTGCCAAAGCTTCCCAGCTGGTCGGGACCGGCTTGCCGTCAAGCTTTTCTTCATTGACGATGAACGAGGTCACGACGGCGGTGAAGGGCGTCCACAGGTCCGAATGCTTGACGGTCTCAGCCAGCTTGTCGCTGTCTTTCGCGGCGTAAGCATCGAACAGATCGGGGTTGAAATCGACGACGGTGCCGTCAACCGACCACAACACATCGCCTTGCGGCTTGCTTTTTTCGGCGGTCAGACGGTTGAGCAGCTCGCCCGAACCGGCCTTGATGATTTCAACTTTGGTGCCGCTCGACTTTTCGAAAACCGGCACCAATGCGTCGATGAAGTTCTGCGGCGCAGCAGTATAAACGGTGATGCTGCCATCAGCCAATACGGCGCTCGCGCTCAGCGCCAAAGCCGAAACGGCGTTTAAAATAATACCCTTCATGTTTCCTCCCGAAAGGTCGTCGCTATAGCGATATGCGATCCGGCGATCTGCGCATCACGCGGAGACGGCCGCTTCGATAGGGCACTGTGTAACAGAAATGTAACAAGTGCAATGATTGCGTTAACAGAAAGTTGACCGCGGGGCCTACACAGAAGGATAGTCTTGCGGTACTGGCGGTCTAACCCACAGTAATATAAGCCGGAGTTATTGATGAAAGTCCTGACGCCCTCGACCATCGCCCCCCCGTTCGGGCGCTATGCCCATGGGATCGAAATGCCTGCAAAAGGCGCTCTTATCGTGACATCGGGCCAATTGGGACTGGCGGCAGATGGCAGCGTGCCGGCGGATGTTACCGCACAGGCGGAAATCTGCTTTGCAAATTGCAAAGCGATCCTCGCCGAAGCGGGGGCCGGTCCGGAACATGTTATCCGTATCAATGCCTATCTGACCCGCCGCGAGGATTTCCCTGCCTATATGGCGGCGCGGGACCGCTTTCTGGCGGAAGTGGCCCAGCCGCCCGCATCGACCTTGCTGATCGTGACGGGCTTTACCCGCGCCGAGTTTCTGGTCGAAGTCGAGATGACCGCGCTGCGCCCCTGACCGCGGGTTCGGCCTATAGGCAAAGGCCCGAAGGCGGGATTACATCCGCGCCTTGGGCAGGCTTACCGCCAATGCCGCACAGATCAGCAGCACCAGCCCCGCGCTGCCGAACAAAGCGATGAAGGCGGTTTGATAGGCTTCGGCCAAGGGCGCGGCGGTCAGGGTCAAGACCGCATCGGGAAGCCGCGCGTGCAACAGCGAGCCATAGACCGCCCCCGCGATCGCCGCCCCCGTGACGCGGAACAGGCTAACCGCGCCGGTGGCCGCACCAATATCGCTTTTGGCGACATGCATCTGCGCCGCCAGTGTCGGCACTTGCTGCCCCAGACCGCCAAAGACACCCAGCGCGCCGTAAAGCAGGGCCAGCCCCCATAGCGGCACGGCATGGCCCAGCACCGCCAGCAGCAAAAGCGACACCCCTGCCCCCAACAGGCCCACTGCCAACACAGGCTTGTAATTGCCACTGCGGCTGATCAGGCGACCGGTTAGCATAGAGCCACAGGCCACACCGGTCATTAGGATGATGAAAAAGGTGCCGGTCTGCGCGGGCGCAAGTCCGGTCGTGTTCTGCAGATAAAGCGCATGGTAATTCACCATGCCGATGCCCACAGCCCCCGATCCGACCGAAATCGCCAGAAGGCGCAGGACGGTCGGATGGGTCAGGATGGTCATCGACAGCACAGGTTCAGGCGCACGGCGTTCGACCCGCACGAAGGCCATGCCCAATGCCGCGATCGCCGCCAAGACCGCCAGCCCCATCGGCGCGAACAGCCCGCCGAACAGCTGCGGGCTATCGGCCCAGATCACCAGAAGCGACACCAAAGCCAAGACCAGCGCAGCCCCCGCATAATCGATCACCGGCTTGCGCGTGGGGCGGCTATTGGGCAGCACCGCCATTAGGAATGACAGTGCAAAAATCCCGATCGGCAGATTGACCAGAAAGATCCAACGCCAGCCCAGATATTGCGTCAGCACGCCGCCCAGAAACGGCCCGATACTGGCGGATAACAGCAGGACCAAGCTTGCAAAGCTTTGATATCGCGCGCGTTCTCGAGGCTCAAAAGTGTCGGCCATCGCGGCGAAAACCGATACGATGATGCCGCCTGCGCCTGCGCCTTGCACCAATCGCGCCGCGATCAGCCAATTGGTGCTGCCCGCCAAGCCGCAGCCAAGCGATGCGACCACGAACAGCACCACCGATGCCAGCAGCACATATTTGCGCCCGAACAGATCGCCCAGCTTGCCGCAGATCGGCATCACCGCGCTATGGGTGATCAGATAGGCCGACCCGATCCAGCTGAACTTTTCGATCTCGCCCAGATCGGCCATAATGGATGGCATAGCGGTCGCGACAATCTGGCTGTCCAGCATCGCAAGGAAGGTGCAGCACATCAGACTGATGAAGATCACCGTCTTCGCCGATTGGGACATCGCAGCCCGTTCGGGCGAGGCAGGATCGTGGGCGCAGGTCATGAAAAGCTCGTCGAATTGCAATCCCTTGGCGATAGCGCGCGCAAGACCGCAACGGCAAGCGAAATAGCGACACCCGTTCAAATCGCCTGCGTCAGACCGACAGCCTTTCGCGCGGCACCACCGCGTCGAAGCGCAGCCCCGCCGCGTCGAATTTCACATCGGCCAAGGCGCCCAGTTCCAAGCGCAATACATTATTGATCAGAACCGTTCCGAAACCGCGATGGCTGGGCGGGGTGACGACCGGCCCGCCCTGTTCGCGCCAGCTTACCAGCACGACCTGTTCGGGCTGGTTTTCCCCCTGCTGCAACTTCAGCCGCCAGCTGATCTGCACCTTGCCCCCTTCGGTGGAAAGCGCGCCGTATTTGGCCGCATTGGTCGCCAATTCGTGCAAGCACAGCGTCAGCACCATCACCGAACGCGGCCCCAGATGCAGCGAAGGACCGCTGATCAACAGGCTCTGTTCGGGGAAGGGCGACAAAGCGCGGCGCACCACCGCGCCCAGTTCCGCCCCGTCTGCCGCCTCGCGCGTCAGCAAGTCCTGCGCACGGGCCAAAGCCCCGATCCGCGCGGTAAAGCGGATCACATCTTCCGACCCCTTGCGCCCGAAGCTTTGCCGCGCGATGGCCATCACGGTGGCAAGGGTGTTCTTCACGCGGTGCTTCATCTCGCTCATCAAGATTTCGCGCATCGCTTCGGTTTCGACCTGAGCGGAAATATCGCGGGCAATCTTGGATGCGCCGATCACCCGCCCATGGGGGTCGAAGATCGGCGATAGTCTCAGCGAGACCGGAATGATCCGCCCGCTGCGATGGACGCGGTTGGTCTGATAGGATTCGATGCCATGGCCTTCGCGGATGCGGCCCAGCAGGGCGTCTTCCTCGGGGCTCTTGCCTTCGGGCACCAGAATATGAATGGATCTGCCGATGATATCTTGCGCCATATAGCCGTAAAGCCGCGCGGCCCCGTCGTTCCAGCTGGTGATGCGCCCCTCTAAATCGACGGAGAAGATCGCATCCCCCGATCCCCGAATGATCGCGGCGGCCTGCTGCGGATCGGGATGCGCGGGGGCCTTGCGACGCGGGCTGCGCACAAGCACCGGCTGCAAGGTGAACAGACACAACACCCCTTCGCTGCGCCCCTGTTCATCGGAAACAACAGAAACATCCGCGCTTAACGTGACGGGACCAAAATCCAGATCGTTCACCCGTGCGCTTTCGCCACTGGCAAGGCAGGTGTGCAGGACGGTGGCAAGGCTGCGCCAGCCGCTTGGCGCTTTGGCATTGGCCAATTCATCAATGCTTAGACCAAGAATGCGCGGCGCGGCGGAACCTATTTCGCTGCTGAGGGGTTGGTTACAAAAGACCAATAGATCCGGCCCCGCGAACAATGCCGCCCGCGTGGGCAGATTGCGCACCAAACGCAGCGCCACGCGCAGGCTGTCCGGCCATTGTGCATAGCCGAAGCCTTTGATGCTGCTTAATTCTGGCGAAGGTTTTCCTTTGCCAGAAATTCCGCGCATGAAATCATCCAGCACAGCGCGCATTTTCGGTGGCTGTTCCTCTGTGGGAATACTGCATACCCTTCACGCTCCAGCCTGAAGCATCCTAAGTCAGATGCTATCCGAAAGGATGAGAGCGCATTCTTCCGTATCTGTCAAAGCAAACGTTACGAAATGGTTAATTCAGGCCTATTGCCGCCGCTTGCCCCATGAATTACCCCGTGACCTGCAGCAGGATCACTGCCATCAAGATCAGCAAAACCCCCAGTACCATCCGGCGGAACAATCGCAAGCCCTGCCACAGATCATCCGGCTGCGGATCGGGCGCTTCGGTGTTCAGCCAAGGCTCTGGGGCGAGGCGCGTGCCATAGATGCGCGGCCCCGACAATCGAACGCCCAAGGCGGCGGCCAAGGCGCTTTCCGGCCACCCGGCATTGGGCGAGCGGTGCTGCCCCGCATCGCGCCACATGATCGCTAAGGCGTTCGGGGCGCGGCGCAACGATGCGGCGGCAAACAACAGCCCCGTCAGGCGCGCGGGGATCAGATTGGCCAGATCGTCGATCCGCGCGGCCAGTTTGCCAAACCATTCATAGCGCGGATTGCGATGTGCGATCATGCTGTCCAAGGTATTGATCGCCTTATAGCCCGCCATCCCCGCAGGGCCGAAAACCACCCCCCAGAACAGCGGCGCGATCACCCCATCCGAACTGTTTTCCCCCAGACTTTCCAGCGCGGCGCGGGCGACGCCCGCCTGATCCAAGGCCTGCGGATCGCGGCCCACGATCATCGACACCGCATGACGTGCCCCTTCCAGATCGCCCGCCGCCAGCGGTTTGGCAATCGCTACCACATGATCATGCATCGAGCGCGCGGCGCTCAACGGCCAGATCAGCAGCGCCATCGCCATGATGCGCCATGGCATCGGCAAGGCCTGCGCCAGCCATGCCATTCCGCCCCAAACTGCCACCGCCACCGCAATCGCCAGCAGGCTAATCCCAGCGCCCGCAGTGAACCGCGCCGCATTCGACCGCTCCGCGCGGTTAAACCGCCGTTCCAGCGCCGCGACTGGCCGCGCGAGCCAACCGACCGGATGGCCGATGCGCGCATAAAGGGCCGCGGGCCACCCCAGCACCAAATCCAGCGCCAATCCGATCAGAACCGCGGCGGTCGTCTCAAAGCCGAACAGGGGAAAAGCCATCATGCCGCTCCGATCAGGGGTTCGTTGACCGATCCGATCCGCCAATCGCGGCCATAGCGGCTGAGGCGCGTCATCGATAGCGGATCGACCGTAAAGGCTAAACCTTGGGACGGCTCGC
>DALYSR010000124.1:0-11276 GCA_031991825.1 Paracoccaceae bacterium
GAGCGACTTCCAGACGCGCGGCTTCAGTATCGGCTTCGATGAATTCGGTGATGCCGTTCACCAAAGCATGTTCGATACGCTTGGCCACCGGCCAGTCGCGCCATGCCAGATCGCGGACTTTTTCTTCCTTCGGCCCGCCACGGAATTTCTCGGCGATTTCAAGCATCCGCTCGGTCGCTTCGGGGGTGCGGTTCAAGACCACATCCTCGCAGGCGTCGCGCAGCTCGGGGTCGATCTGGTCGTAAACGGCCAGCTGACCGGCGTTGACGATGCCCATATCCATGCCGGCTTGGATCGCATGATACAGGAAGACCGCATGCATCGCTTCGCGCACGGGTTCGTTGCCACGGAACGAGAACGACAGGTTCGAGACACCGCCCGAGATATGGCAATGCGGCAGGTTCTGACGGATCCAACGGGTCGCTTCAATGAAATCAACGCCGTAGTTGTTATGTTCTTCGATACCGGTCGCAACCGCGAAGACGTTGGGATCGAAGATGATATCTTCCGGCGGGAAGCCCACTTCCTCGGTCAGGATCTTATAGGCGCGGGCGCAGATCTGGGTTTTACGCTCGAAAGTGTCGGCCTGTCCGGTTTCATCAAAGGCCATGACCACCACGGCCGCACCATAGGCAAGGCACAGCCCCGCATGATGGCGGAAGGCGTCTTCGCCTTCTTTCAACGAGATAGAGTTGACGATGGCCTTGCCCTGCACGCATTGCAGACCAGCCTCGATCACTTCCCATTTCGAACTGTCGATCATCACCGGAACGCGGGCGATATCGGGTTCAGATGCGATCAGGTTCAGGAATTCGACCATCGCCGCTTTGGAATCGATCAGACCTTCATCCATATTGATGTCGATGATCTGCGCGCCGTTTTCGACCTGATCACGCGCCACGTCCAATGCGGCTGCGTAATCGCGGTTCGTCACCAGCTTGCGGAACTTGGCCGATCCGGTCACGTTCGTGCGTTCGCCGACATTCACAAACGGAATATCCGAGGTCAGAACAAAGGGTTCCAGACCGGAGAGTCGCAGATAACGGCTCATTTACGCACCTCGCGCGGTTTGATGCCAGCGACAGCTTCGGCAATGGCTTTGATATGGGCGGGCGTGGTGCCACAGCAGCCGCCGACGATGTTCACAAGACCGGCGCTTGCAAATTCGGCGACTTGGCGGGCGGTGTCTTCGGGGCCTTCGTCATATTGGCCGAAAGCATTGGGCAGGCCAGCGTTCGGATAGGCGCAGATGAAGCTTTCCGCCACATCCGACAATTCCTTGATATGCGGGCGCATTGCCGCCGCGCCCAAGGCGCAGTTCAACCCGATCGAGAAGGGCTTTGCATGGCGCACCGAATGGTAGAAGGCGGTCGGCGTCTGACCCGACAATGTGCGACCCGAGGCATCGGTGATCGTGCCGGAAATCATCACCGGCAAACGCGCGCCATGTGCGGCAAATGCCTCGAAACAAGCGAAAATCGCGGCTTTGGCGTTCAGGGTGTCAAAGATGGTTTCGATCAGGATGATATCCGCGCCACCCGCGATCAGACCCTGCACCTGCTGGCCGTAGGCCACACGCAGGTCATCGAAAGTAACGGCGCGGTAGCCAGGATTGTTCACATCGGGGCTGATCGATGCGGTGCGGTTGGTCGGCCCCACCGCACCGGCCACGAAACGCGGCTTGCCGTCGATGGCGGTCGCTCGGTCCAAAGCGCGGCGCACCACGCGCGCGCCTTCGACGTTCAGATCATATACCGCCTGCTCCATGCCGTAATCGGCCTGCGCAATAGTGGTCGCAGAAAACGTATTTGTTTCAACAATATCCGCGCCAGCCATCGCATAATTGAAATGGATGTCTTCAATCGCTTTGGGCTGGGTCAGGATCAGAAGGTCATTGTTGCCCTTCTGCGGATGATCGGAATGGTGGCGGCAGGCACAGCCGGAACCGTGACCGGTATAATCCTCCTCCGCAAGGCCAAGCCCTTGGATTTGCGTTCCCATTGCACCATCAAGGACCAGAATTTTCTCGCGCGCCAAAGCTTCTAGCGCGGCAAGTGCGGGTGTCGGGGGAAGATTGAATTGGCTCATCGGACCGGCTTTCGTTGCCATCAAGAAGACGGCACCTTAACAGCCATCCGCTCGGGAGTGAAATTCATGTTTCGAGGCATCATTATGAATTGGATTCAACTCAGCCGTCGTGATCTTCCGGTCCCAGCGGCAGATCAACCCGCGTTTCGGGCTGCAGCAGACCCGCATCCTGCAACGCTTCCAGATCGGGCAGATCGCGCAGGGATTGCAAGCCGAACTGGATCAGGAATTCCGCCGTCGTGACATAGGTATAGGGTGCACCCGGTTCAGGGCTGCGCGGACCTTTGGCGATAAAGGCTTCGCGGGACAGGCGTGCGATGGTATCACGCCCGACCTCTCGGCCAATCATGCGCGAAATCTGGGTTCGGGTCACAGGCTGCATGTAAGCGATTGATGTCAGGACCAACGCCTCGCCACGGCTGAGCGGTTTGGCACCATCAGCCCGCCCCTGGGCCGCCTTGATCGCCGCGCCATAGCGCGCACGGGTCCGGATCTGCCAACCACCTGCCACCGCCGCGATATCATAGGGGCGATCCTGCAATTCGTTGCGGATATCGTCGATCAACAACTCCAACGCGCAATTTCGGCCGACCACCTTCACCAGCTGATCGCGCGACACCGGCTGGGCAGAGGCGAAAATCACCGCCTCGACCCGCGCCATCCATTCGCGCCAGCGCAAGGGCATGGGCAGATCTTCAAGGTCCAGATCAAGCTCTTCGCTTTTGGCGGCGCTTTTCGGCGGCATGGTTACAATCCGTAAAGACGGAAGCTGGCGCGTCCGGTCAATTCGCGAACGACACCGAATTCGGTGAGGCGATCAAAAATACGCCGCGCCGCACGGTCGGAGGCATTCGCCCCCGCCGTCGCCGCCATCGCATCTTCCGATTGCAAGGTTTCGATCACGGCCTTGGCATCCTTGCCACGCAACTTGGGCGCGACTTCCCGCAGACGCATGGCGCGCCGCGACAGATCGGCATGCAAATCATTCGCCGCCAAGGCACCTTTGGTAAAAGCAATCGCGCAGGCGTCTTGCCATTCGGGCCCATCCAGACGCAAAGCGCCACGGGGCAGGTGGCTTGCCAACAAAGGCAAGGGGCGATCCCAGCCCAAAGCCCGTGCCAAAGCGGCATCGCCCAGCCACAAGGCCAGCCCGCGATGACGCAGGCCCAAACGCAACGCCGCGCGGGCAGCCTTTGCCGCCGCTTCAACGGGGGAAGTCGTCCCCAAATGGCGCCCAGCTTCCGCAAGCGCCGCATCCAGATCGGGGGTCGCGGCCAAATCAAACAGGTTCGGCAGGCGCGCCGGCCATTCCGACGCCCGCGCAGCCCTAGGTTCGCCCAAGAAACGGAAGGCACCAAGCAAGCGACCCGCCGGACCCGGATCATCATCACGCCCACGCAAAATCCAATGGTCGCGCAATTCGGCTTCAGCTTCGCGACGGCCATCCAAAGCGACGACTGCCAAAGTTGCCTGCATGGCCAGACGCTTACGCCAAAGCTTGCCGATCAGCTGGTCATCGCGAACAAGGGGATCGATCCAAGCCAAAGTGGCTCCGGCTGCAAATTGCGGATCACGACCGGCGGCGTTGCGCAACCAGTTCGGCACGGCGGGGCGAGAGGCGAAGGGATCGGCGGGAGGCGGCAGGTGCTTTTTCGTCATGCGCTGACGCTAGCACAGCTCGCGGCGCTATAACAGAGAAACGGCGCGGGAAGTGACCCTCCCGCGCCGCATAAATTTTAACCTTTTCGCCAGATTAGGCGTTCATCGCCCAAGGACCATGCGGCGCGTCTTTGCCGTCCAGACGTTGGTAGCCATGCGCGCCGAAGAAGTCGCGTTGGCCTTGGATCATGTTTGCCGTGCCGCGCGCGGTGCGCATCAAATCGAACCAGCTCAGGCCCGAAGCCAGCGCCGGAACCGCATGACCGTTCAGTGCCGCTTGTGCCACAACCTGACGCAGCGCCGGCAGGCCCGCTTCGATCTTTTCAGCGAAGAACGGGGCCAAGATCAGGTTACGCGCCGGATCTTCCGCCAAAGCGGTCGCCATATCGTTCAGCATCGACGAGCGGATGATGCAGCCTGCACGCCAAACGCGCGCAATCGCCGGCAGATCCAACTCCCAACCGAAGGCACGGCCTGCGCCTTCGATCATCGCGAAACCTTGTGCATAGCACAGGATCTTGCCTGCGGTCAGCGCGAGCTCAAGCTGTTCTGCAGTCAGCTCAACGGCTTGCGGTGCCGCACCAAAACGTGCCTCACCGATTTTGCGTTCGTCCAGACGGGCCGAGACGTTGCGCGCCATCACAGCCGCTTCGATCACCGGAATCGGTGCCGAGATATGCTGCGCTTCGATCGCGGTCCAACGGCCGGTGCCTTTTTGGCCCGCCTTGTCCAAGATCACGTCCAGCATCGGCGTGCCGGTCAGCGGATCGTTGGCCTTGGCGACCGCTGCCGAAATCTCGACCAAATAGGATTTCAGGATGCCTTCGTTCCACTGTGCCAGCGTGTCGCCGACTTGGCCCGCACTCCAGCCAAGGCCGTCACGCATCAACCCGTAAACTTCGGCGATCATCTGCATATCGGCATATTCGATGCCGTTGTGCACAGTTTTCACGAAATGGCCCGCGCCCGCTTCGCCCATCCAAGTCGCGCAAGCGGTGCCATCTTCGGCACGCGCCGAGATCGCTTCCATGATATGCGAAACGCGGTCCCAATCGGCTTTCTCGCCACCGCCCATGATGGCCGGACCGTGACGCGCGCCTTCTTCACCGCCCGAAACGCCCATGCCAAGGAATTTCACCGACAGGCCCGCCGCATTGCGACGGTTGGTGTCGTGGAAATTCGCATTGCCCGCGTCGATGATCAGATCATCGGGGCCCAACAGCGGTGCCAAAGCTTCGATCTGTTGATCGACTGCCGGACCTGCCGGAACCATCAGGATGATCGCGCGCGGCGGAGTGATCGCATCAACCAGAGCTTGCAGGCTCTCGGTCGGAATAACACGCGCCGCCAGATCGCCAGCCTCGGCGTGGAAGCGACGGGTCACTTCGGTGGTGCGGTTCCAAACGGCAATCGGGAACCCTTTTTCGGCGATGTTCAGCGCAAGCGCTGCACCCATCGTGCCAAGGCCGATCAGCCCAATCTCTGCCTTGCTCATGGCCAGTAACTCCAATTCTTATGGTAGCCGCATCACTAGATATTGAGCGCCTGCTACTTGTTTCGACCCCAGAGTTCCAGCCCTAAGCGGCAAGCCGCGACATGCTGTATCCCTTGCTTCGTCAATTTTACCGGATGTTAGCGCCAACGGAACCCCTCGGCAAGAGGAGCGCCCGACTGCAATACCGCGAGGCGAAAAAAGGCCCGACCTAGGGGTCTATTTTGCCCAGATAATTAGGATTATGTAAAGCAGTCGGCATTTTTGGCCTAGGAAGAAAATCCGAAGATTCTCTTCCTATGAAGCCGTCATGCATTAGCCATGCGTGCTGGCGCCGAATGTCTTTTCGACCTCTTTCCGGTGCAGCAAATAGGAGGCATCGCTGCGCGAAATCAGAGTGTAGAACATCGGCACCACGAACAGCGTGAAGGCCGTGCCGACGATCAGGCCGGTAAAGATCACCAAGCCCATCGCTTGACGCGCCGCAGCACCCGCACCTTCGGCAATGATCAGCGGCACCACCGCCAAAGCCATCGCAGCCGTTGTCATCAAAATCGGACGAAGACGCGTTTTTGCAGCTTTAACAATGGCTTCACGTCTTGACAGATTATGTTCATCGCGTTGCTGATTGGCAAATTCGACCATCAAGATACCATGTTTGGTGATCAGACCGATCAGCGTGATGAGACCGACTTGCGTATAGATGTTCAGCGTACTCGCCCCGAAATAAAGCGGCAGCAAAGCCCCGAATACCGAAAGCGGCACCGACATCATGATGATGAAAGGGTCACGGAAACTTTCAAACTGCGCGGCCAGCACCAGATAGATCACGACCAAGGCTGCCGCGAAGGCAAGGATGATCGTCGACCCCTCGTTCTTTTCAAGCCGCGACTGGCCGGAATAGTCGATAAAGAAGCCGTCTGGCAGGACATCGGCCGCGATCCGTTCAAGTTCAGCCAATGCGACGCCGGTCGAAAGCCCGATCATCGGCATCGCAGATAGCGTCGCTGCGTTGAGCTGGTTGAACTGTTCGATAGAAGCCGCAGCTACGCCCGGATTAAGGCTGATAACCGACGACAAGGGGACCATCACCCCCGTGCGCGAGCGGACAAAAAATTCCCCCAAACGTTCCGGATTGGCCCTCCATTCGCGCGGAACTTGAGTGATCACGTCATAGCTGTTCGAATCACGATCAAACTGCGCGACAGAACCGCCGCCAACCAAAATGCCTAAAGTTGCACCGATATCGCTGACCGCCACCCCAAGATTGGCCGCACGATCGCGATCGATGGTCACTTTCACCTGCGGTGCATCGAAGGAAAGGCTGTTCTGGACCACGATGAACATGCCCGATTGCATGGCTTTCTCACGGATCTCTTCGGCCACTTCGACCACCCGTTCGGGCGCATGGATGGATTGGATCACCATGGAAATCGGCAATCCCCCCCCTGCCCCAGGCAAGCTAGGCGGAGCGAAAACATAGCTTTGCAGCCCAGGCGAGTTGTCCAGAATGCCTTGCAGTTCGGCTTGAATAGCCGCTTGGCTGCGCGAGCGATCAGCCCAATCCTTCAAGGCCCAAATGTAGAAGCCGCTATTGTTAGCGCCCCCCATGCCTGCAACAGAGAAAGAGGTTGCAACCTCGGGAATATCACTGGTGCGCTTGCCGACTTCGGTTGTGAACGCACTGGTATATTCCAAAGTGGCATAGCGCGGTCCGTTCATGATCGCGAACAAAGCGCCGCTGTCCTCTTCCGGCGCCAATTCGGACGAGGTGTTCAGGAACATATAGCCCGTCGCCCCCGCCAGTGCCACCACCATCAACAAAGTGACGGGCCGATAATCGAGCGAAGAGGAAACCCGCCGCTCATACCAATTCGACACTCCATTCAGCGTCTTATCAATGATTTGCTGGAACCGCCCCGGTGTGCCATGGGTCAAGAGACGCGCCGACATTGCTGGTGTCACCGTCAAAGCGACAACACCGGAAATCAAAACCGAACCTGCAAGCGTCAGTGCAAATTCGGTGAACAGCGCCCCCGTCAAGCCGCCGGTGAAAGCCAAAGGCGCCAAAACCGCGGCCAATGTGATGGTCATCGCGATCACTGGGCCGGTGATTTCCTGCATCCCCGTGATCGCGGCCTGCGCCGGCGACATGCCGTCATCGATATGGCGGTGGATATTTTCAACCACGACAATCGCATCATCGACAACCAGACCTATTGCCAAGACCATCGCCAGCAATGTCAGCAGGTTGATGGAATAGCCCAGTGCCAGCATGATCGCGCATACACCCACCAACGACAGCGGGATGGTCACGATCGGCATCAAAACCGAACGCACCGAGCCGAGGAACAAAAGGATCACCACGACCACAATCACCACAGCTTCGGCGATGGTCTTGAACACCTCGTCGATCGAGGCGGAAATGGTCTCTGTGGAATCATAGACCATGTCGATCGTCATGCCGACCGGCAGCGTTTCCTGCAACGCAGGCAAGGCGTTCAACACATTGGTGGCCACATCCAACTGGTTTTCACCCGGAGCCGGAATAATCCCGATGAAGGTGCCCGGCTGTCCGGCGAAGGTCACGATTGCATCAGTCGACCCAGATGCCAGTTCGATCCGTGCCACATCCTTCAGCCGCACGACACCTTGGCTGCCATTGCTCAGAGGAAGCGCGCCAAAGGCTTCTGGGGATTGGATCGTCGAATCCAGTGTGAGCGAATAGGTGAAATATTCATTTTCCGTCTTCCCCGGGGCCGACAGGAAATTCGATGACCGGATCGCGGCCAAAGCATCCGATGCTGTCACCCCCCGCGCCGAAAGCTGCAGCGGATCCAACCAGATACGCATCGCATATTTCTGCGCCCCCATGATATCCATGCTGGCGACGCCTTGGATGTTGCTCACCCTAGGGCGCACAACACGTTCAAGATATTCGTTCAACTGTTCCGGCGTCATATTGGGATTGCGCACCGCCAAATACATCAAGGCGAAAGTCATGCCGGTGCCCTTTGAAATCACCGGATCTTCCGTATCGCCGGGCAATTGACCGCCCACCTGCTGCACCTTGCTCATCACCTCTGTCAAAGCGATGTCAGGGTCGGCGCCAAGTTTCATCTGCACCGTCACGGTCGAAGACGACGGACGCGATGCCGTTGAAATATAGTCAACATTTTCCGTCGTAGAGACCGCTGCCGCGATAGGAGAGGTCACAAAGCCTTGGATAAGATCGGGCGCAGCACCGGGATAAATCGTGTTGATGGTGATGACGCTTTCCTCAACCTCGGGGTACTGTCGTACCGGAAGGCTAAAGACGGATGCCAGACCCAGGAACATGATCATGGCGGCCAGCACTGTGGACAATACCGGCCGACGGATGAAGATTTCCGAAAAATTCATCGTGACGCCCCTATTTCGCCGGTTCGGCAGTTGCCGCGGTGGGATTGCCATCCGCACCAAGTGCGACGGCATTATCCTCGACAACCTTGGCGCCATTCGACAGGCGGTTCTGGCCGGAAGTGACAATTTTCTGCCCCGCCTGCAGCCCTTTGATCACTTCAATGGTTGCATCAGATCGACGGCCTAGAGTGACAAAAACCTGCGTCGCCTTCAGGTCATCCGCGCCTTCGACAGGTTCGACGACATAAACGGAATCGCCGTAAAGCGTTGATGACACGGCTGTTTGCGGCACCGCGATCACATTGTCTTCTGCGGGGAGATCTATCCTTACCCGCAGAAACTGGCCGGGCAACAATTGGCCAGACGGATTGCTGACTTCGGCACGCACATGGATCATGCGCGAGTTGCTATCGACCTGCGGCTCGATGCCGATGATGGTGCCAGTCGCCGAAAAATCACCGACTTCCGTCTGCACCGACACGCTCCGCCCCAGTTGAAGGCTGGTAAGCTGCTGCTCGGGCAAAGAAAAATCAACGTACATTTTATCTAAATTCTGCAATGTCGCGTAAGTGGTGCCAGGGGTTACATATTGACCAACCTCGATCCGAGGGATGCCGATCACGCCGGAAAACGGCGCTGACATCTTTTTGGCATCCAGTGCCGTCTGCACTTGCGCCATCTGTGCCCGCGCGCTTTCAACCTGCGCCGTCGCACTTTCAAGCGTATTGGTCGCCCCTACCCCACGCTGGTTCAAGGTGCGTGCACGCTTGGCCTCGGCCTCGGCCAAATTCAACGCCGCCTCGGCCGCCGCCAAATTCGCCCTCTCGCTGTCATCATCAATATGGACCAGCATTTTACCGGTCTCTATCGTATCGCTGGCCTTGAAGGCGATCTCACGCACCAATCCCCCAGATTCAACTGCAAGATCAACACCTTGTGCTGCAATAGCGCTGCCGACCGCGTCGATACCCGGTTTCCATGTAACTGGCGTTATCGCTTGCGTGGTGACCGGCACCGGTGGCACCACCCGATTGGCCATGAATTGCGCGATCATCCCCGCGCGGAAATGATTGAACCAAACCAAGCCCCCCACAACAAGGCCCAGCAGGATAATCGCGATAATCAGTCGTTTAATCATGGAAGCCGTCTTTACCTGAAATAAGGTCAAAAGCAGAATTGCGACGTTGGGATGATAAGACGGATACCTTTACGCATGGTCAATACATAAAGGCTTGAGCACGGAAATCACTCTTTGGGCGCGACGATTACGTCGCGGTTCCAGGCCTGCAATCCCCCGTCCAAAACCCGTGCCATAAGTCCCATCTCTTGTGCCAAACGCGCGGCCAGCAGCGATCTTTCCCCTGTGGTGCAGTAGAAGACATAAATATCTCCCGCCGCGAAACGCCTTTGATGCTGGGGGCTTGTCGGATCGATCAGAAATTCGAGCCCGCCACGCGGCGCATGCAAAGCCCCCTCGATCATCATCTCGGCGGCTATTTCGCTTTCCTCGCGGATATCGACCAAGACCAGCACGGCTTGCGCGTCGGGATCGCGAAAAAGATCGCGTAATTCCTGCGGCGTCAGTTTCTGCACCACGCTACCCGCCGCCGCGATCATGTCGAGATAGCCCTTGGCCATAAAGCCTCACCCCAAAACAACGAACCACTCGTTCACACTGTCGACAGAACCCTGCCTGCCACCTGTTCAAGTCATCTTCGCGAAAACGATCAGGCGCGGCGCTGGATTATGGTTATTACCACGCTAGGTAACGCAGTCTGGCTCAGGTGGTTCCGCTTAAGCGGCGGGTAATCTTTGGCTGATATCTGTGACGGGCACATTTTTGCCGATGGATCTGCGGTAACGGGGGGGTAACGCTTGGTTATGGGAACAACCTTCTTTCCCTACCCTGCCAAGCAGGAAAATTTGCCTTTTTTAATGCTAAAATTGCCATTGATAAACAAGGCTATACCTGAAAGCTTACCGCCAATCGCGCGGCAGACCGCCCGCCCCTTCCTTTGGAGCTAGAGATGGCTAATAACGCATACCGCCCCTTCGCCTTCAGCGCCTTGCTGGCGCTGGCAGTGACCTGCGCTCCGGCAGCGCTTTTAGCCCAAGACGGGGCGGCGGTCATTCGCATCGGCTCGCTTTATGAGCCGCAGAACTTGGATAATACTGCCGGTGCGGGCCAAGGCATCAATGAAGCCTTCAACGACAATGTCTATGAAGCGCTGTATCGCCTGACCGATGCGGGCGAAGTCGAAGCGGTTTTGGCCGAAAGCCATGAAATCAGCGCCGATGGTTTGACCCATACGTTCAAATTGAAGCAAGGGGTTAAATTCCACTCCGGCGACCCGCTCACCGCGGCTGATGTGAAATATTCGATCGAGCGTGTGACGGCGGAATCCTCGAAATCCTCGCGCAAGCGCAGCCTGTCGACCATCACGGCGATTGATACGCCTGATGAGCAAACCGTCGTCATCACCCTGTCGGCCAAGTCGATTTCGCTGCCGTATAATCTGAGCTACGTCTGGATCGTCAATGACGCTGCGGGCGAAATCACCGCGAAGGAAGACGGCACCGGCCCTTACAAGCTGGATGATTGGAAGCGCGGCACGGCTTTGTCGCTGACCGGATT
>DALYSR010000125.1:0-11182 GCA_031991825.1 Paracoccaceae bacterium
CAACCCTGTGGGCGATAATGTGGAAGATCTGGCCGCTGCCGATCCGATCGATATGGCACGCTCGGATTTAGTGGCGGATTCGGCCCCCGAGGTCATCGCCGCCGCAAAAAGCCCTGCCGCGCAGGACCCTGCACCGGTTGAGCCGGAACCGGAACAACCCGAGCCAGTAGAACCCGAGCCGGAACAACCCGCGCCCGAAATTCAGCCCGAACCAGAGCCGGAAGCCCCGCAGCCCGAACCGGAAGTGCCCGCCCCTATCGAGGTGCCCGCGCCAATTGAAGTGCCGGTGCCTGCTCCGGAAGAACCTGCATCCGCGCCGGTCGAAATGCCTGATGAGACGCCGATCGAAATGCCGCTTGATCTGCCGGAAATCGCTCCGGCAACGCTGATCGAGCTGCCGGTCGAGGACGCTCTTGCTGAGCTGCCGCCTGCACGGTCGTTCAGCGAATTCGCGCCGCCGGAACCTTTGAACGTCAATCCGGTGACGCTGGAAAGCCCCGTGACTGCGGCGCCGAAATTCCGTGGCCCGCCGACGCAAATCATCGCGCCGCCCAAGCCTGCACCGTTGGAACCTGCGCCGCTGGCCATCGACGATGAAGCGCCGATGGCCCTTGACGTGCCGACCGGCACGCCGGTTGAACCCAACCTGCGCAAGCCGATCATCAATACGACCAACATCCCAATGGCACCGATGCCGGACGACGTGCCCGCAGCGCCGCCAAGCCTTGCGCTGACTGCATTTGCCAGCCGCCGTAAAGCCTTGCAGGAAAGCGGCGCGGCAAGCCGCTTGACCATTCATCCGCGCTCGGACCTGACGCCGCCGGAAGAAGACCTGACGACAGCTTCGCCAGCACCGCAGATCGAAAGCCCGATCGCTTCGGTCGAGCCAGAGGTTTCGGCGCCGGTCATCGCGGCTTCTGCCATGAACGATCAACCGGTGGCACCGTCTGTCGTCGCCGAACGTCGGACGCCGGTTTACGGCTTTGACGAACCGCCGCTGCAGCGCCCTACCCTCTCGGCGCCGTCTTTGGGCGGATTGGGCGGGGCGACGCGTTCGCCTCCGACAGAAGCTGCCTCGGCGTCCAAGGCGCTGCGCAATCTGGGATCGCTGGTCGGTGGGCCCAAGCTTGGCTCCAAGCTGAAGCGCCCCGATGCGACGCCGGTCGTAGCGGCTCCGGTCATCAGCACGCCGAAAATGGTCGAACCCGTGCTGCGCGCGCCCAAACCAGAACCGGCACCGAAAGCCGAACCCACGTTAGACGCAGCGGTCGAACCGACGCTGAGCGCGCCCCCCTTGCGCGTCACCGCGCGCGAGCCGTTGCTGGCATCGGCCTCCAATACCCAAGAACGCGGCACCCAAGACCGTGGTGGTCAGGCCGAAATGGATGCGGCGGCGATGAAAGCGGCGGTCGTGGCATCGGTCAAAGCCAATCCGGTCAAGATCGCCCCCTTGGCGGCGGCAGTCGAACTGGTGCCGGTGGCTCCGGCTGCGCTGCGCGACACTGCAACGAAGAAAGAGCCCGTCAAACCGCTGCACTCGGCCCCTGCCCGCGTCACGGCCGATGCGCGCAGCCCCCTGACCGCAGCGCCTGATGATCTGATCAAAGGCTTGGGAATGCGTGGAAATATCGATCCGCCGCGGTCGAAATTCCTGTTGCCGGTCTTGCTGGGCCTTCTGCTATTGTGCTTGGCAGTGATTGCGGGTTGGGCGTCTTATACGTCGCAAACGCAAGCCCCGGCGGTGGAAACCAATGCCCCGCTGGCCGATCCGCCTGCGCCCGCTGAAGGCGAAGCTGCGCCTAGCCCCGAACAAAGCACCGCCTTAGAACCTGCCGCAGATGACGAGATGCTGGCAGATGAACAAGACCCGACCGAGCTTGCCCTGGAAGGGGCAGGCTCGATTGCTGAAGAGGACGATGATCTGCCGCTGACGGTCGATCCGGCCTTGGCACGGGCGGCCAAGATGGCTGCGGCCGCTCAGGCGCAAGGCACTGCGGTCATCATGCAAGCAAGCTTGCAAACAAGCCAAATCCCGCAAGCGCAACCCGCGGTAGTGACCGCTGCGGTGGCCGCACTTCATACCGGCCCGCGTGACGAAGTCTTCGTCTCGGGCATGGAAGCACCTTTGGATGCCGTGGTGGAAACGGTCGCGATGGCCGCGCCCAAAGCGCTGGCAGAGCCGGAAGTCGCCCCCTTGGCACCTGCCGCACCGCAGCCGTTCGGGACCGTCTACAAATTTGATGACGAAGGCAAAATCCTGCCGACCAAACAGGGCACCGTTACCCCTGATGGGGTTACTTTGCTGGATGGACGCCCCAAGCGCCTGCCCCCCAGCCGACCGGACAGCCTGAACGCCGCGACAGCCGCTGTTGTGGACGCTCCGGTAGCAGAGCCTGCCTCGCTGGTGATCGATCCGGCGCATGGCAAGAAGAAGCCGCGCCTGCGTCCGGCGGATCTGAAAGTCGAAAAAGCAGCAGAAGCTTCGGGTGCGCTTGACCTGCCCGAAGCTGATCCGCGTTACGCGGGCATGAAGCCCAAGTCGCGCCCCCCGACCATTGCCGCTGCTGCCGAAGAAAGCCGCCGTGCCAGCGAGGCCGCATCGATTGCGACCAATGCCGCTGTTGCCGCCGCCATCTCCGAAGCCACCCAGTCCGATGTAAGCCCGCTGGCCATCGCGGTGTCGCGCACGCCAGAGGCGCGTCCGCGCAGCTTGGCCACCGCAGCCGTCATCACCCCACCTGCGGCGGTCGCATCAGCGCAGCAAGGCTTGGCTTCGGCCTCGACCGCGGCGCCGGCGGTGAAAGGCAAAGCCGCCGAACAGCCGCAGACAAATAGAACCGCCCGCGTCACCAGCCATGATGAAGATGAGGCGGATGAAGAGCCGGAAGAAGTCGCAAGAGCCGCCCCGCGCATTCCGGTTTCGGCCAATCTGGCCAAGCAAGCGACCTATACCAAGGCGCTGAACCTGTCGAAGCTGAATCTGATCGGGGTCTATGGCACGCCATCCAAGCGCCATGCGCTGATCCGCACCTCGAATGGCCGCTACACCAAGGTCAAGGTCGGCGACAAGATCGACGGCGGCCAAGTCCAATCGATCGGCACCAATGAATTGCGCTATGTCAAAGGCAGCAAGGTCATGAGCCTGACGATGCCGAAAAGCTGACAAGCGTCAGATCCGGACGACAATAAGGGGCTTCGGCCCCCTTTTTTTTTGCCCTGCGCCAGTGCCTATCCGCATGAAAAAAGGCGACCCGATGGGCCGCCCTTTTCTAACATCTCAGGCAGGGCCGATCAGGCGGCGCGGCTGACCAGAACGTCGTCAACCTTCTTGGCCGCAGCACCGGCATCCACGCCCGACACAGCCGCCACTTCGCGGGTCAGACGTTCCAGAGCCGCTTCATAGAGCTGGCGTTCCGAATAGCTTTGCTCACGCTGGTCATCGCTGCGATGCAGGTCACGCACCACTTCAGCAATCGCCATCAGATCACCCGAGTTGATCTTCTGCTCATATTCCTGCGCGCGGCGGGACCACATCGCACGTTTGACCTTGGCTTTGCCCTTCAAGGTGTCCAAGGCGCGGACCACAACATCAGGAGCCGACAGCGCGCGCATACCGACTTCGGTCGCCTTATGGGTCGGAACCCGCAGGGTCATCTTGTCTTTTTCGAAGGTGATAACGAACAGTTCCAGCTTGAAACCGGCAATCTCTTGCTCTTCAATAGAGATGATTTGACCCACGCCGTGAGCGGGATAAACGACGAACTCGTTGGGGCGGAAATCGGGCTTCTTCGACTTTGTCATTCAGGTCGCATCCTCGCAGCGAAGCCTCTTGCGACCATAAGCAGCCCAAGCATGAAGCCTGGCGACAGCATTAAGATGTCACAAGAATAACCTACTCAGGCGAGTTGCGCTGAGCGGGTGTCAGGCTTCCTTGTTTGTTTATAAGTTATATATAGCACAAAAATCGCGCGATTCCAACTGCCGCAACGCGGCATGGAACTAGATTGATCCCAGCGGGTTACCGTTCCTCAGGCGGAACACTGTACCTGCGGCGACTGGGCGATAGCCTCTTTCGGCGAATCAATGGAAAAGGCCGCCAATGGCGACCTTGACAGGTTTTAACGATCAGCTACCGACACCCGGTGCTTCGTCAAAATATTTCTCAAGCTTGCCGGTCTCGCCGTCACGCTCGGCCGCTTCCGGCAGGGGATCGCGACGTTCGGTGATCACCGGCCAAAGTTCGGCATATTTACGGTTGAAGGCGACCCATTTTTCCATATCCGGCTCGGTATCGGGGCGGATCGCGTCAGCCGGACATTCCGGTTCGCAGACGCCGCAATCGATGCATTCGTCGGGATGGATCACAAGCGTATTGGTGCCCTCATAGAAGCAATCCACCGGACAGACTTCGACGCAGTCGGTGTATTTGCAAGCGATGCAGTTATCGGTCACCACATAGGTCATCGGCTTAAGCCCTTCAATTCAACGCGGGCATTGCTAGAACAACCCGCCCTTTCATTCAAGCACCGTTAACGCGCTATCTGCCTCGGATCGGCATTCAAGGTCAAAATAAAGCGACTGTGCTTCCGAAGCAGGACCGCGGCGTTCGCCCAATGCCAAAATGCGCACCAGCCGGATCTGTCCGCCCTGCGGAAACGTAAGCACATCCCCACATCCGACGCCTTGGCCGGTCTTGGTGACACGCTGGCCATTCACACGGCAATGGCCTGCCTCGATCACATCACAGGCGAGGCCGCGCGATTTGAAAAACCGCGCCTGCCACAGCCATTTGTCCAAGCGCAACTTCTGCTGCGCTTGGACGATAGACTTGCCGCTGGGGCCCGCCAAAGATTAGACCTTACCCTTCAGCGCCATCAGGGCTGCGAAGGGATTGTCCGGATCGATCGGCTTTTCAACGCGCGGAGCACGAGCCTCGAACTGGCGGGTCTTGTTGTCCGAACGGTCGGACTTGCCGCCCTTCGGACCCTTGCGGTCGCCACGCGCACCCTTGTCGTCACGACGCGGACGATCGCCTTGCGGACGGTCGCCACCCTCTTTGCGGGGGCCGCGCTCACCTTGCGGGCGATCACCACGCGGTGCACGTTCGCCTTGCGGGCGCGCGGCACGTTCGGGACGCTGGTGACGGGGCTTGGGTGCCCAAGTGAAGGTGTAGAACACTTCGACTTCCGCCGGAGCGTCTTCTGCGCCTTCAATCGGTGCCAGAACCGACACTTCTTCCGGAATCGGGTTTTGCGGGGCATCGGCATCAACTGCCGGCGCTTCCACAGCAACCTTCGCCTTCGGACGTTCGCCCTTTTCGCCCTTATAGCCAAGGCCGCCCATCAGGTCGGCGAATTGCTCAAGGGTCATACCGGTGATCGACAGCATGTCCGGCGTGGCTTCAAAGCCCGCGCGGCTGTCTTTCTGACGCAAGATGTCAGCCAGACGTTCCAGCATATCGATGCGGATCGCGCGCGCGCCTGCCGGATGATATCCCGCCAGCGTGTAGTGCATTTTGGGCACTTCAGCGACATTGGGGATGGTCACCAGACCCGGCGGCGGGCTTTCGGGGAACTCTGCCAGATCGTTCCACAGGCTCCACAGAACCAAGCGCAGACGCGTCGGCGCAGGCTTCAGCAGCAGCGGCAGGAAGATCGTGAACTGGCCGAACCGCACGCCATGCTTGCGCAAGGCGCCGCGCGATTCCTGATCCAGTTCCTTCACGTCGTTGGCGACAGCGTCACGGGTCAGAATGCCCAGACCTTCCACCAAACGGAACGCAAAGCCGCGCGCCAGACCGGTCAGGGTCTCGTCGCGGTTCATCGCTGCCAGCGGCTCGAATTGAGCGGTCACTTTGCGGTCGATGAAATGCTGCAGACGACGGCGGACTTTTTCAGCCACCTCTTCGCCCGCTTCGTCATCGACGAAAGCTTCCACGCCCGGACGCAACGCATCCGCACCCTTCACCAGCTTACCGACAGCCGCGTTGCCCCACATGAGGCCGCCCTGTTCGGTAAAGTCCATTTCGGTGTCGGGAGCGTTATAGAAACGATCCGCGCGCAGGTGGAATTCGGGGCGCAAAGCTTGCACCGCCGCCTGACGCATCACCTTCGCCTCATCCGGCGAACCGCTGGCATCTTGCCGGAAGCGGAACCCCTCCAGCCGTCCGACGAATTCGCCTTCGACTGATACTTCGCCCTTGTCATTCACCTCGGCCACGAGGGTCTCCTTCTGCTTCAACCGGCGGAGCAGCACTGAAGTCCGCCGATCAACAAATCTTTGCGTCAGTCGGGCATGAAGTGCATCCGACAGCCGGTCTTCTACAGCGCGAGTCTCCTCGCGCCAATGGCTTTCGTTATCGACCCACCCTTTGCGCTGCGCAACGTAGGTCCATGTCCTGATATAGGCCAATCGTTTAGAAATTGCATCAATATCACCGTCGATACGGTCGATTCTCGCAACTGCTTTGGCCATAAAGTCACTGGGGACACGTCCGCCCCCCAATCCGCGACCACATAAATACTCGAAAATCCGACTCAGCAGCGACACATGGTCGGAAGTCGAGGTGTTGCGGAAGTCGGGGATTCGGCAGACATCCCACAGAAGTTGCACACGTTTCGGGTTGGTCAGACGCTCGCGGACTTCCGCCAGATCCATCATGCCCTTCAGCGCGACCACATCATCCGCATCGCGCGCGCGGGTCAGCCATTCATTCGATGTCGGCGCTTCCAACGAGCGGATCAGCCGCTCGACGGTGCCGAAATCCAAGGCATGGTTGCGCCATTGCAACTTGCGGACGGGGGTGAATTTATGTTCCTCAATCGCCGCGATGGTTTCCGCATCCAAGGGCCGCGCATCGCCCGTCACCCCGAAGGTGCCGTTTTCGGTATGCCGCCCCGCGCGACCGGCGATCTGCGCCAATTCCTGCGGATAAAGCTGGCGCATCTTGCGGCCGTCGAATTTCACGGTCGCGGCAAAGGCGATATGCTTGATATCAAGGTTCAACCCCATGCCAATCGCATCGGTCGCCACCAGATAATCGACATCGCCATTTTGATACAAAGCCACCTGCGCATTGCGGGTGCGGGGCGAAAGCGCGCCCATCACCACCGCGCAGCCGCCCTTCTGGCGACGGATCAGTTCGGCAATCGCATAGACGTTTTCGACCGAAAACCCGACGATGGCCGATCGGGGCGGCATCCGGCTGATCTTCTTCGACCCCGTATAGGTCAGTTCTGAAAACCGTTCGCGCTTATAGAAGCTGACACCGGGCACCAGATTGGCAATCGCTTGGCGCATGGTATCGGCGCCCAGAAACAGCGTCTCATGGAAGCCGCGCGCGCGCAGCAGCCGGTCGGTGAAGACATGGCCGCGATCTGGATCGGCACAAAGCTGGATCTCGTCGATTGCGACAAAATCCGCGCCTATTTCCAATGGCATGGCTTCGACCGTGCAGACCCAGTATTGCGCGCGATCCGGCACGATACGTTCTTCGCCGGTGATCAAGGCCACAATGGATGGCCCGACTTTGGCGACGATACGATCATAGACCTCGCGCGCCAGAAGCCGCAAAGGAAGGCCGATCACACCGGTGCGGTGCGCCAGCATACGCTCGATCGCGTAATGGGTTTTTCCGGTATTCGTCGGCCCAAGAACCGCCGTGATCCGGCCTGTGGTGGCGCTCATAGCCCTGCCTTTAAAGGTCGGTTCCTGCGACTTTGGTCTCAAGCCGCTTTACGGCATCTGATACCCCGACAAGATGGGGATGTATAGCCAAGGCAGCCCGATAGGCGGCAAGCGCGTCCTTGGGACGTTCAACTTCGTCCAAGATCAGGGCCAGCCCCGCCAAAGCATTGAAGTTTTTGGGGTTAAGCGTCAATGCGCGCGACAGGGCCGCCATCGAAGGCCCAGGCATGCCCGCGCCATGATAGGCGGTGGCCAAGGCATACCAGCCTTCGGCGAAATCGGGGGCGTGATCGGTCAGCGCGGTCAGATGGCCGATGGCCTTGGCCATATCGCCTTCATCCATGGCATCGCGACCGCGTTGCAGCAGCAAATCCATCGAGGCCGATCCGCTTTTGGACCATTCGGTGGAAATCTCGCGCTCAAGACGCAGGGCTTCTCGGGGCTTCGCATTGGGCAGGCGCGCCAAAAGATCATCCACATCAGCCGCTTGCGCGCTGATTGGTAAAGGAATTGCCCCCGCGGCAATAAATGCCGCAACGATACAATTGAGAAACCCGAGACTTGCTTTCATAGTTCGATGGTAACGCATCGGTCGCGGAATGCAAAACGCTGACCGTCACTTTCGAGAGAGGATTAGTCATGAGCGAAGTGATCAACGAGGCCGTTCGCCAATTGTCGGAAAAGCTGTCGGGCGGTTTTGAGGATGGCGTGGCGAAATTCGTCATCGAAGACGAAGGCGCGATCATCCTTGACGCAGACGGCGTGCGCGCGGGCGATGACGAGGCCGACGTGACCCTGACCGCCAGCGCCGAAGTCTTCAAAGCGATTCTGGACGGCGAATTGAACGCGACATCGGCCTTCATGACCGGCAAGCTGGCGGTTGACGGCAGCATGGGTCTGGCGATGAAACTGGGCGGCGTGCTGAGCTGAACCCCTTTTTCGCAACGCAAGCGGCGGGGGCGCAAAATGCGGGGGCCAATCACGCCCCCGCATTTTTGCATTTCCGTCACCCTTGGTTCAGGACCCTTGGCCCGATACCCTTAGATGGTGATTTGGGTATAGCCGTCGCGCAAAACATTGGACCAAGCCTCGCTCATGGCGCGGAAGGCTTCATCGCCCGCCTCGATACGGCGCAGGGTGCTGACCTTCAGCTCATCGCGTTTGACGACACATAGGTCCAAAGGCATGCCCACCGACAGGTTGGAGCGCAGGGTCGAATCCATCGACAACAGCACCGCCTTTTGCGCATCGTGCAAATTGGTCGAAGGCGTCACCACGCGGTCGAGAATCGGCTTGCCGTATTTATGTTCGCCGATCTGCAGATAGGGCGTGTCTTCGGTCGCTTCGATGAAATTGCCTTCGGGATAGATTAGGAACATCCGCATGCCCCCGCCCCTGCGCTGTCCCGCCACGATCATCGAGGCCGAGGCGCCCTGCCCCATCGACATCTTTTCGTCGATCTCATGGCGGACAATGGCCAAGGTATCGCCCACGATCTGCGCCACCTTCAGCATGGTCGGCGCCAGCAGGATCGAACTATGGACCGTGGCCTCGGGATCTTCAATCGCCTCGCGCAGACGCGCGATAGCGGTCTGGGTCACCGACAGGCTACCGGCGGTCATGATGGTGATCACGCGATCATCGGATTGATCGAAGATGAACATCTTGCGATAGGTCGCAATATTGTCGAGCCCGGCATTGGTGCGGGTATCGGACAGCAAGACCATGCCGTCATTCAACAAAAGCCCGACACAATAGGTCATTGCAGGTTCCTCTCTTCCTTGGGGCAGGCTAGCCAAGGCGCGCTCTATTGCAAAGCGGATTTCGCTGCAACGCCAAGCCGTCCTGCCGCAAAGGACATCTCTCGCCCGCAGGGCCGGCATCAAACCCGATCACCGATCCTGCCGGTTCTGCCTGACAAAGCCCGCGCTGGCCGCATCAGTTCCCTGACGCCCAGCGCGCGCAGGCCGCATCGGCCATTTATTGCTGGACCTGCACCCTGACCGTCACATCCAAAGTTTCCCGTCCGAACCCGCGCGAGATACCGCGGATGGGGGCCGCATCGCGTGAATCCAAGCCTGAACCAAGCCGGATATACCTTTCGTCCGGACAGCAGCGATTGGCCGGATCAAAGCCGACCCAGCCCAATCCGGCGATCCAGATTTCAGCCCAAGCATGGGCGGCATCGTGGCTTTCTCCGCCCAAGGTGGCCTGCAAATAGCCCGAGACATAGCGCGCCGGCATATCCAGATGCCGCGCCACGGCCAAAAGCGCATGGCTCTGATCCTGACAGACGCCTTCCCCCTTCGCCATGGCGTCCGAGGCTGTCGTATCGGTATCCGTCACGCCGGGCACATAGGCGATGGCATCTGACACCCGACGGCATAGCTCATGCGCGCAAGCCAAAGCATCGGGCGCATCGCGCAGCCCTTCGGTCAAGCCGATCAAGGCCTTATCGACTTCGGTCAGCATGGTATCGGCCAGATAACATTCCGGCGCGATCACCTCTTTATGGCCGCGCAAGACGCCTGCCAGATCGCGGGTTTCCACCTCGCCTTCGACATGGACAAGGATTTCGCTGACCGGACCCAAGACGCTCCAGCTTTGGACCCAATCGCCTGCGCCGTCGCGAAAGCCGCCGCCCTTCTGGCCGTCGCTCACGTTGACCGTCCAGCTTAGCACCTTCTGGCCGTCAAAGACCGACGGCGTCAGCCGGTGGCTTTGCACCGCCGCCCTGACCGGCTGGTCATAGGCATAACGGGTCACATGGTTCACCTTCAACAGCATCAGCGGACATCCCCATGCAGATAGCAATCATGCACCGCGTGGCCCAGATCGGCGACATCGCGGATGAAGCGGGTCAGAAACTCATGCAGCCCCTCGTCAAGGATCTGCTCGACCGTCACGCCCTTCAGCCCGTCATTCAAGCGATGCGCCTTCACATGCGCTTCGGTCTGGCGGCTATACAGCTTGGCGATACAATCCAGATGCTGCGCCATGCCCGCGGTGCAGGTGATCAGGCTGCGCGGGCATTGCGTGTTCAGGATCAGGAAATCGGCGATCTTGGTGGCGGTGATCTCGCCGCCATAGACCCAATGGAACGCACGATGCGCCGACAAGGCCCGCAGCAAAGTGCTCCATTGATAATTGTCCAAGCCCGATCCCACGAATTCCAGCTTTGGCAGCAGGACGTAATATTTCACATCCATCAGCCGCGCGGTATTGTCGGCGCGTTCAAGGCAATAGCCAAGGCTGAGGAAGTTCCAACCGTCATTGCGCAGCAGCGTCGAATCGATCGCGCCGCGCACCAAGGCGGTCTGGCGCATGGTCCAATCGGTCAGCAAGGACAGGTCCAGCTCGCTGCGCGGCTTGCGTTCCAGGTCCCGCAATTCCTGAAAGGCGCTGTTCAAAGCGTCCCAGACCTGCGTGGTCAAGGCCGTCCGTACGATCCGCCCGTTTTCCCGCGCCGCATTCAGACAGCTTGCCACGGACGATG
>DALYSR010000126.1:0-11122 GCA_031991825.1 Paracoccaceae bacterium
CCGCCCGATCTTGCGGGCCAGCGCCGACCAAGCGGCGGCGCTATCGGGGGGCAGTTGATCGGTCAGCACCTCGTCGAACAGGTCCAACCAGCGCAGGAACATGCCTGCGCGCACATTGCCCGCCGCCAGATGGCGCTGCATTGGATTGCCGTCATAGCTGCGTTCAAACAGGATCGCATTGCGCCAGAAACTGGCGATCTTTTCTTCATGCGCGGGCCAATCTTGCACATGAGCGGCAAACACCGGCCCCAAAACAGGATCTTGGCGGATGCGGATGTAAAAGTCTTGGACAACGGCGCCGATTTCGGCGGCGGTGACGGGAAATCTGGGCGGCATCATGGGGGTCTTCTACGCCTCGCCCTGCGGGTCGCCGTGGGGATCGGCAGTCAGGTCGATGGCATAAAGCTTCAACACATCAAGCGGCACGTAATCAAGGCTGCGGATATGGGTCCCTGCCAGCCGGATCTGCGGCGCGGCCCCTTCGTCATGGGCTTGCAGGAAGCGCAGCGCGCAAAGGCACCACTGATCCCCCGGCTTCAACCCCGAAAACCCGAATTCGGGACGCGGGGTCGACAGGTCATTGCCCAGATATTTCGACATCGCCAGAAATTCCGCCGTCATGATCGCGCAGACGGTATGCACGCCTTGATCGGCAGGTCCGGTATCACAACAGCCATTGCGGAAAAATCCGGTGACCGGTCTGTCCGAGCAGCTGACCAGCGGCCCACCCAGCACATTGATCGAGGGATCTTTCATGGTCTCACTCCTGCCTTTTGTGCAATCTAGTACCCTTGGCCCCGCTGTCCAGCGCCAGTGCTGCGGTAAAACCGCTCAAATGCGCCGCGACGTGATCTAGACCCCGCGCAGGCCACGGCGTATAACGCAGCCCATGTGGATGATCCGATTGATAGCGCGAATTAGCCGCCCGGCGTTCTGACCTCTGGCAGAGCGACCGGGAGATTGCATTTGCCTGCCCCGCGCTGACGGCAAAAGCCTCGCGCGCCCACATCTTCTCATTCCAAGGATTGCCGCTATGTGCGCAGATAAGCCTGAAACCCAAGGCCCCGACTACCGCGAGACCGTGTTCTTGCCCGAAACCACTTTCGCCATGCGTGCAGGTCTGCCCGCGCGTGAACCGGCATGGCTGGAGCGTTGGGAAAAGCTTGGCATCTACGACCGTCTGCGCGACACCGGCAAGACCCGTAAGCCCTTCGTGCTGCACGATGGCCCCCCCTATGCGAATGGCCATCTGCATATCGGCCACGCGCTGAACAAGACCATCAAGGATATCATCACGCGCTCGCATCAGATGATGGGTTTTGACGCGCGTTATGTGCCGGGTTGGGACTGCCACGGCTTGCCGATCGAATGGAAGATCGAAGAACAATACCGCGCCAAGGGCTTGGACAAGGACGATGTCGATGTCGTCGACTTCCGTCAGGAATGCCGCAAATTCGCCGAAGGCTGGATCAATATCCAGCGCGAGGAATTCAAGCGCCTCGGCATCACCGGCAAATGGGACAAGCCCTATCTGACCATGGACTTCCACGCCGAAGCCGTGATCGCTGAAGAATTCATGAAGTTCCTGATGAACGGCACTTTGTATCAAGGCTCGAAGCCGGTGATGTGGTCGCCGGTCGAAAAGACCGCTTTGGCTGAAGCCGAAGTCGAATATCACGATCACACCAGCCACACGATCTGGGTCCGCTTCAAGCCGGTTTCGGGTCTGGAAGGCGCATCGGTGGTGATCTGGACCACCACGCCCTGGACCATCCCGCAAAACCGTGCCGTGGCTTACGGCCCGTCGCTGGCCTATGGCCTGTACCGCGTCGATGCGGTTGAAGAAAAGTCGACCGCCACCGAGGGCGAGCTGTTGATCTTGGGCGACGCCGTGGCGGAATCTGTCAAAGCGGCCGCGAAGATCGAAACCTGGACCCGCGTTCGCGACGTGGCCGCGTCCGAATTCGACGGCGTGATCCTGAAGCACCCTTATAACGGTGTCGAAGGCGGCAATGGCGAATGGGATTATGATGTCCCGATGCTGCCGGGCGATCACGTGACCGATGATGCCGGTACCGGCTTTGTCCACACCGCGCCCAGCCACGGCGACGACGACTACCAGCTTGGCCTGAAGTTCAAGCTGCCGATGACCTATAACATCACCGAAGACAGCTCCTACCGCGCCGACCTGCCGCTCTTCGCTGGCCAGCATGTCATCATGCCCGACGGCAAAGAAGGCCCGGCAAACGTGTCCAACATCAAGCAATTGGCCTATGCGGGCGCATTGCTGGCCAAGGGCAAGGTCAAGCACAGCTATCCGCATTCCTGGCGCTCGAAGGCGCCGGTCATCTTCCGCAACACGCCGCAATGGTTCGCCGCGATCGATCACAAGATCGAAGACGGTATGGGCACCTATGGGGACACCATCCGCACCCGCGCGCTGACCTCGATCAACGAATTGGTGAAGTTCACGCCGCAAACCGGTCGCAACCGTTTGTATTCGATGATCGAAGCGCGTCCCGATTGGGTGTTGTCGCGCCAACGCGCTTGGGGCGTGCCGCTGACCTGCTTCACCAAAGTGGGCCTGCTTCCGACCGATCCGGACTTCCTGCTGCGCGATCCGGAAGTCAACGCCCGTATCTCCGCCGCCTTCGAACAAGACGGCGCCGATGTCTGGTATGTCGATGGTTTCAAAGCCAAGGTCTTGGGCGACAAGTATAATCCTGACGAATACAACCAAGTCTTCGACGTGCTCGATGTCTGGTTCGATTCCGGATCGACCCATGCCTTCGTGCTGCGCGACCGTGAGGACGGCACGCCGGATGGTATCGCTGACCTCTATCTGGAAGGCACCGACCAACACCGCGGCTGGTTCCATTCCTCGATGCTGCAGGCCTGCGGCACCAAGGGCCGCGCGCCTTACCGTGGTGTGCTGACCCATGGCTTCACGCTGGATGAAAAGGGCATGAAGATGTCCAAATCGCTCGGCAACACGGTCGCACCGCAGCAGGTGATCGACGAATACGGCGCCGATATCCTGCGTCTGTGGGTGGCCCAGTCCGACTACAGCGTCGATCTGCGCATCGGTAAGGAAATCCTGAAAGGCGTGGCCGACAGCTATCGCCGCTTGCGCAACACCATGCGCTATATGCTGGGCGCGCTGCACGGCTTCACGGATGCCGAAAAGCTCGACACCAAGGAGCTGCCGGAACTCGAGCAATGGGTGCTGCACCGCTTGGCAGAACTCGATCAGGACGTCCGTGACGGCTATGCCGCTTACGACTTCCAAGGCGTGTTCCAGAAGATCTTCACCTTCGCGACCTCGGATCTGTCGGCCTTCTATTTCGACGTGATCAAGGACACCCTGTACTGCGACGCCCCCGACGCGCTGCGCCGTCGTGCCGCGCGCACCGTGCTGGATATCCTCTTCCACCGCTTGACCACTTGGCTCGCGCCGATCTTGGTCTTCACCATGGAAGAAGTCTGGCTGGAACGCTTCCCGGGCGAAGATTCCTCGGTCCATCTGATCGATTTCGCACAAACGCCCGCCGCATGGCGCAATGACGCTTTGGGCGTGAAATGGGCCCAATTGCGCCAGATCCGCCGCACGGTCACCGCAGCTTTGGAAGTGCAACGCACCGCCAAAGTGATCGGCTCCTCGCTGGAAGCCGCGCCGCAAATCTTCGTGGCACCGGAATTGGAAACCGCGATCAAAGGCATCGACCTGCCGCAAGTGATGATCACCTCGGCGGCAGCCCTGACCATCGGTTCTGCCCCGGAAGGCGCCTTCGCGCTGAACGATATCGCCGGCGTCGGCGTCATCTTCCAACAAGCCGAAGGCGAAAAATGCCAACGCTGCTGGCAGATCCTGCCGGATGTCGGCAGCCATAAACACCAAGGCCTCTGCGCCCGCTGCGACAGCGCGCTGGCCTAAGCCAAAGATGCCCGCCACCGCGCGGGCATCCGACCTATCCCAAAACCAAAGGCCGCCCGAGTATCCCTCGCGCGACCTTTGCCATTTGTACCTTTTGAAAATACTCCCGCCGGAGGCGTCTTACGCCCCCGCCACCCCACGCTCGGGGATGATTTGCTGCACGATCCCCGCAAAGGTCAGATACAGCGAGCTGACCACCAGCCCCCAATGCGCCCAGATCCCCTCGGCGAAGCCTTTATAGGCCGCAATCGCCGCAAAGATCACCCAAGCCGCCGACATCGGCAGCGTGATCCAGCGCCAGCGCTTGGTGCGGGTGGGATGGACGAATTTCAGATTGGTGAACATGGTCACGCTCAGCGCCAGCGCCGCGCCCAAAATCACGCTCCAATGCGGCTCCAGCGCGAAAATCACCAGCGCGAACATATTCCAGCAGGCGGGGAAGCCCGCGAAGCTCTTGTCCTTGGTCTTCATCCGCGTATCGACGAAATAGATGGCGGATCCATAGACGATGACGATGATGGTCAGCCATCCCGCCCAGCCATCCAGCAGCCCCGATTTGAACAGGGCGAAAGCAGGGATGAACACATAGGTCAGATAGTCGATGATCAGATCAAGAAGCACGCCATCATAGGTGGGCCAGTTCTTGTCGACCGCGTAGCGGCGCGCCAAGGGACCATCGATCCCGTCGACGATCAGTGCCACCACCAACCAGGAAAACATCAAGCTCCACTGTTCTTCGACAGCGGCGAGCATGGCGAGCATCGACAAGACCGCACCGGTGGCGGTCAGGAGATGGACGGAGAGGGCTTTGAATTTCAGCTGCATTATATTTTGATGAACCAGTTTGACGCTATTCGCAACATGCCTTAGCCGCAGATCAGGCGCGCGGATGGGCCTTTCCGTAGACTTCCATCAATCTGGCGGCATCAACGGCGGTATAATTCTGGGTGGTGGCAAGGGATGCATGGCCCAGAAGCTCCTGAATCGACCGCAGATCCCCCCCCGATGCAAGCAGGTGAGTCGCAAAGCTATGGCGCAAGGCATGCGGCGTCGCGGTGGCGGGAAGCCCCATCTGCATCCGCGCCTTTTCCATGACGGCCGCGATCAGCCGCGGGTTCAACGCGCCGCCGCGCGCGCCACGAAACAGTGCCTGATCCGCCTCTTGCGGCCAAGGGCACAGCCGCAGGTAATCATCGACCGCCGCGCGCGCGACCGGCAAGACCGGCACCAGCCGCGTCTTGTCGCCCTTGCCGGTGATGCGCAACACATCGGGCAAAGGCGCATCCGCCCCCCGCAGCCCCAAAGCTTCGGAAATCCGCAAACCACAGCCGTAAAGCAGCGTGACCACCGCGCGGTCGCGGGCCGCGATCCAATCCTCGCGCGATTGTTCGGCCACCACATCCAAAATGTCATGTGCGGCATCCACGCTTAACGGGCGCGGCAGCTTTTTCTTATACCGAGGCGTCCGTGCCGACAGAATCGTGGTCGCATCTTCCCCCGAATGATCCGACAGCCAGGCGCTGAAATTCTTCACCGATGACAAGGCCCGCGCCAAGGATCGCGCCGACAGGCCGCGCGCGCGTTCTTCCGCCATCCATGCCCGCAGATCGGCTTGCGGCAGAGTGATCAAGGCCGCAGTCCCTTCTGTCCCGCCCCGATGCAGCGACAGAAAGCTTAGAAACCGCAGCACATCACGGCGATAGGCGGTGACGGTATTTTCGGATGCCCCGCGCAAGGCGCTCAGCTGGTCGCACCAATCGGTCAAGGCGTCGCGCAATTGCGGCGATAAAGCGAAAGCGTTCATGGCCTGATCCTTCTGACACTTTCAGCTGGCAGTAGCGGCCTTGCGCGGGTCACGCCAGCCACCGTCTCATACAGCGTTCGAAAATGCCGCCGAAAAATGTCAGCAAATCGGTGCCATGGCTGGGTTTGAACAGGTTGGGGTCGCGCGATCCCATCACCAATAGCCCCGGCAGCCGCCCCTTGCCGAAATCCAGCCGGATCAAGGCCTCAGAGCGGATCAGCCCGATCTTGTCGCCATAGATCAAATCATCCACCGTTTCGCCCTCGGGCTGTCGCTGGCGCAAGGTGACCTTGCGCATCGGAATATCGCGGCCTTGGGTGACATGGGTCGCCACAAAACCGGGCGGGCAGAGGCAGACCACATCTTCGACCTGCCGCAGCGCGGGTTCCTTGGAACGCACCGGCGTCTCCAGCACCAGCCGCAGACAATCCAGCCGCAGCGTGGGTGCCACGGTTTGCGGCAAGGCGGTCAGGAAGCCCGCAAAATCCACCGGATCAAGCAGCTGCAAAATGGCGCGATGCACCTGATTGGTCCCCGCCAGATTTTCATAAGCGGCCGCGATCACATTGCGATGGGTGTCTTCCAACTGGTCCAGCCGGTTTTCCAGCCGTCCCATCGCCATGCCGCGTAAATCGATCACATTGCTGCCGCGCGCGCGATCAGATGCGCTTACCAAAGCCGTCATGATCTCGCGATCGGCCAAAATCCTGTCGGGTTGCGCCAGAATGCGCGCGCGCAACTCTTGTTCGATCATCCCTGCCTGCCGTTTTTGCTGTTTCCCCCACTATAGCGACAAATTCTGTCGCAGCACCAGTTTCTGTCGCCGTCTTGGCTGACGCATTGATCGCGGTCGAAATCCGTTTCAGGGCGCGGTGCTGCCTGCTATCAAAGCGTTCAGGAATGCGATTTCGACAGGGTAGGGCATATGACATCGCTATTGGTGATCTATACCGGCGGCACCATCGGCATGGTGCAGGGCGAGGGCGGTTTGCGCCCCAGCGCGGGTCTGGTGGAACAGGCCTTGGCTGCGATGGCCCCAGTGGGGGTGAAGGTCGATTTGCAGCTTTTCGATCCGCTGATCGATTCGTCCAACATCGCGCCACAGGATTGGAACCTGATGCTGGAGCGCATCGATGCCTTCCAAGGCGAGGCGGTGATCGTGGTGCATGGCACCGATACCATGGCCTTCACCGGCGCGGCCTTGTCGAGCGCCTTGGCGGGGCAGGCCAAGCGGGTCGTGCTCTGCGGATCGATGCTGCCTTTGGGCCAAGGGGGGGATGCCGAAGGCAATCTGGCTTTGGCGCTGGAGGCCGCTTGTGACGGCGCGCGTGGCCATGGGGTCTGGCTTGCCTTTGCGGGCAAGCTGATGGCGGCGGCGGGATTGGTCAAACATGACAGCCATCAGGCCGATAGCTTCCGCAGCCAGCCGCAAGCGGCGTTCACCCCCGCAACCCGCCGCTTCGACATCGAAAAACGCCATGCGGTGATCAGCCTGTCGCCCGGTCTGCCCAGTGCGGCCTTGGCCGCGATGCTGGGCGCTTTGGACGGCGCGGTGCTGCGGGTCTATGGCGCGGGCACCATGATGGAGGATGCCGCTTTGCATGCGGCTTTGGCGCAGGCCATTGCGAGCGGCTGCCGCCTGCGCGCGGTCAGCCAATGCGAGGCGGGGGGCTTGGAAGCGGGGGCCTATGCGGCGGGACAGGCTTTGTGGGAACTGGGCGTCACCAATGGCGGGCTCGAGACGGCCGAGCTGGCCTTGGCGCGGCTCTGGCTGTCCTAAGCGATGGCTGGGCCCGCCATCAACCATATCTCCCAAATGCGAACGGCACCCCGAAGGGTGCCGCCACGGATCATATCAAGGGGTCGATTACAGGATCGATTGACCGGTTTTCGCCCAGTCTTTTTCGAACTGTTCCAGACCTTTGTCGGTCAGGACGTGGTTTGCCATCGCCTTGATCACAGCCGGAGGCGCGGTGATCACATCGGCGCCGATACGGGCGCAATCGGTGATATGGTTCACCGAACGGATCGAGGCCGCCAGAATCTCGGTCTGGAAGTCGTAATTGTCATAGATGGTGCGGATGTCTTCGATCAGCTGCAGACCATCAAGATTGATATCGTCCAGACGACCGATGAAGGGCGAGATGAAGGACGCACCGGCTTTGGCGGCCAGCAAAGCTTGGGCTGCCGAGAAGCACAGGGTCACGTTGACCTTGTGGCCTTCCGACGAGAAGGCTTTACATGCGGTCAGGCCAGCCCAGGTCAGCGGTACTTTGATCGCGATATTGTCAGCGATCTTTGCCAGTTTCAGGCCTTCTGCGATCATGTCTTTGGCTTCGGTCGCAACGACTTCTGCCGACACCGGACCCTTGACGAGCTCACAGATCTCTTTGGTCACATCAAGGATGTTGCGACCGGATTTCAGGATGATCGACGGGTTGGTGGTAACGCCATCGACCATGCCAAGGTCGTTCAGTTCCTTGATAGCCGCGATGTCAGCGGTATCGACAAAGAATTTCATCGCTTCATTCCTTCTAGGGTTGCGAGGCAATTGGGGCGGGTTTACCCCAAAGTAAGCAAAAACGAAAGACATCTGTGAGCGCTAACGGTGAGTGAAGCCTTTTATTCTCAAGGCCAAACGGTAGGAATCCTGACGGCCGAGCCGCTGGGCCGGTCGGGCTTGGGCCTGTTGGACTACCGCGCGCCGGAAGGTGGATGTCGGCCCGGTAATCTGGTCGAAGTGCCCTTGGGGCCACGCAAGGTGATCGGCGTGGTCTGGGGCGATGGCGAAGGCAGCTATGACCCTGCCAAATTGCGCAGCGTGATCCGTGTCTTGGACGCTGAACCGCTGAAGGCGGAGCTGCGCCAGTTCCTGACGCGCGCGGCCGATTACACCATGACCCCGCTGCCCGCGATGCTGCGCCTTGCGACGCGGGCGCCGGGGTTGGATGCGCCTGCCGCCACGCGCAAAGTATACCGCCTTGTGGGCGCGGTGCCCAATAAATTGACCGAGACCCGCTTTCGGGTGATCGAAGCCCTGCGGGGTTTTGGTCAGACGGCGGTCACTTTGTCGGAAGTGACCGAAGCGGCGGGTTGCGGGGCATCCGTGGTCAAGGGCTTGGTCGCCATGGGCGTGGTCGCCGAGGAAGACGCGCCGAAGGATCTGCCCTATCCCCGTTTGCAACCAAGCCGCAGCCATCACCTGCAAGGCGATCAGATCGATGCTGCCGCCAGACTAAGCGCCGCCGTGGAAACGGGCCGTTTCGATTGCACGCTTTTGAAGGGCGTCACGGGGTCGGGCAAGACGGAAGTCTATCTCGAAGCCGTGGCCGCTTGCCTGCGCCAAGGCAAGCAGGCTTTGGTTTTGCTGCCGGAAATCGCTTTGACCGCTGATTTCTTGGCCCGTGTGGAAGCCCGCTTCGGGGCGCGCCCTGCGGAATGGCATTCGGGCGTGACGCTCACCGAACGCCGCCGTTTGTGGAAGATGGTGGCCGAAGGCCAAGCGCAGATGGTGGTCGGCGCGCGGTCTGCCTTGTTCTTGCCGTTCCAAGACCTTGGGCTGATCGTGGTCGATGAGGAGCACGATACTTCTTACAAGCAGGAAGAGGGCGTCTTGTATAACGCGCGCGACATGGCAGTGCTGCGGGGCGCGATTAAGGGCTGCGCCGTGGTGCTGGCATCCGCGACCCCCAGCCTTGAGACTTGGGCCAATGCCGATCAGGGCAAATACAACCGCGTCGATCTGGATGCGCGCTTCGGGGTGGCGGAATTGCCGGAAATGCGCGCCATCGACATGCGTGACGAAGGCCTGCCCTCGGATCGCTGGATTTCGCCCAGCTTGGCCAAAGCCGTGAAGGCGCGGGTGGAAAAGGGCGAGCAGTCGCTTTTGTTCATCAACCGTCGCGGCTATGCGCCGATGACCCTGTGTCGGGCCTGCGGGCAGGCGGTGGGTTGCGATGATTGCGACGCGCGGATGGTGGAACACCGTTTCCACAAGGTCCTGATCTGCCACCAATGCGGCGCGACCAAACCCGTGCCCCATGCCTGCCCAAGCTGCCATGTCGAAGGCAAGATGGCGGCCATCGGCCCCGGTGTGGAACGGCTGGAAGAAGAGGCCAAACGGCTGTTTCCGGATGCGCGCGTGGCTGTGCTGTCATCGGACCAGTTCACCTCCGCCACTGCGCTGAAAGCCCAGATCGCGGCCATCGCTGCCGGAGAGGCCGATATCATCATCGGCACGCAGATCGTGGCCAAGGGCCATAACTTCCCGCTGCTGACGCTGGTGGGGGTGATCGATGCCGATCTGGGCCTGCAAGGATCGGACCTTAGGGCCGCAGAACGCACCTTCCAGTTGATGCGGCAGGTGGCGGGGCGCGCTGGGCGGCATGAACGCCGCGGGCAGGCCTTGCTGCAAAGCTATCAGCCCGAGCATCCGGTGATCCGCGCGATCCTGTCGGGCGATGAAGAAGCCTTCTGGCGGGCCGAGGCTGCCGCGCGCCGCATGGCAGGCGTGCCGCCCTATGGCCGCATGGCGGGGATCATCCTGTCGGGCCCCACGCCGGAGCCATTATTCGCCTTGGGGCAAGAATTGGTGCGCCGCGACGGGCCGTTACGGGCGATCGGCGCGCAGGTCTTCGGCCCAGCGCCCGCGCCGATCGCGCGAGTCAGGGGGCGCCATCGCGTGCGGCTTCTGATCAAGGCAGAAAAGGGCGTCGCCCTGCAAGCCGCCCTGACGCAATGGATTTCGCAGTTCAAACTGCCCGCCAATCTGCGGCTGGCGGTGGATATCGACCCGCAAAGCTTCCTTTAGGCCCCATATATGGGCGTTCCGCCCAGCCACCGAGATTGTCATCGAGATTATCATGTTCCACAGCCTACCCCTTCGTGACGCCCATCTTCTGCCGCGCTGGCGCAGGCCGCAGGCCTTGCTGTTCCTGATGGCGGTGGCGATGCCCTTGGCCTTTTCCACATGGAATGCGCTGCTGAACAATTTCGTCATCGAAATGGCGGGATTTACCGGCGTTGAAATCGGCTGGCTGCATTCGGTGCGCGAGGTGCCGGGGCTATTGGCGGTGGCGGTGCTGTTGCTGCTGCTGGTGATCCGCGAACAAAGCCTTGCCGCCTTGATGCTGATCACCTTGGGGTCCGCCACGGCTGTTACTGCTTGGTTTCCCAGCTTTGGCGGCATCCTTTGGGTGACGCTGATTTCATCCATCGGCTTCCATTATTACGAAAGCTGCAACCAGTCGCTGCAACTGCAATGGCTGACCCGTGCCGAGGCGCCCAAGGTGATCGGCAAGCTGGTGGCCGCCGGATCAACCGCATCGCTGCTGGCATACGGGCTGATCGTGATGTTCTGGAAAAGTCTGGAATTGAGCTATAAT
>DALYSR010000127.1:0-11060 GCA_031991825.1 Paracoccaceae bacterium
GCAGAAGAAATATTGCGCCAAGGGATAAGCCAGCCGCGCCCCTTTAAAAAGCCCCGATCCACCTGCCCAAGCGGCGGCCCATTTGCACCTTTTCCAAATACTCCCGCCAGAGGCGTCCCGCATTCAGCCGCCCGCAACCACCGCCTGCCCCGCCAAAGCCAGCACATAGCGCCCGCGCCCGACCTTTTCGAACCAGCCATAATGGTTATCGCGCAAAATCGCCCCCGCCTTGGCCACGCCTGCGGCCTTCGCCAGATCCTTGGGCGCGGCCTCTCCGGCCACCAACAGTGCCGCAGCCAGAGCCAAGGCATCCTGCCGGTAAGCAGTCATCCGCTTCACCCCCGTGGTGCCGCCGATATTGGGGTCCCCCACGCGGCGCTGGAATTCGCGCAGCAACCTGCCCGCCCGCTTCACCTGGCGCGCTGGCAGCATCGCGCCCGGATCAAGATGCGCCTCGACGCAGGCCTTGCCCATATCCACCACCAATAGCCCCAGACCCAGCCTGCGGCACAGGGCGGTGATATCCTTATAGCGCTGCCCCCAGCCTGTCTTGGCGGGGGCAGGCACTGCCAGATAGATGCAATCGAACAGCCGCTGCCGTTCGATCCCCTGCATCACCAAATTCAAGGAAAACGAGGTTTTCATCTCGACGATGACAGGGGCCTCGTCCCCCCTTACGGCCATGATGTCACAAGCGCCGATCTCGGCCTTCACCTCATAGCCCTGCCCCTCAAGATATGCCTTCAGGGGCAGGTATAGATCGCTTTCTTTCAGCTTTGCGGCCAAGGCTTAGCGCACTTTCAGCGTCGCCAGACCCAACAGCGCCAAGATCAAGGAAATGATCCAGAAACGGATGACGATCTGCGGCTCGGCCCAGCCCTTCTTCTCGAAATGGTGGTGGATCGGCGCCATCAGGAAGACCCGCTTGCCGGTGCTCTTGAAATAGGCCACCTGAATGATCACCGACAAGGCTTCGACCACGAACAGACCGCCGACAATCGCCAGAACGATTTCGTGCTTGGTGCAGACCGCGATCGCGCCCAAGGCGCCCCCCAAAGCCAGCGAACCGGTATCGCCCATGAAGACCGCCGCCGGCGGGGCGTTATACCACAAGAACCCCATGCCCGCGCCGAACAAGGCCGCACAGAAGATCAGCAGCTCGCCCGTGCCAGGCACGAAATGCACGCCCAGATACTGGGTATAGTTATAGTTGCCGACCACATAAGCGATCACGCCGAAAGCGCCAGCCGCGATCATCACCGGCATGGTCGCCAGACCATCAAGCCCGTCGGTCAGATTGACTGCATTGGCCGAGCCCACGATCACCATCATGCCGAAGGGAATGAAGAACCACCACATGTCCAGCAGCGCATCCTTCAGCACGGGGAAGGCAAGCTGGAACCGCAGGGATTCGGGATGGACGGAACAAGCGGCATAGGTCGCGATGGCGGCGATCAGCAGACCCGCCAGAATGCGGATCCGGCTGGAGACGCCCTTGGTGTTCTGCTTGGTCACTTTCGCATAATCATCGGCAAAGCCGATCAGACCAAAGGCCAAGGTCACCAACAACACGATCCAGACATAGGGATTGTCCAAACGCGACCACAACAGCGTGGAAAATGTCAGCGCCGATAGGATCAGCAAGCCGCCCATGGTGGGCGTGCCCTTTTTGGCCAGATGGCTTTGCGGGCCGTCGTCACGAATCGGCTGGCCCTTGCCCTGCTTGCGGCGCAACAGATCGATCAAGGGGCGTCCGAATAGGAAGCCGAAGACCAGCGCGGTCAGGAAAGCGCCACCAGCGCGGAAGGTGATATAGCGAAACAGGTTGAAGAAATCCCCGCCCGCAGAAAACTCAGTCAGCCAATAAAACATTACACGGTCCCTTCCGTTGCGGCGCTGCCTTGGCCCATTTTACGCAGCACGTCAACGACGAGGCTGACCTTCGACCCCTTAGATCCCTTCACCAGCACGATATCCCCCGCGTCAATCAAATGGCGGACTTTGGCGGCCAGCTCCGCAGCGGTTTCCACCCATGCGCCCCGCTGCCCATCCGGCAAAGCGTCATAAAGCGCGCGCATCCGCGGCCCGACGCAATGGATGATCGTCACGGCATCAAGCCCGTGATGCGCGGCGATATCGGCATGAAGCCGCAATTCCTGCGGGCCAAGTTCCAGCATATCGCCCAGAACGGCAATGCGACGACCTGCGCCCACCCGCCCCACGCCATCTTCCGGCACAGCGGCGATCAGCACATCAAGGCTGGCGCCCATGCTGGCGGGATTGGCATTGAAAGCATCATCGATCAGCTGGAAGCGGGTGTCGTCCAGCGCATCCAGCGTGATGATTTCACGCTTGCCGCGACCGGCGGGCGGCTCCCAGACGCCGATATCGGTGGCAGCGATCACCGGATCGGCCCCCAAGGCTTCGGCCACGGCCAAAGCGCCCAAGGCGTTCAGCGCGAAATGGCGACCGGGGGTCTGCACCTTATAGACGAAATCCACGCCATGACGGCAGGCTTTGACGACGGTGGTCTGATCCAAGATCATCGCATGGGTCAGCTGATATTCCACGCCCTCGGCCTGACCGAAACGCTGGATGAGCGCACCCATGGCCTTGGCCTTGTCGATCAGGATATCGCTGACCGGCAGATCGGCATTCAGCACCGCCGTACCGCCTGCGACCAAGCCCTCCATGATGGCGGCTTTTTCGGCGGCGATGCCTTCGACATTGTCAAAGGCCTCTAGATGCGCGGCACCCACCGTGGTGATCATGATCGCATGGGGCTGGGCCATCACGGCCAGAGGCGCGATTTCACCGGGGTGGTTCATGCCGATTTCGATCACCGCGAAATCGCAATCCACCGGCATCCGCGCCAAGGTCAGCGGCACGCCCCAGTGGTTGTTATAGCTGGCCTCTGCCGCGTGAACACGGCCCTGCCCGCCCAAAATTGCGCGCAGCATTTCCTTGGTCGATGTCTTGCCGACCGAACCGGTCACGGCCACGACCTTCGCTTTGGTGCGGGCCCGCGCCGCCACGCCAAGGCGTTCCAGCCCCTTCAGCACATCATCGACCAGCAACAGCGGCGCATTCGCCGCCACGCCATCGGGAATACGCGACACCAAAGCCGCGCCTGCCCCATTGGCCAAGGCCTGCGCCACGAAATCATGGCCATCGCGGGCGGCTTGCAACGCCACGAACAGATCGCCTTTTTGCAGGGTTCGGGTGTCGATCGACACCCCGCTGACCTGCCAGTCACCAATCGCGCGGCCCTCTGCAGCCGCTGCAGCTTCCACTGCCGTCCACAAAGTTGCAGCACCCGCTGCGGTTCCAACAGTTGCAGCATCCGCTGCGGTCCCAAGAATTGCCATATCAGATCATCCCGTCCAAAGCGGCCACAGCCACGCTGGCCTGTTCGACATCATCGAAGGGATAGACATGCCCCGCGATGGTCTGGCCGCTTTCATGGCCCTTGCCGGCCACCAACAAGGCGTCACCGGCTTCAAGCCCCGCCACACCGCGCAAGATCGCCTCGGCGCGGTCGCCCACATTCTGCGCCTGCGGACAGGCTTGCATGATTGCCGCACGGATCGATGCCGGATCTTCCGAACGCGGATTGTCATCGGTCACGATCAGCTTGTCGGCATAGGTCAGCGCCGCTTTGCCCATCAGCGGGCGCTTGGTGGTGTCTCGATCGCCACCTGCGCCAAAGACCACGTGGATATGGCCCATCACATGCGGGCGCAAAGCTTTCAGCGCGGTTTCCAAAGCATCGGGCGTATGGGCGAAATCGACATAGACCGCCGCCCCGTTCTGCCGCGTCGCGGCCAGTTCCATCCGGCCCCGCACACCGCTCAGCCGCGGCAGCACGGCAAAGACCGCCTCGGCAGGCGCGCCGCAAGCGATCACCAGCCCCGCCGCCACGGCCACGTTTTCCGCTTGGAAACCGCCGACAAGGTTCAAACGCACCAATTGGGTCTTGCCCTGCCAGTCAAAGCGCAAATCCTGCCCCGTCGCGTCAAAGCGCTGCGACAGGATGCGGAAATCGGCGCGGCTTTCCGCCGGACCGATGGTCAGCGTCTGCAGGCCGCGCGCCGCACAGCGGGCCAGAATTTCATCCGAGCGCGCGCCGTTCAGATTGACCACCGCCACGCCGTCATCGGGCAACAGACGGTCGAACAAGGCCACTTTGGCATCGAAATAGGCATCCATCGTCTTGTGGTAGTCCAGATGGTCCTGCGTCAGATTGGTGAAGGCGGCCGCCTTCAGCCGCACGCCGTCCATCCGCCGCTGTTCGATCCCGTGGGATGAGGCTTCCATCGCCGCATGGGTCACGCCTGCCGCCGCAGCTGCAGCCAGCATCGCGTGCAGGGTCAAGGCATCCGGCGTGGTGTGACTGGAGGGCGCGGTCCATGCGCCTTCGACACCGGTGGTGCCGATATTGATCCCCGCGATATCCAAGGCTTCCCATATCTGGCGGGTGAATGTGGCCACGCTGGTCTTGCCATTGGTGCCGGTGACCGCCACCATCACCTCGGGCTGGGCGGCAAACCACAGGGCAGCGGCACGGGCGAAAGCTTCGCGCGCATCTTCGACCACCACCAAGGCCACCGGTAGACCTTCGGCCTGCACCAGTTTCGCGCCTTCGGCATCGGTCAGAACGACGGTTGCCCCTTTCGCGACAGCCGTCGCCGCGAAAGTGGCACCATGGATCTGGCTGCCGGGCAAGGCGGCAAACAAGAAGCCCTGCTTCACCGCACGGCTATCCACCGCAAGCCCGTGTATCCGGTCCACCGTCCCCGAAGGGGAGGTCAGCCCCAATTCGCCAAGTGTCGCCTGCCGCTCTGCCATAATCCCGTGCCTTTATACTGCGCGCAGGCTCTGCCCGCGCCCGTCGGGTGATGCCCTGCCAGATCGATTTGGCAAAGCTGTCACCGTTTCACCGCAGTTAGCCGATCCGCATAGAGAGGTTCAACCGCCGGACGCACGCCCAAGAGCGGCGCGATGCGACGGATCACCTCGGCGGCGACCGGAACGGCGGTATAGCCTGCGGTGCGCAACGGCACCGGACCGGTGGTTTCAACTGGTTCGTCCAAAGTCACCAGCACCACATATTTCGGGCTGGAGGACGGGAAGACCGAGGCGAAGGTATTGACCACCTTGTCCTTGTAGTAGCCGCCACCCGGTTTGGGCTTGTCGGCGGTGCCGGTCTTGCCGCCGACTTCATAGCCCTGCACTTCACCATAAGATGCGGTGCCGCGGACCACGACGGAGCGCAGCATGGCCACCGCTTCTCGCGACACCTCTTCGCGCATCACACGTTCGCCATAGGTGGCGCTGGGTTGCTTCAGAATCGTCGGGCGCACGCGAGTGCCGCCATTGGCGATGGCCGCATAGCCAGCCGCCAGATGCAAAGGGCTTGCCGCCAGACCATGGCCATAAGAGGTGGTGATGGTGACGATATCGGACCATCTGGGCGGCACCAAGGGCCTGCCGGTCGGTGCCTCGCCCAGCTCGATCGGGGTCGCGTCAAAGAAGCCGAGCGATTTGAGGAAGGCCTGCTGGCGCACGCCACCGATCTTCAGTGCCACATTCGCAGTGCCGACGTTCGACGATTTCTCGATCACCTGCCGCAGGGTCAGGTAGGGGCCGTAATTGTGGTTCCTAAATTCCTTGATGCGGAAGCGGCCCCAATGCAGCGGCGCATTCGCATCGACCTGAGAATCGGGATTGAGCAACCCCAATTCCATCGCTTGGGCGGCCGCGAAAATCTTGAAGGCCGAGCCAAGTTCATAGACGCCCTGCACCGATCTGTTGAACAGCGGGCTGTCCCCAGGTTCGGCCCCCTTGGGCAGCACGGGATTGGGGCGGTTATTGGGGTCGAAATCGGGCAGGCTCGCCATGGCGAGCACTTCGCCGGTATGCACATCCAGTACGATACCCGCCGCGCCCTTGGCATTCATCATGGTCATGCCGGTGGCGAGCACCTCTTCCATCGCGGCCTGAACGGTCAAATCCAGCGAAAGTTCCAGCGGTTTGTCGCCCTGCGCCGGATCGCGCAGGCGTTCGTCCATCGCCTTTTCAACGCCGGCGGTGCCGATGACTTCCGCCGAATGCACGCCTTCGTTGCCGAAGGAGGACCCGCCAAGGATATGGGCGGCCAGCTTGCCATTGGGATAGATCCGCATCTCGCGCGGGCCGAACAACAGGCCCGGATCGCCGATTTCATGCACGGCTTGTTGCTGTTCGGGGGCAAGGACCTTGCGCAGCCAGATGAAGCTGCGCCCGTCGGTAAAGCGACGTTCCAGATCCTGCGCATTCATTTCGGGGAAGATTTCGACCAGCTCGCGGGCGACGCGGGCAGGATCGACCATTTCCTTGGGATGGGCGTAAAGCGCATGGGTCAGCATATTGGTCGCCAGCAGGCGACCGTTGCGGTCGGTGATATCGGCACGTTGCGCCAGAATCTCGGCCCCCAGCGCGGCGGCGCGCGGTTCCGAAGGCTCGGTCGCGGCCATAAAGCCCATGCGGATGCCGATGGTGGCGAACACCACGAAGAAAGCCGCGCCCAAGAACAGCAACCGCGCTTCGGCGCGCGAACGGGCCTTGTCGCGCATCTGTTCGTGACGCAGGCGCAGGTTTTCGCGTTCGATGGCATCGGGGTTTTGGCCCTGCATACGGGCCTGCAGGATCCGCGCCAAAGGGCGCAAGGGGATACGAGGGGTCACAGCGGATCCTCCTGACCGGAACGGGCAACGGGGGCTTGGCCATCGGAGCCCCCCACCACGCCTTCCATATCGGCATCCAGATCACCGTCAAAGCCGGTGAAGGGTTCGATCACCGGCGGCGGTGGCGGCGGATAGGCCACTTGCGAGGCATCGCCAAACTGGGTCGGCTCCAATGCCATCAGCCCCAGCCGGTCGAAGTTCAGCGCCGCCAGATCGCGCAACCGATCGGGTCGATTCAGATAGGCCCATTCGGCATTTTGAAGCGCCAAAGCCTCGCGCAGCGAGGCGATCTCGCGTTGCAAGGCTTGGACTTCACGCAGCACGTCGCGCGTTTGGTAATGTTCATGATATGCCCAGAACCCCAAGCCCAAGACGGCAAGGAACGACAAGACATAAAGAACCGGCTTCATCCCCGCCGCCCTTTCTTGACCGGAGGTTCGGGTAGACCAAGATCCGCCGTATCAATGGTTTTCGCCGGTGCCGTGGTGCGGCGACCGATCCGCAGACGCGCCGAGCGCGAGCGCGGATTTTCTGCCAGTTCCTGATCATCCGGCCCGATGCCGCGCTTGGACACCAGTTCGAACCGCGCGGTGCTTTCCGCTTTTTGCGGCAAGTAGCGGTTGGCATTGGATTCCTGACCCGCCGCAATCTGGAAGAAGCGCTTCACGATGCGGTCTTCAAGGCTGTGGAAGCTGACCACGGCCAGCAACCCGCCCGGTTTCAGCGCGCGTTCTGCCGCCGCCAGACCTTCGGCCAGTTCGGTGAATTCGGTGTTTACCGCAATGCGCAGGGCTTGGAAGCTGCGGGTCGCCGGATGGCTTTGCCCCGGTTTGGGGCGCGGCAAGCAGCGCGACACGATTTCCGCCAGTTGCAAGGTGCGGGTGATCGGCTCTTTTTCACGCGCCGCCAGAATCGCACGCGCGATGCGGCGCGAGGCGCGTTCTTCGCCGTAGTAATACAGGATATCGGCAATGCGCTCTTCGTCAGCGGTATTGACGATATCGGCCGCACTTTCACCGTCCTGGCTCATCCGCATATCCAGCGGGCCGTCCTTTTGGAACGAGAACCCCCGTTCCGCCAGATCCAACTGCATGGACGACACGCCCAAATCCAGCACGACCCCGTCAAGGGCGCGCGGCGCATATTCATCGAGCTTCGAGAACGTGCCCGCCACCAGCGTCAGCCGGTCGCCATAATCGCCCTTCCAAGCTTCGGCCATCTGCAGCGCCAATGGGTCGCGGTCGACGCCGATCACATCGGCCCCCGCTTCCATCAACGCGCGCGCATAGCCGCCCGCCCCAAAGGTGCCATCCAGCCAAAGACCGGAGATAGGTGCGCAATGTTCAAGAATCGGGCGCAAAAGCACCGGAATATGAGGGGCGCGACCGGTATCTTGATCGCTTGCATCCGTCATGTCAGTCCCCTGAACCCGTCAGGCCGCCCAGAAGCGCCAGCGGGTCAATATCGTCTTCCTCGTCATCGTCGAGGAATTCAGCTTCGTAAATATCCTTACGCCAAAGCGTAAAGCGGTTCGTGGCCCCTGCCAAGACGGCTTCGGCCCCCTCCTTGAGATGCTCGGAAGCAATCCCCAATTTGTCGCGCACTTTCGGCGGCAAGACGATCCGGCCATCTTCATCGATATCGATGGTGGCCGAGAGGGTGATCAGATCTCGTTCCGCCCGCAGCCGTTCTTTCGAGCCGGGGGGGAGTTTGGCAACCATGCGTGCAAGGGTTTCGGCTTCGGCAAAGCTGTAGCATTCGCAAAAGGTCCGATGCTTGCCGCCATAGACAATCACCATCCGCGTGCGGGGGCTGTCTGGGGTGCGCGCATCGCCTGCATCAAGAACGCGCCGGAATGCAGCAGGAATAAGCACCCGCGCCTTTCCGTCTACCTTCTGGTAGTATTCGCCCCTGAATGCTTCGGACATTGCCTGACGCCTCGCCCTTCCTCGTTACTGGCAGCCCCGCTTGCAGGGGGCTGAAATGGATACGGCGGACCGAGCTGCTGCCACTGCTCGATCCGCCGTCTGTCCCATCGCTGGGTGTCCAGCTACGCGCGCCACCTGGGGTGATGTCTGCTCGCTCGCGCGCCGGATCTCTCATGGTCGTGAACGGACTGCCTGTATGAAGCCTGACTTTTCGCCTGTTCGGGGTTCTTTTGCTGCCCCTGCATCATGATCCGTTACGATATGCAAGGGATGGCATGGGATCATCTGGGAAGCAACGGGAAAGTTGCTTGAGAATCACCAATTTTTTGCTTGTTCCAAGGGGGGTTCAAAAAGTTCCAGAGGACTAAAAAAGGAACGCTATCCTACAATTAGCGATATTGGAAAAACGCGCCCTAAATCTAGCGGAACTTAAAAATTTCCCAGATTTTCCCAAAGCCATCGAAAATCGCCTGCCCAAGCGGCAAGTGTGGCGGTCAGGACACTGGCAAGCGGCGAGTTCGAAGGCAGGTTTTTCCCGCGCAAATTGAAAATCCGGACGTAGCCGCCCGGATTTCCCAGATGTTCCCATGTTGGTGATTCGGCGTGATCGCCCGGACATCTTGCCCTAAGGGCAGAAACCGCGCCTAGGCCATGCCGCCGTCGATCAAGCGGGTGGCCAAGCGGCCATAAGCTTCGGCCTCAGGGCTGTCGGTCGCGGCAATCGGCGTGCCCGCATCCCCTGCCTCGCGCACAGCCAAAGCCAAGGGCAACTCGCCCAGGAACGGCAGATCCAGACGCGCAGCTTCCGCCCGCACGCCGCCATGCCCGAATATCTGGGTTTCATGGCCGCAATTGGGGCAGCAGAAGGTGGACATGTTTTCAATCAGGCCCAAAACCGGCGTTTTCAGCTTCTGGAACATATCCAGCGCCTTTTTCGCATCCAGCAGCGCCACATCCTGCGGGGTCGATACCAGAATGGCCCCCGTCAGCTTGGTGCGCTGTGCAAGGCTCAGCTGGATATCGCCGGTGCCCGGCGGCAGATCGATCAGCAGCACATCCAGCTTGCCCCATGCCACTTGGGTCAGCAGCTGCTGCAAAGCCCCCATGATCATCGGACCGCGCCAGATCACCGCTTCGTCTTCCTTCAGCATCAGACCAAGCGACATCATGGTGACGCCATGCGCATGGACCGGCTCGATGATCTTGCCGTCAGGGCTGGCGGGGCGCTTGGACACGCCCATCATGCGCGGTTGGCTGGGGCCGTAGATATCGGCATCCAGCAGACCAACACGGCGGCCCTGACGCGCCAAAGCCACGGCCAGATTAGAGCTGACCGTCGATTTGCCGACACCGCCCTTGCCGGAACCGATCGCGATGATCCGGTCGATACCGGAAATCGCCTGCGGCCCGCCTTGCTGCGGCGTGGGATGCTGGCCAATCTTCAGGCTGGGCGCCGCAGGGGCGGCATGGGCATGGCCATCATGCGACCCCGCTTTGGGGGCTTGCTCATGCGCGGTCAGAATCACCTGCACCTGTTCGACACCGTCAATCGCCTGCACGGCGGCGCGAATCGACGCTTCATAGGGGGCCAGCAAGCGCGCTTCGGCGGCCGAGCCCGCCTCGATCACGAATTGCACCTTTCCGCCGTCGATCGACAAGGCCCTGACCAGATCGCGCGATAGAAGATCGCCGCCTCCGGGCAAAGCCACCCCTTTCAGAACTGCCAGAACCTGATCGCGATGAATGGCCATTTCTGCCCCTACCCTTGGAATTTACGCATCATACATGCTGTTGCGGCTACAGTCCTAGGCTTCGGCCGAAAGCTCAAGCCCCGTTCCTGTGTCGACCACATCGATCAGCCGCCTCGGGGAAGGATCTTCCACCTTAGGGGATCAAAACACATACCATGTCGCTGTTATGCCAATTTCAACCGCTCGACCTATGCGGTGAGCGCATGACTGCATTGCTGCAACTTCCATTGTGCAATCGCAGCAATTAGCGCATTTTAACTTCAACGGGCAGCAAGACATCAACGCAGCCTGACAGATACACGATACCACCCCGGACGACCCGCCGTGCCTAACGCATCGCAGATCCGACGGGACGCCTGCAAAAGTTGCAAGCCTGTCGAGTCGCGAAAGCGGAACCAGGCCAAGACCGGAAACAGGCAAACCAGTTTTGTAGGGCCTCTCTCCTCCTCCCTGAGGTCCCGCAATTGCATCGGCACTCTCCTCCCTCGTGCCGGTGCTCCCCATACGGGGCCTTTGGCCCCAAATAGATGCGAGAGGCCCCCTCCTCCTCCCTGGGGCCTGTCGGATCCGCGGCGACCTCCTCCTCCTCCCTGAGGTCGCCGCACTCCATAACCGGAAGGTGCAACTTGCACGTTCCAACCGTTTCGGCCGGCTCC
>DALYSR010000128.1:0-8683 GCA_031991825.1 Paracoccaceae bacterium
GTATTTCTCGGTCTATACCTTCCTATGGGCGGGGATATTGGCCGTGGTGATCGGGGTGCCCGCGGGGCTTTTGAACTGGATCTATCTGCGGCCGAACCGTTCGGCCCAGATGGGATGGACATGGCCGATCGCCCGATGGGCGCGCAATGGTTTCGGCGTCCTGACACCGCGCGATGATTTGCTGCCGCACCATATGGCCGAAGCCGCGCGTCACGTATCGCACAACTAAGCCTTGCTTTTCACGCATAATTCCCGGTCATTTACGGCGGGAAAATAGGCCATTACGGCAGCGGTCCCCCGCTGCCTCTTTTCTTTGCCACGACGAATGTTTACCCATGGGCGGCTTGCAACAGGAAGGTACTTTCATGAACACCGATATCAAACGCTATAGCACCGGCGCCCGCATGAGCGAAGCTGTCGCCTATAACGGCATCATCTGGCTGGCAGGCCAAGTCGGCACCCCCGACACCACCGTGACCCAGCAGACCACCGAAGTGCTGGCGGCCATCGACGCGCTGCTGGCCGAAGCTGGCATCGATAAAACCCGCATCCTGTCGGCCCAGATCTGGCTGGCCGATATGGCCGATTTTTCCGAGATGAATGCGGTTTGGGACCAGTGGGTTGCTCAAGGCCATACCCCTGCACGTGCGACCGGCGAAGCGAAACTGGCGGCACCGGGGTACAAGGTCGAAATCATCGTCACCGCAGCGCTGAAATAATCCCATCAGAAAAGGGCGCGAGGTTTTCCCCGCGCCCTTTTTCATAGTGTGAAACCTTTTAGCCGCGGAACCATGCAGCCAGACGCGCGGTCGAGCCGTCCTTGCCTGCTGTATCTTCGCGGCCTTCCAGCACCGGTTGCAGCGCCAAGGCCAGTTCCTTGCCCAATTCCACGCCCCATTGGTCATAGGAATTGATGTTCAAGATCACGCCTTCGACAAAGACGCGGTGTTCATACAAAGCCACGATCTGCCCCAGCACGAAGGGGGTCAGTTTCGGATAAGCCAAAGTGGTTGACGGGCGATTGCCGGGGAAGACACGGTGGCGCGCTTGGCGTTCCAATTCCGCACCGGTCAGACCTTTCTTGGCCATGATCGCGCGGGCCTCGTCCAAGGAGCGGCCGCGCAGCAAGGCTTCGGATTGCGCCAAGCAATTGGCGACCAACAGCAAATGCTGATGCGCGAGGTCGGGTTCGAACCCTTCGCGGCCCACAAGGAATTCGCAGGGCACAACGCGGGTGCCTTGGTGGATCAGCTGGTAAAACGCGTGCTGACCATTGGTGCCCGGCTCGCCCCAGACCACGGGGCCCGAATGATACGGCAGGTCCGTCCCGTCCATCGCCACGCGCTTGCCGTTGCTTTCCATTTCCATCTGCTGAAGATAGGCGGGCAGACGGGTCAGGCGCTGTTCATACGGCAGCACGGCGCGGGTCGCATAGCCGCAGAACTGGTTGTGCCAGATGCCGACCAAAGCCAGCTGCACGGGCATGTTCTGCGCAAGCGGCGTCTGGCGGAAATGCTGATCCATCGCGCGCGCGCCTGCCAAAAACTGCGCGAAGTTTTCCGGACCCACGGCAAGCATGATCGGCAGCCCGATCGGACCCCACATCGAATAGCGCCCGCCGACCCAGTCTTCGAAGCCGAAGACGCGTTCCGGCGCGATACCGAAAGCGGCGGTCTTGTCGCCAGCGGTGGAAACAGCGGCGAATTGCGCCGCAGGATTTGCCACTTTGCCCGCCATCCATGCCCGCGCCGTTTCGGCATTGGTCATGGTCTCGATAGTGGTAAAGGTTTTCGAGGCTACAATCACCAAAGTGGTTTCGGGGTCGAGATGCTTCAAGATGTCGGCGGCATGGGCGCCATCGACATTGGAAATGAAATGGCTGCGCGGCCCGTCATGATAGGGGGCCATCGCCAGCACCGCCATCACCGGACCCAGATCCGATCCGCCGATGCCGATATTGACCACATCGGTGATCTTGCCGCCCTGCCCTTTAAAGCTGCCATCGCGCAGATCGCGGGCGAAAGCTTCCATGCGGGCATAGGTGTCGCGCACCGGCCCCATCACATCGGCGCCATCCACGAAAACCGGCTGATCAAGGTTGCGAAGCGCCGTATGCAGCACGGCGCGGCCTTCGGTGTCATTGATCTTCGCGCCCGAGAACATCGCCTCGCGTTTGGCTTCGACGCCGCTTTGCGCCGCCAATTGCACCAGCAGATCACGGGTTTCCGCGTCGATATTGGTTTTGGCGTAATCGAAGATCAGCCCATCGGCTTCGACGCTGAAATCGGTGGCACGGGTGTCTTGCTGGAACAGATCAAGGATGGAGCGCCCCGCCACGGCAGCGCTTTTGGTGGTCAGGGCAGTCCAAACTTTGGTCATTTTCACTCCGTCCAGTGAACAGTTGCGGTGTCAAGGACGACGCGGATCGGCGCGTCAATCGGGCTCAGATGCAGCGCACGTTCCAATGCCTCGCGCTTTTCGGCGCCACGGATCAAGACGTGGGTGTGGAAGGCGCCTTTCAGCACCGGCGCGCTTAAAGTAATGCGCGGCTCGCCCGCCGCTTCGGACCGCAAAGCCATCAGGATCGGCGCGTCACTGGACAAAGCTTCTTCCAGCTTGTCGGCACCAGGGAACAGGCTTGCGGTATGCATATCCGCCCCCATGCCCAACAGCAGGACCGAAATCGGCAGATAGGGCGCGATGCCTTCCGAGAGTTCTTCCAACTTGTCTTCCGGTGTCGGCGCATCGGCATAAAGCGGCACCAAGGTCGCAGCCGAAGCAGGCCCGCGCAGCAGTCGTTCACGCAAGAGCCGCGTGTTCGAGCGCGGGCTGTCTTCGCCAACCCAGCGTTCGTCGTTCAGGAAGACCGCGACATTGGCCCAGTCCAGTTCCACCCCCGCAAGGGTGTCGAACACCGGACCCGGCGTGGTGCCACCGGGCACGCAAAGGCTGGCTTTGCCGTCACGGCGCAGGAACGTCCCCAATTCGGTGGCGACGGCTTGCGCCACCGCCAAGAACATCATTTCTGCATCAGGGTAGCTGCGAAATTCCATTAGCGAACCTCTCTCCAACGGCGACCATCGCGGTGCATCAGCATCATGGCATCATCCGGACCGGACGAACCCGGCTCATAGCCTTGGGGTTTCTCACCGCGCTGGGTCCAAGCTTCAATGATCGGATCGGTCCAAGCCCAAGCGGCCTCGACCTCGTCGCCGCGCATGAACAGGGTCTGATTGCCACGGATCACATCCATGATCAGACGTTCATAGGCATCCGGCACGTCTTCCGCCTCTGGGCCAAGCGCTTCGGCAAAGGTCATGTCCAGCGGCACTTGGGTAAGACGCATGCCACCCGGACCCGGTTCCTTGATCATCACGTTCAAATGCATCCCTTCATCGGGTTGCAGACGGATGACCAGCACGTTTTCACGCCAGCCCTTCGCATCGTCAAAGATTTTATGCGGCGGTTCTTTGAAATAGATCGCGATTTCCGACGCCCGCCCGCGCAACCGCTTGCCGGTGCGCAGATAGAAGGGCGTGCCCTTCCAACGCCAGTTGGAAATATGCAGCTTCATGGCGATATAGCTCTCGGTGATCGAGGCCGGATCTTCGGCATGATCCAGATAGCCGCCTTCCGTCGCGGTCGCACGATACTGGCCCCGCACGATATCGCTCGACGGCACCGGTTCAAGCGCGCGGATCACTTTCAGCTTCTCGTCGCGCACGGCGTCGGAATCGAAGTGATAGGGCGGTTCCATCGCGATCAGGCACAAAAGCTGCATGATGTGGTTCTGCACCATATCGCGCATCGCGCCGGATTTGTCGTAATAGGCGCCACGGCCTTCGACGCCGACGGTTTCGGCCACGGTGATCTGCACGTGGTCGATATATTGCGCCTTCCAGATCGGCTCGAACAGGATATTGGCGAAACGCACCGCCATCAGGTTCTGCACCGTTTCTTTGCCAAGATAATGGTCGATCCGGTAGATCTGCGTCTCATGGAAATGCTGCGCCAAGGTGGCATTCAGTTCCCTGGCGGTCTGCAAATCGCGACCAAAGGGCTTTTCCACCACGATACGCGAGGTGTCATTGGCCACATCATGCGATTTCAACCGCAGCGCGATATCGCCGAACAAGCTGGGCGCGACCGAGAAGTAGAAGGCGCGCACCACGTCGTCGCGCATCATCTCCTTCAGCTCGTCCCAGCCCGCCTCGCCCTTCACGTCGATGGTGACATAGTGGATCTGGCCCAGAAACGCCGCAATCGTCGCGTCGTCGCGATATTTCGCCGGCACGAATTCGATGATCGCATCATGGATCATCTTGCGGAAACCCGCGCCGTCCAGCTCGGCACGCGCGGCACCGATGATACGGCTATCTGGGGTCATCTGACCCGCCAAGAAACGACGATACAGACCGGGAAGGATCTTGCGGCGGGCAAGATCGCCCGTTCCGCCGAAGATCACTAAGTCAAAGACTTCGACCGGAATTACACGCGACACCATCGGATTACCTCGCCTCTACTGCGACGTTAGCGCTAACGAAGGCCTTATATCCCGAGACATGATCCCAGTCTAGCGCCTAACGTCAACTCGCAGATAGGGAGATCCGGCGCGACCCTCAAACTTCCCTCCCCTTAGCCCGAATAAGCGGCAGTGTCATGTGGTTAAATGCCGGATTTTGCCAGATCAAACCATAGATCGGACAATTCCTGCCCCCGCTATAGCACCGTATAAAAACGCCGTTTTGTGCATTTTGTGGCGCGATCCCCGACAATTCCGCAGGCTTGCCCCCCTAACCTTCCAGTTCCGACCCCCAATAGAGGTAATCCATCCACGTCTGATGCAGGTCTTGGCGGACGCGGGGTAAAAGGCGGGCGGCGGCATCCAGCTGATGCGGGGTCGGCGCGAAGGGCGGGCGCATCAATTTCATATGCGCCTCGCGCGGGGTCTTGTTGGCCTTGCGCAGATTGTCCGGCCCGCAGGCGGTGACGATATTTTCCCATCGCGTCAGCCCGCCCCTGCTGCGGGGCTGCACATGGTCGAAGGTCAGATCCTTGGCCATGAATTGCTTACCGCAATATTGGCAGGTGAATTCGTCGCGCAAGAAAACGTGGAAGCGGGTGAAGGACACCGATTTGCGTTTGCGATAGCGTTTGAGCGCCACCACTGCGGGAACCTCGTAGTGCTGGCTCGCGGAATGGACCATGACATCGTCATAGCTTTTCAACTGCACCACGCGGTTTTGCATGACGGCGACCAGTGCCTGCTGCCAGCTCCAGACTGACAGCGGTGCCCAGCTGAGCGGTTGCATGTCCGCGTTCAGAACCAAGGTGCGCAGATTTGCGGTGGCTATGGTCATGATCGGATCTCCTTGCTGCGCGATGGGGCATCCGTCGGCGGCGCGGCCTCAAGGGGGCCCATCGCCGATGCCCGAGAATGCAAAAAGCGCGTGGAGCCCACGCGCTTGTTCAATTGTCTATGGATATGTTCGGTGGTCAGACTGGCAGGAAGACTGGCAGAATATCTGGGCATGTGACTGGCTATCACATGCCAAAGTTGCGGCTGGCCGCGCAAGGCTAGCGCCTGCGGCTCAAGGCAGTCATGTCGATGGCTTATGACGTAAGTCACTGCATCACCCTCCTGCGGGAGGCACATAGGCATCCCGATCCTGCTGTGCGTGACTATATATCGCGGATCGAGCCGCGCAAGTCCCAAGACCGTGTAGTCGCGCAAGCGGCAGTTTTGCAGGATAAACGCGCGATCAGCGCGTCAGGTTGCGCCCGATATGCAGAAGTTTACCCGCAGCCTTACCGGCGGCGCGCACCGCCGCTTGACGGTCTTCGGGCGTGGCAAGCGGCGGCGGCTTGATCGGTTCGCCCTGCTTGATACCCAGATCACGGGTCACCCCCGCCTCGTCGGCGCGTTTGATCAGCGTGGCTTTGCCCTGCGCCACGCCGGTTTCAACTACTTTGGTCAGCACACGGCGCAGGGCCATCGACAACAGCGGGTTCATCTCTGGATCAATCCTCGAACAATTCGCTTTGGGCCCCATCATCAAGGCTGGTGGTTTCCAGATCAAGGATATCAAGGCCGGTTTTCACAGCCGGAGCTGCGGCTTCGGGCAGATCCTCGTCATCGTCATCATCCGTGATCGATTGGCCTGCCCCCATCGGGGGGCGATTGTCCAACAGACCCGCCGCGCGCAATTCGGCAATGCCCGGCAGATCGCGCGCCGATTCAAGGCCGAACTGATCAAGGAATTTTTCTGTCACCACGAAAGTCACCGGACGCCCCGGTGTCATCCGCCGCCTGCCCAGCCGGATCCAGCCCAGCTCCATCAGCTGATCAATGGTGCCCCGATTGACCGCCACACCGCGGATTTCTTCGATTTCCGTGCGGGTGATCGGCTGGTGATAGGCGATGATCGCAAGGCTTTCGATCGCGGCCCGCGACAGCTTGCGGGTTTCCTGCACTTCCTTGCGCATCAGATGGCTCAGATCGGGGGCCGTGCGAAACGCCCAGGCATCCCCCACCTTGACGATCTGCACGCCCCGCCCGTCATAGCGTTTGCGCAACAGCACCATTGCCTCGGCCGGATCGGACCCGATCGGCATCCGCTTGGCAAGTTCGGACAGGCTGACGGGATCGGCCGCCGCGAACAAGATCGCCTCGACCATGCGCTCTTGCGCCGCCATGGTGGGGATATCCAACCCCGAACGCGCGGCTGCGGTATCGGGGGTGTCAGCGGGATGCTCTACCACGTGAGCGGAACTGTCGGTCATTCTTTACGCCTGATATGGATGGGGGCGAAGGTATCGCCCTGCTTCAACTCGACCTGCCCGCTTTTGGCCAGTTCAAGGATCGCCGCGAAATGCGCGGCCTGCGAGGACCGCCTGCGCATCGGATTGCTGTTCCAGCCATCGGGCAGGAACTGGGTCAGATCGGACCATTCGCCGAAATAGCCCAACAGCCCGCGCATCCGATCAAGCGCCTGTTCCATCGTGAAAAGATCGCTGCGATCCATCACGAAGGGGCGGAATTCGTCTTTGGTGCGAATGCGCGCATAGGCCCGCATCAGGTCCAGCAAACTGGCCTCATAGCTGACATGGCGTTCCAGGTTCAGCGCTTCGGGCTGGCCGCGGGCAAAGAAGTCCCGCCCCAATTGGTCGCGCGCCATCAACTGCGCCGCCGCCTCGCGCATCGCTTGCAGGCGTTCCAGCTGGAAGGCCAGATGCGAGGCCATCTCTTCGGCGCTGGGGCCGTCATCGCCCGGAACCGGCGGCAGCAACAAGCGCGATTTCAGGAAGGCCAGCCACGCCGCCATCACCAGATAATCGGCGGCAAGTTCGATCCGCAGGGCTTGGGCCTGCTGCACGAAGGTCAGATATTGTTCGGCCAATTGCAGAACCGACACCTTGCGCAGGTCGACCTTCTGGGTGCGGCCCAGCGTCAGCAAAAGGTCCAGCGGGCCTTCATAGCCGTCGACATCGACAATCAGCGCCTCGGCAGCCAGACGGTCGGCAGCATTAAGGCGCGCATCGCCCCAATCTTCAGCGATGGGTTCAGACATAAGATGTATCGGTCCTGTCAGGCGGTCGGCATTAGGCGGTCAAATTCCGCCGCCAAAGCCGCGATGTCAACCGCATCGGGCGCATGGCGCTGCGCCAAGGCGCGATCCGCACGGATCAAAGCGGCAGGATTCAGCCGACCGCAGGCGGCTGCCACCGTCTGCATTTCCGCCATATCGCCCTTGCAATGCAGCGCGATATCGCAGCCCGCCGCCATGGATGCCGCCGTGCGCTGGCCAAGATTACCCGACAAAGCCTGCATGTTCAGATCATCGGTCATCAACAGACCTTCAAAGCCAATCTCCTCGCGGATCACGCGGATCATTTCAGGGCTTTGGGTCGCGGGCAGCGCCGCATCATAGGCTTTGAACACGATATGCGCGGTCATCGCCATCGGCAGATCCTTCAGCGCCGCGAAAGGCGCGAAGTCGATCCGCGCCAGTTCCTCGCGCGAGGCATCCACCTGCGGCAGGTCCTTGTGGCTATCGGCCGTGGCGCGACCATGGCCGGGCAAATGCTTGACCACCGGCAAAACGCCCCCCGCCAGCAGGCCGTCGGAGGCGGCGCGCGCCAGTCGGGTGACCACCGTCGCCTCTTCGCCATAACAGCGGTTGCGCAGGAACGGATGGGTCAGCGCCTGCGCCACATCGGCACAAGGCGCGCAATTGGCATCGATCCCGACGCCACGCAATTCATCGGCGATCAGCCGCATCTGCAGATAGATCGCGCGTTCGGGATCGCGGGCCTGCGCCAGCATATCAAACGACGGCTGCCATTCGCGCCAATGCGGGCCGCGCATCCGCTGCACGCGACCGCCCTCTTGGTCGATCAAGATCGGCGCATCACGGCCAAGCGCATCGCGCAGATCGGCGCAGAGGCGGGCGACCTGTGCAGGCGTCTCGATATTACGGGCGAACAGGATGAAGCCGAAGGGATCGGCCGCGCGGAAGAAAGCGCGTTCCTCGGGCAGAAGAACGGGGCCGGCACAGCCGAAGATCGCAGCAAGATTGGCAGAAGTCATCGATGGGTAACCGGAATGCAAGCGGCCCCTTCGGCTTGCAGCGCGGCGCAGAAGCGGCGGCTGTCATCCGAAGTGCCAAAACCATGAGCACGA
>DALYSR010000128.1:8693-11057 GCA_031991825.1 Paracoccaceae bacterium
GAGCACGAAGGCGATAGAAGGTGCGGCCACCGGATTCAGCGGTCTGCACCAAAGCGGCTTTCCCCCCCATCAGATCGCCGAAACGACCTTGCAGGCGCGACCATTCCTTGCGCGCGATCTCGGCGCTGTCGAACGCGCCAAGCTGCACCAGACGATCACCGACTTTCAACAGCGCGGGGTCCATCAGCTTGACCGGCGGCGGCGGTGCCGCCACGATCGGCTTCAGATCGACCGGCGCCAATTTGCTGGCCGCACGCGGCACCGGACGCAAGGAACGCACCGGCGGCTCGCCGGGGATATTGACCAAAGGCGCGGCATCAAGCTGGCCCGTCAGACCGTCGCCCGCCAGATCATCCCCCATGGCATCCAAGCTTGCCGTCGGCTGAACAGCCGATGCGGGCGCCTCGAAAGCCGATGCCGGTAAGGGCGGCACATCGCCATCCGCCAGCAAAGGTTGCAGCCCTGCCACGTCTTCCTCATCCAACATCGGGGCAAGGGGTGCCAAAATGATCTGTTCGGGGTTGGCGCCGCGTCCGCCCGCGGCTGCGATCACATTGACCGCCATGCCTTGATAGCTGACCACATTGCCACCGGGATTTTGCGGCGCGACCCTGAGCGGCATTTCCGCCGCATGGAACACCGGCAGACCCACAACCTCGCGATGCGCGACGTTATAGCCCCAGATGCCAAGGCCGATCACCAAAGCCAGCGAACTGCCCGCTCCGGCCATATGGATCAGACGCTGCACCTGCGCGGCGCTGAACCGGGGCGGTTGCCCACGGTAACCGTCGAAATTGATATCAGCCATTCTCTGCCTCGATCACGCGAGGACAGGCGGCCTAGACCGCGCGCCCCACCCTGCCCGTAGCCGGAGGGGCGCGCTCTTATGATTAGCGCATTTCCTCGACCGGCGTGACGCCCAAGATAGCAAGACCTGCGCAAATGACAACGCCAACCGACCGCGCCAGAGCGATTTTCGACTGCGAAACCGCAGCATCGTCCTGAATGAAGCGCAAGCTGGTGTCATCGTTGCCACGGTTCCACAACCCATGCAGGTCGGACGCCAACTCATACAGGTAGAAGGCGATGCGATGCGGCTCGTTGGTGCGGGCCGAAACCTCGACCAGACGCGGCCATTCGGCGATCTTTTTCGCCACGGCGATTTCCGCCTCATGCGTCAGGATCGACAGATCGGCGGCGGCCAGATCGGCATCATCCACCGCAATCCCCGCCTCGCGCGCTTTGCGCAGGATCGAGTTGATGCGCGCATTGGCATATTGCACGTAGAAGACCGGATTTTCCTTCGACTGCTCCAGCACTTTGGCGAAGTCGAAGTCCAGCGCCATGTCGTTCTTGCGGGTCAGCATGATGAAACGGGTCACATCGGCGCCCGCCAGTTCGACCACGTCGCGCAGGGTCACAAAGGTGCCCGCACGTTTCGACATCTTGAAGGGCTCGCCGTTCTTGAACAGCTTGACCAGCTGCACCAGCTTGATGTCCAACGGCACCTTGCCATCCGACAAAGCCGAGACAGCCGCCTTCATGCGCTTGACGTAACCGCCATGGTCAGCCCCGAAGATATCGATCAGCTGATCATAGCCACGGCAGACCTTGTCGTAATGGTAAGCGATATCCGGCGCGAAATAGGTCCAGGTGCCATCGGATTTCATCACCGGACGGTCAACATCGTCGCCATGCGCGGTCGACCGGAACAGGGTCTGCTCGCGCGGCTCCCAGTCTTCCAGCAACTTGCCCTTCGGCGGCTCCAGCACGCCATCATAGATCAGATCCAGCTCGCGCAGACGCGCGATCGCGGCTTCGATCTTGCCGGTGCCGTATAGCGCTTTCTCCGACGAATAGATATCCATCGAAACGCCAAGCGCCGCCAGATCCTCGCGGATCATCTTCATCATCTCTGCGGTGGCGAATTCGCGCACATCCGCCAGCCAGACGCTTTCATCCTTGTCCAGCAGGCTGTCGCCATATTGGGCTTTCAGCGCTTCACCCACTGGGATCAGATAATCCCCCGGATACAGGCCTTCGCGGATTTCCGGCTCCAGCCCATTGGCTTCGCGGTAACGTTCAAAGGCCGAACGCGCCAGAACATCGACCTGCGCGCCGCCGTCGTTGATGTAATATTCACGGGTCACGTCATAGCCCGCGAAGGCCAGCAGGTTCGCCAAAGCGTCCCCCACCACTGCACCACGCACATGGCCGACATGCATCGGACCGGTCGGGTTGGCGGAAACGAATTCCACGTTGACCTTCTGGCCCTGCCCCAGCGATGCGCGACCGAAGTCTTTGCCCTGCTGCAACGCGGCAAGCACGATGCCCTGCCAGACATTGCCCGCAAGACGCAGGTTC
>DALYSR010000129.1:0-11026 GCA_031991825.1 Paracoccaceae bacterium
TTCGTGTTCAGCCGCGAAAGCACCCGAGGCCATCGACAGCAGAACAGCCGAGGTCAGGCCCAGAACGAATTTCGATTTCATCTTTCAACTCCAAGATGTGAGGTCAGCACAACCGGTACTGCCTTAAGCATTAATTTCGCATGCATCCGGCATGCCGGTAGGCGACAAACAATAAGGCACCAGCGCTGACGTGCAGCGTCTTTGCCCGCGAGAGCAAATCTGGTCCATCGACCGCAACTTTGTTCAGCGGCGCGTCAGGATTTGATGTCCGTAAAAAAGGCGGCTGCGCAGTCCAGAGCCTTTGGGTGTGACGCTGATGGCAGCATCGCCTCTGAGGTCTTTTCTGTGTCGCCGTTGCGGTATTAGGTCTCACCATGCCGTTGTTTGCATGGCGCCGATATATGCCGTTCAACGCGGGTGTCAACGGCCAGTTTGCTACCTATTCGTATCGTCATAGGAGCCATGTGATTTGCAAATACCCAATATTATTGATAAATTTCACACGAAAAGTTTATTAGGAATGCCAATCATTTGGACTATCACTGATTCATGACATTACATGAACAGTATTCATCTCTGGTTGGCCCTGGGGCCGATTTCGGCTTGATTTTCATTTCCTTGGCGCGAAAGTGGCGTCAAGCTTTCAATCTGGAATTGTCTAAAACGGGGCTAACGGAAACCACTTTCGCGCCGATGGTGCGCCTTGATCTGGACGGCGACGGCATTACCCAAGTGGAACTTGCCAACCGCCTTGGACTGGACGCTTCCAGCCTGGTGCGACAAGTTGACCTACTTGAACAGCGCGGCCTGATTTCGCGTAAAATTGATCCCAGGGACCGCCGCCTGCGCCGGATCTGCCTGACCGAAGAAGGGCGGATGTTGGTTCTGCGCATTCGTCAGCAATTGGCCTTGGTGGATGCGCAGATTCTGGCGGGCGTGGCGCAGGCCGATGTCGCCGAGATGATGGGCCGGATTGCCCAGATCGACAGGCGCTTGGACGATCTGATCCGCGCGCCACTTACTGACGCCGCTTCGGCTGATCGGTCATAACCGCTGTGCTCTAACGCTTCGGCTTCGATCGGATGCGGATGTTTTTCGCCTTTCGCACCGCGATCGCCTTTTGCTGCTGGTCTGCGGCTTGGCCTTTTGGTTGGGGCTTTGCACTTGGGCCGACAACCTGCGTCGCGGGCTGATCACTTATACCATGGTGATGGCGGGCTATACGGCATCGATGGTGGCTTTGCTGGATGTGACGCATCCCGAAAACGTCTGGGAGTTGGGGGGGGCCGGTTCCTGACGGTTCTGCTGGCGGGGATGGTCGGCACGTTGCTGGGCCGGATTGCGGAACTGGAGGTTTCCCTGGATGGCCATATCTCGGACAGTCTGCGCTCGCGCGATCTGGCGGCCAAGGCGATGCCTTCTTGAAGCATATGCAATGGGACGCGCGGCTGTTCCACCCTGCCTTGCGGCTGATCCGCATGGGCTCGAAACTGCGCAGCGACGAGGCCCGCGCGGTCGGGGTCAGCCGCGCCATGCTGCAACTGGGGTCCTGCACGATGGACTGGCAGGCGCTGATGCGCGATCCCGCCCCGCAGCCGCCGCGTGATGGCGCAGGCTTTGTCGCGGGTGCAGCAGCTGCAAAACGGTGTCAGCCAGCGGCAGTATCCGGCGCTGTTGCGCCGAAGCGGTTATCTGCCCGAACGGGATAAAAACGCGATGCGGCTTGCGGCAGAATCAGTGCGGCTGTTGTCGCGATAGGGGGAATGCTCTACCCTTGCCATTGGGTACCCAAGGGACGCAAGAAATGCAAAGCTATGAGATCGAACCGCAAACCCTGCGCGCCTTGCAAGAGCGCAGGGCTTTTTTCTGGGCCAATCCGGATCACTCGGCCACGCCTGCGCCGGATGCGGTGATTGATGGCTTGATCGAAAAGGCGCAGGACCGCATGACGCGGGCGGCGAGGCTGGTGCAAAAGCTGTTCCATCTGCCGTCGGCGGGAACGGGGCGTCCGGCGATCCGCTCGGCGCTGATCCCCTTGACCGGCTTGTCGCCACAGATCAGCGGCCCGTTTTTTGCCAAAGGCGATCATGCTTTGCCGGTGGCCGGATCGGTCAAGGCGCGCGGCGGCTTCCACGAGGTGATCGCTTATGCCGAACGCTTGGCCATCGCGGCGGGGCTGATCGAGGAAGGCGCCGATCTGGCCGCCTTGGCAGAACCGCAAGCCAAAGCGGTCTTCGCGCGTCACAGCATCGTGGTGGGATCGACCGGCAATCTGGGGATGAGCATCGGGCTATGCGGTGCGGCATTGGGCTTTCGCGCCGTGGTGCATATGTCGGTCGAGGCCAAGGAATGGAAAAAGGCCCGCCTTCGTGCGCATGGGGTCGAGGTGGTCGAACATGCCGGTGATTACGGGACGGCGGTCGCCGAGGGACGCTCTTTGGCCGAAGCCGATCCGCTGGCGCATTTCGTGGATGACGAAAGATCGCTGGATCTGTTTTGCGGCTATGCCTGTGCGGCGCGCGAATTGCAGGGGCAATTGCTGGCCGCAGGCGTGATCGTGAGCCCCGCACAGCCTCTGGTTGTCCATCTGCCCTGCGGCGTGGGGGGCGCGCCGGGCGGGATCGCCTATGGGCTGCGGCAGGTTTACGGTGCGGATGTGCATTGCATCTTTGCCGAACCCGTTGATGCGCCGTGCATGTTGGTCCAATTGGCATCGGGTCGCGATGATCGGGAAGTGTCGGTCTATGACATCGGCCTGACCAACAAGACCGAACTGGACGGGCTGGCGGTGGGCGCGGCATCGATGGTGGTGGCGCCGCTGATGCGGCACAGGCTGTCGGGGATATATACCGTGACCGACGCGCAGGCCCATGATTTCCTGCGCCACTTGCATCAAGGCTATGGGCTGAAGGTCGAACCCTCTGCCGCCACAGCCATCGCGGGGCCTTTGCTGCATTGGCAGGCGATGGAAGCGGCGGGCATTCCCGCCTCCAAGGCGGCGCATGTCTCTTGGCTGACCGGTGGCGCTTTGGTGCCCGATGCCGAATTCGGCGGCTATCTGAGCTGGCGTTAAGCCGCCAGCCAGCGCCGCAGATTGGGCAGGAAACGGTCCAGAAACCGCGTCGTTGCCGGCATGAAATGGCTGCCATGGTGATAGATCGGGTCCAAGGAGGTGACCAGCAAGCGCCCCTTGTGGCTGGTCTCGTCCAGATACATTAGCGCCTTGCCATCCGCGTCTTGGATCAAGACCTTGGCCGCTTGCGGCAGATCGAAATGGCCGTGGATATGCCAGCTGACATCCGCCTTGGTCATCCCTTGCATCAGGGGGTGATCGGGGGCGGTGATGGTGACACCCAGATCGGCGCCGTCCTCCAGCCACCACCACCAATTGGTCGGGCGATGGTGGAAGCGGACCTGCGGCAGCCAAAGCTGCGACTGACTTTCGCCCATGGCAATCACCGTGCCGCCCTGATCCAGATGGCGCGCGATCAGGTCTTTCTGGGCGATCATGCGCTGGGCGGGCGTGCGGCAGGGGATGAACAGGCAATCATCACGCGTCAGCAGACCCTGCAGCTCTTCCGGTGCGGGTGTCAGATCGAAGGCCTGCGCATAACGCGGGGCGTCAAAGGTTTCGATCTGGTAATAGGTGCCGCTATTGGGGGCGATCAGGCGCATAGGCATTTCCCTCCGGCGGTCCAGTCGATGATGCGGGCCAGCAGGACATCGTCCAAGCCCCATTCGCGACCGCATTCGTGCAAGTCATTGCCCGCATGAGAGATGATGCGCCCCCCTTGCGGCCGAAGCCACAGCCAATCCACGGCCATGGTGCCTTGGGCGATCAGCGTCAGCGCCACCGCGCCGCTGGGCATCGGGTTTTCACCCCGCCCATAGAAGCCCGCAACGCCTTTGTTGGTTTCCAGCTTCTCCGCCGCAATGCCGTCGAAGATCGGATGGGTGATCGGGCGGTGATGGGTGAAATCGGCGCGTTTGGGATGGGGGATCGGGCGGAAAGACTGCAGGCCTTGTACGAAGTTCCGCAGGATATGGCCGTTGATAAACCACCGCCCGCCCGCATCAAGAAAAGCCTCCAGCGCGGGGGAGAGCGCCAGAAAGGCGTTTTGATCCAGCACCATGCCGGTGATCAGCCCCGATGCATGGCGCAGGTCTTCCGCCGTCAGGTCGGCCTGATCCACCACGCGGATGCGCGGATCGCCCAGCACCCGTTGTGGCGGCGGCTCGTGGCCTGCGTTCAACCAGATCACCTGCATGGCAGCATCCTCACATCTGTCCGGCGCCAGCCGCTAGCATCAAGCGGGGCACAGGGCCAGAGGCTTGGGCCGAATTGCGTCAGAGCAGGAAGCGTAAGGCGCGCGATACCTCGAAGCTGTCGGTGGTTTCAAAGGCGATGGCGCGGGGGCCGTGCAGGCGGGCATTGGGATACCAGCTTAGGCGGTAAGCATCGGTCGGATTGACGAATTCGATGATCACCTCGTAGGGGCCTTGCACGGCGGTGATGCCGCCGCTGCCCTCGCGCAGTGCCGCTTCAACGCCGTCGCGGATGGCTTGGCAGGATGCGGCGGGTGAAATCGAGATGGCGGCCGCGCCAAACCCTTCCAGCGTCGGATTGGTGCGGATGCCGGGCAGCATGGCGGCGGCCTCGCGGCAGATGTCGCCATCGCCCGACAGGAAGGCGGATTTGACGCCATAGCGCTTGGCGGTCATGGCGTTATAGGTCAGCTCGCTGGCCACCTCGCCATTGATGATCAGCCGCGATATCACCAGCGCCGAGGTATGCGCCAAGGGATTGCCATTGGCGCCCGCCTTGCCGTGATAGCCGGTATAGATCACCGCATCAAAGCTGTCGTCCAAGCCGAACATCATTGAATCCGGATGGCCCGACCAGCCACGGATGATGCGGGCATAGTCCGGCAACTGGCCCGCAAGGATGTTGCGCGCGGTGTCATGGGCATCTTTGATCACCACCTCTTGCGCGCCTGCGGCACGGGCCCCGTCGCAGGCGGCCAGGACTTCGGCGGTCATAAGCGCTTGGAATTGCGGGTAATCGGCATGGGTGGCGGTCGCCTCATGCCAATGCGCGATGCCTGCGGTGCCTTCCATATCGGCCGAGATGAAGACTTTCATGGGTTTCCCTTATGCTTGCGATGCGGCCCAATCGGCCAATGACGGATAAAGCCTGCCGGATCGTCCAAGCGTCGCGGGGGCGGCGGCCAAGGCGTTCAGCACGGCTTCTTGGGTTGCTTCCGCAGCGGCGCGGAAGGGCAGGTCGATCAGATCGTCATTCAGACGGCGGCTGGCTTGGAAGGGCGCCTTTTGCACATGTTCCACCGGATCGGCGGTGGTGAAGGCAATCGCCAGATCGCCCGAGCCATGGCCCCAGAACGCACCAAGCCGCGCCAGCCCCGCGCCCGCCCGACGCGCCACACGGCCCAGTTGGCGGGCATCCAGCGGCAGATCCATCGCCAGCACGATGATGATCGAGCCGCGTTCGGGGTCGCCGATGTCGCGCGGATCGGGGCGGCGGCCATCGGGCAGCACCAGATCGCCGCTGCGACCGAAATTGGCCAAGACCAAAGCGCCCAAGGTGAAATCCTGCCCCGCAATCGCCATCACCCGCGAGGCCGATCCGATCCCCGCCTTGAAGCCGAAAGCGGTCATCCCGCTGCCCGCCCCGATCGCGCCTTGCGCCACCGGACCGGCTTTGGCCGCGTCCAAAGCGGCATAGGCGTGATCTCGTGTGATGCCCAAGGCTTGGATATCGCTGATCGGCCCGTCATTGCATTCGCAGACTACCGGATTGACCGTGGATGTCTGTCGCCCGATGTCGGGATTGGCGGCAATGGCGCGGCGGATCAGGGCGTCGCAACAAGCGGCCACGCCGAAGGTGTTGGTCAAAAGGATCGGCGTTTCCAGCTGGCCCAGTTCCGCGATCTGCATCAGCCCCGCCGATTTGCCGAAGCCGTTGATCACCTCGACGGCCGCGCGGGGTTTCAGCCGGAACGCATCGCCCGCCTGCGGGATGATCGCGGTCACGCCGGTCGCCAGCCCGTCGCCCGTCACGCTGTGATGGCCAACACGCACACCGTTGACATCGGTGATCGCATTCAGGGGGCCGCAGGGCAGGGCATGGCGTCCCTCGGTCCAAAGGCCGAGCGTGCGGGCTGTGGTCATCGGCATCCTCATCGTGTCAATCGGGCGGTTGATAGGGTGATAGCGGATCATATGGCCTTGAGGCGACAGATAAATGATCCGGCTGCAGTTTTGTGGGGCAGCGCCTAGCGAGATGATCCTGCGCCCCGTCACCCATGCGGAAATAAAATATTGCTTCCGCTGGGATGCTATAAGAATATGATTTTGTGCATAATTACCGAGTGATCGCAGGAGGGGCCTGAGATGGAGCTGAAATGGCTCGAGGATTTCGTGACTCTTGCGGATTGCTCCAGCTTTTCGCGGGCGGCGGAAATGCGCAATATCACCCAGCCTGCGTTCAGCCGTCGGATCAAGCAGTTGGAAGCTTGGTTGGGGGCGGTGCTGATATCGCGCGCCTCGATGCCTGCGGAACTGACACCGGCGGGGCAGAATTTCCTGCCGGTCGCGCGCGAGGCGATCCGCAGCTTCTATGCCGCGCGTGAGGCCACCCGTCCGGCCACGGATGCCAGCCTTTTGCGGGTGGCGGCCCTGCATACCATCGTGGTGACCTTCTTCCCGCATTGGGTGCAACAGCTGCGCAAGCAAGGCGTCGACCTGCGCACCACCCATATCCCCGACCGAGGCGGTATTGAAACCAATCTGGCCGCCCTGATCGATGGCGAGGCGGATATCTTGCTGACCTATGCCCATGACCGCGTGCCGCTGCATCTGGATCATATGCATTTCGATCATGTCACCGTGGGCACGGACCGTCTGGTGCCGGTGATCGCGCCGCAGCTGGTGGTGCAGGGCAAGGGGGTGATGGATGGCAAGGGCCTGTTGGACCGCGCCATCGACGAGGGTTTCGCGCTGCCCTATCTGACCTATGGCTATGCGTCATTCTTCGGGCTGGCCTTGGCGCGGCTGTTTGCGGAACATCAACCCTTCCGCCGCGTGGTCATGCATGAAAACACCATCAGCGCCGCGCATAAGGCCATGACCGTGATGGGCGCGGGGCTGTGCTGGCAGCCCGAAAGCCTTGTCCGCGAGGAACTGGCCTCGGGCCGTCTGGTCAAGGCCAGCGACAAGGCGCATTGGACGCTGGATCTGGACCTGCGGCTTTACCGCCATCGCGGTGAAAAGCACCGGATGGTCGAACGGCTGTGGCAGGCGTCAAAAGCGCGGTTCTAACCGGCGGGCAGGCTTGGCAGGGCGCATAGGGTATTGACCAGCCGCATCTCGTCCAGATCGGCGCAGGCAGGGCGGCGCAAGGCGGGTGCCCCAAAGACCAAAGCCAAAGCTTTCGCGCGCGATACCGCCACATTCAGACGGTTGCGCGACATCAGGAAGTCCAGACCTCGCGCGGCGTCTTGCGCCGAGGATGCCGTCATCGAGACCAGACAGACCGGCGCTTCCTGCCCTTGGAACTTGTCCACCGTGCCGATGCGGATGCCTTGCGGCAGCCGGTCCTGCAACAGATTGACCTGCGCGTTGAAGGGGGCGACCACGATGATATCCTGTGGCCGCATCGCGCGGCTTTGCCCCGTCTTATCCCGCCATCGCCCCTGCAAAAGCTGGGCGATGCTGGCATGGATCGCATCGGCTTCTTCGTCGCAGGTCTGGATATTGTCGTCATGCGGGGTCGCCACCCAATAGGCCCCCGCTTGTGGAAGCGGGGTGTCTTCAACGGCTTGCAGGCCGGTATCGGCATGGCTTTGCAGGCGGTCCTCGTAGATCTGGCCGGAGATATAGGCGCAGATATCCGGATGCATCCGGCGCGAGACCGGCAGGAAGATGCCCCGATCCGCGGGAAGGGTGGGCTGATCGCCCAAAAGCCATTCCAGACAGGACAGATCGGCGGGGGCGGGATGCGCGCCTTGCACCACCTGCGGCAATTGGCAGGGATCGCCCACCAGCACCAGATTGCGCGCCGCACGCCCCATTGCGGCCATATTGGCCAGCCCCACTTGGCCTGCCTCGTCGACCACAAGCCAATCAAAGGCTTGGATATTTTCGGGCCGTGTGAAGAAGAAGGCGGTGCCGCCGACCAGATCGCCGCCTGCGGCCGCGATGGCATTATCGGTGGTGCGGCGGATGCGGCTGGCCAAAGGGTAATGATCTTCGCCGCTGCCGATCTTATGCACCATATCGGGCAGGCGCGGCAGGGGCGCCTCGATCAAGGCCGCCTCGCAGCCCAGCAGCAGATTGCGCACGGCTTCATGGCTGTTCGAGGCCACGCCGACCCGATGGCCTTGGGCCAGCAGGGCGCGGATCGCGCGGGCGGTGACATAGGTCTTTCCGGTGCCGGGCGGGCCTTGGATGGGCAGCACCGTATGATCCATGGCCAGCACCGCTTGGGTGACGCCTTCAACCGGATCAAGCCCTTGCAGGATATCGTTCCCCGCAGCACGGCCCCGCAGTCGGGGGGCTTCGCGGGCCAGCAGGGCGGCGACCGCCGTATAATCCTGCGCGCCGCAATGGTCGTCGATCACATCGCGCAGGGCATCGGCCAAGCCGTCGGTGCGCAGCGGCCAGTCGGGATGCAGGTCCAGATGGTCGCGTAGCAGATGCGATTTGCCCATGCCCACCTTGACCACCACCTCGCAGGCACGGCGATCCAAGCCCGCAATCTGCACTCCCACAGGCGGGCCATTCTCGCTGGCGACGGTCGCGGATTTTCCGGCACGCAGCTTGGTGTCTTGCGGCGCGAAGCGATAGGCGCGCTGGGCCGAGCGTTTGATCGGCGCGACGGGACCAAGGGCCTGCAAGCCGCCCAAAGCATCGGTATCGGTCAACAAAGCTTCGGGGTCTTTGGTCACGCTGTCGAAGACCGCCCATTTCGCGGGTTTGGCTTCGCGGTCATGGAACAGGGCCAAGGCGAGCAGCAGATATTGGCGATCCTGCGGCAGGTTCGATGCGGCGATCTGCGCGCGCAACGCGTCCAATTCCTGATCGGCGGCCGCTTCTTGCAGGGCGGTGGCCTCCAGATCGGCTGTCGCAGGCAGCGCCGGCCAGTCCAGCGTATCAGGGCGCAGGGACAGCAGCCAAGCGCGCAGCTCTTGCAACAGGGCAGGCGTTTCCAGCGGATCTATTGCCTGCACAGCCGCGAAAGCCGCCAGCGAATAGTCCCGCGCCGCCCAAAGCACCGCCGCCTTCAGCACCGCTTGCAGGTCGATGAACCGCCCCTCGCGCAGCATCCGGTCCAGCCATGCCTCGGCGATCCCCAGACGCGAGGCGGTCTGGCGCAAAGCCTGCAAGGCCTGCGTGCCGAAGTGGTAGATATGCGCATGGGGCGCGGTATCGATGCCCGCGCGCAGTTGGGCAAAGATCACCGCGGCATCGGAGTTGGACAGGCTGCCCGCCGCGCCCAGCAGGTGATGGTCTGGGTCGCGGCACAGATAGAAGCTATCGCCCATGTCGGGGCGCGGCATCAAGGACAGCCCCTTGCCCGCTTGCAGGGGGCGCAGCAGATAGGAGGCCTCTCCCGCTTGCAGGCGTGCTTGGGCGATCAGGCGCTCTTGGCTGGGCTGGGGCAGGCCCGCGACGGGATGATCCAAGGCGGTCAAGGCCTTGGCGGTGGTGATGCCTGCGGCTTGCAGCTGCTTGGCGGCGCGTTTGTCCAAGCCCGCCACGCTGTGCAGACTGTCGCTTTGCTGCCATTGGGACTGGCATTGCGCCAGATGCGGGCAACTTGGGCAGGCGGCACAGGGCTGGGGGGTGGTTGCCGTGGCTTGGCTCTGGAAGGCTTGCCAATAGCGGGTCAACTCATGGCCATAGGCGCGGTAATCGGCCAGCCTGAGGGTCAGGCTTTGACCATCGGGCAAAAGGAAACGTCCGTTGAGGGCGGCACGTCCATGGAGCTTTTCCCAGTCTTCGGCCTGTTGCAAAAGCGCCAGCATATCGGCGCTTTGCGGCGGGGCGGAGAGTCCAAGTTCGGGCAGATCACTGGTCTGGGGGATGGCGTCAAAGGCAGGGTCCACCGCATCAAGCCGCGCCGCATGGGGGCAGGCCGCCAGCCGCAGCAAAGCCTTGGGATGGGGAAGACGGCGGGCGGCATCTGGCATTGGGCTGGCATCCTTGGTCTGCGTCATCAAGCATTTAGCCCATAGCCGAGCGCGCTGGCCAAGGAAACAGGCCTAGGGCAGCAGGGCCGCGACAAGGTCCAGCAGCACCGGCCCCAGACCCATCTGCAGCCCGACATAGCCCAGATAGAGGAAAGCCAGCGCCGAGACCGCCTGCACCACATAGCGCAGCAACAGCCGCGCCGGATGCTTGTCCATGCGACGATGCTTGGCGACCGAATTGACGGCACGGATGGCGGATTTCAGATCGATCTCGAAGAATTCGCGGCGGCGGTTGACGCGATAGGCGGCCAGATCGCGGTGAATGGCCTGTTCGGCTTCCAAGGCATTGCGAACCTTGACGAAATATTCCAGCGTGAATGGGGTCGGCACACCGGTCGCGCTGCCCAGTTCTTCATTGCGCTGTTGCGGGCTGGTGGTGGTCATACCGATCTTGACCAGCCCCGGCATCGAGGCATTGGACATGATATAGACCCATTGGCTTGCCGATGCTTTCGGCTTGGCCTTGGTCTTCTTCTTCTTTTTGGTGGCCATGATAGCGGCAGAGGTAATCAATCGAAACAGGAACATAACAGGCCGCCACAGGACGCCTGACAGTAAAAGGATAGGCCCGAGGCGGGTCAGAACTTTGAGACCATGTTGCTGCTTACCCCCTTGTATGTTCTTGTTCTGATCGTAGTCTCACGCAGCACGTCAGAGGTCAACCGCAGATTTGACGCGGCTTCAGAAGATGGCGGATTTCCCCGTCATCCCCTTGGGTTAGCCTGCGAGGCTAAGACGAAAGGGGGCTATGCCCC
>DALYSR010000130.1:0-10957 GCA_031991825.1 Paracoccaceae bacterium
CGATCCCCAACGCGTGATCGGGCTTTACCCCCATCAGGTGTCTGGGGGCATGGGCCAGAGGATCATGATCGCGATGATGCTGATCCCCGAACCCGATCTGCTGATCGCCGACGAGCCGACCTCGGCGCTGGATGTCTCGGTTCAGGCACAGGTGCTTGATATCATCGACGAACAGATCAAAAGCCGTGGCATGGGCCTCTTGCTGATCAGCCATGATCTGGCGCTGGTCTCGCGCTATTGCGACCGCATCTTGGTCATGCACAACGGCCATGTGGTCGAAAGCTGCTTGGCCAAGGATTTGATGAATGCCAGCCATCCCTATACGCGGGGACTGCTGGCGGCGATGCCGCGCCTTGACGAGCGGCGAGAGGAATTGCCGGTGCTAGACCGCGCAAGCATTGGTGGAACATGAGCGCGATTTCCCTCAACAAGCTGTCGGTCTTTTATGGCGAGGCGCAGATCACCCATGAGGTCAGCCTCGAGATCGCCGAAGGCGAAAGCTTCGCGCTGGTCGGCGAGAGCGGCTCGGGCAAGACCACGGTGCTGCGCGCCATCGCCGGCATGGCCGAGGATTGGTCGGGCGCCATCTCGATGTTCGGCCAGCCGCGCCGACAGGGGATCAATCCGGCAACCCTGCGCGAGTGCCAGATGATCTTCCAAGATCCCTATGGCTCGTTGCATCCGCGCAAGACCATCAATGCCGCCCTGATGGAGCCGCTGGCGATCCATGGCATCGGCAATCGCGACGCGCGGGTCGAGGAGATGCTGCAGGCCGTCGGTCTGAACCGCCGCTTCCGCTTCCGCTTTCCCCACCAGCTTTCGGGCGGCCAACGCCAGCGGGTGGCGATTGCACGGGCGCTGATGCTGCAGCCCAAGGTCTTGCTGCTGGACGAGCCGACTTCGGCCTTGGATGTCTCGATCCAAGCGGAAATCCTGAACCTTTTGAAGCGTTTGCAGCGCGAGGCGGGGCTGACCTATCTGATGGTCACCCATAACATGCCGGTGGTGTCTTTCCTGTGCGACAGGCTGGCGGTGATGCGCCATGGCCGGATCGTCGAGGTGGCGGATGCCGAGCAATTGCGTCAGGGCCGCTTTAGCGACCCCTATACGCAGGAACTCTATGCCGCGAGTGGCGGCTGAGACAATGGAAGAAGAAGTACGCTCAATGACCCAATCCGATCTGACCGCCGCACGCGGTATCTTTGCCCAAGCGATCGCGGCCGCGACCACCGCCGATGCGGCCTATGCGGCGCTGCATGGCTTTGTGGCGGCGCTGGCGCCCGCGCGGCTGTTCACCATCACCCTGACCGATATGGCCGCGGGCGTCGCGCGGCGCGCCTTCAGTTCGGATGCGGTGGCCTATCCCGTCTCGGGCACCAAGCCGATCAATCACGACGGCTGGTTCAACGTGATCCATATCGAGCGCCGCATCTATGTCGAGAACGACCTCGCCCGCGATCTGGAGCATTTCTCGGATTATGATCTGATCAAATCGCTGGGCTGCGAGGCGGCGATGAATGTGCCGGTCATTCTGGCGGATGATCTGGTCGGCACCGTCAATATCCTTGATGCCAAGGACAGCTATGACGCGGCGGTGGTGGCGCGGGTGACGCAAGAATTGCAGATCCCCGCGATGCTGGCCTTCGCCGTGGCGCAACGCCTGCGCGCCTAAGAAAACCCCGGAGGCCCCGCCCGCAGGGCGGGGCTTTTGCGGCCATCAGCCGCGCGAAGATATTCCCCATGCCCCCGTCACCGCAGAAACGGCTGTGACTGTGGGGGCTTGGGGAAAAGCGCAAGCCGGTCAGCGGGCCAGCCCCAGCGCCTGCAAATAGGCGACGGACGGCAGGATGCCGGATTTGTCCCGCAACTCCAAGATCAGCCGCGGTGTCGCGCTGATTTCACCCAAGGCGCGGAAGACGCTAGGCCAGCCAATCGTGCCTTCCCCGATCGCCCAGTGACGATCCGCATAGCCATCGGCATCTTGCAAATGGATATGCTGCAGCGCATTGCCCGCGCGGCGGATATAGTAATCCACCGGCGGCGCGCCGGTCGACCCATGGGCGTAATGCGCATGGCCCGTATCGATTGATACCGCCATGGCGGGGCTCGCGAAGTCTTCGACCAAGAGACGACGGATATCGGGGTCTTTGTCTTCGATATTTTCCACCACCATGGTCACGCCGATATTTTCCGCCCGCGCCACCACCGCATCCAGCGTGGCATGGGCATTGTCCAGAACGCGCTGATAGGCAGAGCGCGCGGCGAAATTATCCAAATTGTTGAAATCCCATGTCGAATAGGGCGAATGGATCACCATCTGGCTCGCCCGAACGGCGGCGCAGACCTCAAGGCCCTGCAACAGGCGGCGGGTGACGATCTTGCGCATTTCCGGATCGGGATTGGCAAGGTTCAAGCCCCAGAACGGGCCATGAAGTCCCAAGCGGCCCTGATAGCCCGCCAAAAGGCGACGCGCCTCGGCAGCGGGGGTTTGCCAGTCGCCGTCCAACACCTCGGCCGTGCAGAAATCCTGCAGATCCAGATCGCGATTTTCCTCCAAGATGAAGGATTGTAGGCCAGCAAGGTCAGTCGTGGTCATGGCTGCGCCAAGCAGCGGAAGATTGGACATCACAGAGTTCCGTTCACCAAAGTGGGAGTAAGAGTTGCAAGCAAAGTCTGAAACGCGGCCATGCCGCAGACGACATGGTCCGCTCCTGCCGCCCGCAGGGCGTCGTCATGGCCCAAGCGGTGGTCTGACGGGCCGATAAAGCCCACCGCCAGACATCCCGCGCGTTTGGCGCAGATCATGCCGTGGATATTGTCATCGATGAACAGCGCCTCATGCGGGGCGATGCCCAGTTTCGCACAGGCCAGCAGCGCGATATCCGGCGCAGGCTTGCCCATAGCCACATGATCCGACGAATAGATATGCGGCCCGAAATAGCCCGCCAAAGGGCTGCGGCCCAAAGACAGATCCAACCGGCGCAGCGTGCTGTTCGAACAGACCGCGCGCTTCAGGCTCAGTTGCGCCAGCACGGTTTCGATGCCCGCGATCAGCGGCAGGTGGCGGGCAAAGCCGTCAAACAGGATTTCGTCCGAACGAGCGAAAACGGCAGCCGCATCCAGTCCCAGCTGGTCCATCACCGCAAGCGATGCGGCGGGGGCATTGCCGGAAAAAAGCCGCGTCGCGTGAGGGGCGTCCATCGGATGGCCCGCTTCGCTCAGCGCCTGTGCAAGGCTTGCACAGCCCATGGGTTCGGTGTCCAACAACACCCCATCACAATCAAATAATACTGCTTTGATCATGGCTTAGCGGGCCTCGTTCAGGATATCGCGCAGCAAGACGGGATCATCCGACACCATCCATTTCGGCCCGATCGCTTTGATGCGACGGATCAAGGCGGGATCATTCAAGGTCCAGACCGAACAGCGCTCCACGCCCAATTTTTCGCGGATCATCGGCAATTCGGCTTCGAACAGCGCATGATGAATGCCGATCACATCGACCAGAGGCGATGCCGCATCAATGAAGGCGTCTAGCCCGCCCTGCTTGTCCGCCCAAACCCGATCCACCGACACCATGCGTTCGACTTCCGGTGCCAGATCGCGGATTTCGGCCACGACGCCCAGATCGAAGCTGTGCAGACAGGCGCGATCCGCCATGCCGCGCGCCCGCAGGGCCGCGATCACTTTCGCGACCAGACCGGCATAGGGGGTATAGGTCTCATCGGCCTTCAGCTCGACATAAAGACGGACATCGCGATAGGGCTGGAACAGGTCCAGCAGCTCGTCGAAGCTCATGACGCCTTCATCGATGAGGCGGCCGTCTTCGCCCCTCAGCCGCAGGGTCTTGCGGCTGTCATCGCTCAGATGTCGGGTCAGGCCCTGACGATCGGTGGTGCGATCAAGGCTTGCGTCATGCATCACCACGATGGCCCCGTCATCGGTCAGATGCAGGTCGAATTCGACCGCGGTGAACCCCCGCTCCAAGACCTGACGAAAGCCGAGTTCCGAATTTTCCGGCCACAGGTTGCGCGCGCCGCGATGGGCCATAATCATAGACATCTCTGTCTCCTTCAAGGGGGGGTATTTTAACGGATGGTGGGATCAAGCTTGTCACGCAGCCAATCGCCCAGCAGCGAAATGGACAGCGTTGTCAGCACGATAACAAAAGCGGGGGCCAGCATGATCCACGGCGCGCGGGTCAGATATTCCCGCCCGAAACCGACCATATTGCCCAAGGAACTTTCCGGCGGTTGCACGCCCAGCCCCAGGAAGCTGAGCCCCGATTCCATCAAGATGATTTCGGGAAAGGTCAGCGTCATCGAGACGATCAATGTCGATGCCACATTGGGCAGGATATGGCGCAGATAGACCCGCGCGGGCCTTGCCCCCAGCTGCACCACCGCCGCCGCATATCCCTGCGCCGATGCGGAAATCGCCAGCCCGCGCGCGATGCGGGAATATCTTTCCCAGCCAAAGAAGCCCATCAAACAGACCAAAAGCAGCATCGACGAGCCGAAGAAGGCCAGCACCGCAAGGCTCATGATCATGAAGGGCAAGGCCGCTTGGAAATCGGCCAAGGCCACGATCACATGTTCCACCCAGCCGCGGAATTGCGCGGCCAAAAAGCCCAGTGTCGTGCCGAAGACGGCCGAGAGGAGCGTGGCCCCGAAGGCGATCACCAGCGAGACACGGATCGATTGGAGCAACCGCGACAGCACATCGCGCCCCAGCTCGTCGGTGCCCAGAAGATGGCCCGCCGTCCCCATCGGTGCCAGCCGATTGGTCAGGTCCATCTGGGTGATCTCATAGGGGCGCAGCAGATCGGCGAAGATCGCCACGCCCAGCAGGCCCGCCAGCCAGATCAGCGCGAAAATCATCACCAGCGGCACGTTCTGGCGCAGGCGGCGGATCAGGCTCGGCTTGGAGGTAGCGGGATTGTCAGTGTCAGTGGTCACAGAAGTCATTCTCTATCCTCCGTTTCAATGGGCGGCAGCTTTGCTGCGCAAGCGGGGATCAAGCAGGCCGTAAGACAGATCGACCAGCAGATTTGCGATCACCATGGCGGCGGCGATCACCAGCAGCAGCGCCTGCACCACCGCAAGATCGCGATTGGCGACCGAGGTGACGATCAGCCTGCCGACACCGGGCCAAGAGAAGATGCTTTCCACCACCACCGCGCCCGCGATCAGCGCTCCGACCATGAAGCCGACAAGGGTGATGATCGGCACGGCGGCATTGGGCAAAGCGTGGTTCCACACCACCGCGCGCCAGGGCAGGCCCTTGGCCATTGCGGCGCGGATATAGGGCTGGTTCAACACATCGATCATCGCCGAACGCGAGAAACGCGCCAACATGCCGATCCCGCCCACCGACATGGTGATGATCGGCAATATCGCATGGCGCCAGCCGTCCTGCCCGCCCGATGGCAGCCAGTCCAAAGTGACGGCAAAGATCAACACCAGCACCAGACCCAAGACGAAAGAGGGAATGGTGAAGCCGAACACCGAGGCCATGATGACGGCGCGGTCGGAAATGCTTTCGCGGTGTAAAGCGGCATAGACCCCCGCCGGAATGCCGATCGACAGCTTCAAGATCAGGGCCGGCACGGTCAAAGCAAGCGTCGCGGGGATGCGCTCTATCACCGTCTGCAAGGCGGGGCGCTGATCACGCATCGAAATGCCGAAATCGCCCTGCATCAATTGGCCCAGATAGGCCAGATATTGCTTCCACAGCGGGTCATCCAGTCCCCATCTTTCGCGGAAGGCGGCGATGCTGTCCAAAGGCGCATCCGGCCCCAGCAGCACCTGTGCCGGATCGCCCGACAGGCGCAGCACGATGAAAGCGAAGGTCATGACCATCAGGATGGTCAAAGCGGCACGCAGGGTTTTGCCCAGAACAAATGTCAGCATCACGACCTCGGGATCTGGGGCGCGCGCGGTGGCGGCACCGCCCCAATTTTCAGACAGGCCGTCAGGCGGCCCTGATGGGCGGCCAGTTCGGGCCTTGTGCGGGCACAAGCCGCGTCGGCGGCGGGGCAGCGCGGATGGAAGGCGCAGCCCGAGGGGCGGGCGGCAGGATTTGGCGGCTCGCCTTGCAAGATCACGCGGCCTGCAAAGCCGCCTTTCGCCGTGGGGATCGAAGAGACCAAGGCCTTGGTATAAGGATGGCGCGGATCGGCGAATAAGGCTTCCGCCGGTCCTTCTTCGACCACGCGGCCCAGATACATCACCGCCACGCGGTCGCATAGATTGCGCACCACCTTCAGATCGTGGCTGATGAAGACCATGGTCAGCCCGCTTTGGGCCTGCAGATCGCGCAGCAGATTGACCACCTGCGCCTGAATGGACACATCCAGCGCCGATACCGGCTCGTCACACACCAAAAACGCGGGATTGGTGGCCAAGGCACGGGCGATCACCACCCTTTGGCGTTGTCCGCCGGATAATTCATGGGGATAACGGCCAGCCTGATCGGGACGCAGACCGACCTGTGCCATCAGCGCCGCCGCATCGCGTCGCGCCTGTTGCGCATCGGCGCGGCCATGGATGATCAAGGGTTCGGCGATCTGGTCGATGATGGCGAGCCTGCGATCAAGTGCGGCCAAGGGGTCTTGGAAGATCAGCTGCATCTGGGCGCGCAGCTTGCGCCACGCGTCAGTGCGGGGCGCGGGCATCGGTTGATCCCGCCAGCGCAGCTCGCCCTGATGCGGGGTTTCCAGCCCCAAAAGCATCCGCCCCAGCGTCGATTTCCCCGATCCGGATTCGCCCACCACGCCCAGAATTTCCCCCGAACGCAGCGCCAGATCGATCCGATCCACCGCCCGCACCACGGTCTTTTTGCCAAAAAGGCCCCCGCCGGTACTATATTCCTGACTCAGGCCGCGCGCCTCTAACACAGCAGTCCCTGCATTACATTTCGTCATGCGAAGACACCGGTGTCTTGGGCCACGCGGCGCGCCTGCGGGACGGGATAGAAGCAGGACAATTCGCCGCCTTCGGATTGCCGCAGCAAGCGCGGCTTTTCGCTGTTGCACAGCGCCATCGCGCGCGTGCATCGCGGCGCGAAGGCGCAGCCCTGCGGCAAGCCGCGCGGATCGGGCACGGTGCCATGGATCGGCACCAAGGGCAGGCGCGGCCCGTCGATGGCGGGGATCGCCTCGAACAGGCCACGCGTATAGGGATGGCGGGGCGCGTCAAACAGCGGGGTGATCGCATTCATTTCGACCACGCGGCCCGCATACATCACCGCGACCCGATCACATACGGCCGAAACCGCGCCCAGATCATGGCTGATGAAGACCATCGCCATACCGGTATCACGGCGGATTTGCGCCAGAAGATCAAGGATTTGCGCTTGAACCGTCGCATCCAATGCGGTGGTCGGTTCATCGGCGATCAACAGATCGGGATTGCCTGCCAAAGCCATGGCGATCATGATGCGCTGGCATTGGCCACCGGAGAATTCATGGGGGTAAAGCGCGATGCGGCTGGCGGCGGCGGGAATGCCGACCATGTCCAAAAGCCGGATCGCTTCGCGCCGCGCCGCGGCGCCTGTCAGCCCGCGATGCAAGGCAAGGCTCTCGCAGATTTGCCGCCCCACCCGATGCACCGGATTGAGCGAGGACGAGGGGTCTTGGAAGATCATCGCGATCCGCTTGCCACGGATGGCTTCCAGCCTGGGGGCTGAAGCACCGACCAGTTCTACGCCCTCGATCTTCACCGAGCCGCTGATCTTGGCCTTTTTCGGCAGCAATCCCAAAGCGGCCAGCCAAGTGACCGACTTGCCGCAGCCGCTTTCGCCCACAAGGCCAAGCGCTTCGCCGCGGTCGATCTTTAGGTCTATGCCATGCAGCACCTTGGTGCCGTCAAAAGCGACCTGTAGCCCTTCAACAGAGACAAACGTCACGGGTTCGTCCTTCTTCATGAAAATCTATCGGCAAGGCGAACGGGCCGCCTTGCCGCTTGCGCCATTCGAAAGATCAGACGACCCAATTGCCCTGACGGAAATCCATCGCGAAAGCGGGGGCGGCCTTCCATTTCAGCTCGGATTTCATGCCGGTGAAGACCGCATTCTGGTGCAAGACCGTATAGGCCGGATCCTCGCGTTCGCAGATCTCAAGCATACGGGCATGGGCCTTCTTGCGCATCGCGTGATCGGTCGAGGTTTCCATCACGACCGACAGCTGGTTGACCTCGGCATTGGTCCAATCGCGTTTTTGTTGCGCTTCGCCATTGGGGCCGAATTGGACCACAAGCGGGGTGATGGGATCGTTGATATTGTTGGATGCCGACCAGTCGCGCACGCCTTTGGTGCCTTCGGGATCGTGGATCTGGCCCCAGTTTTCTTTCATCTGGATGTCGACATTCAAGCCGACCTGCTTCCACATCTCGACCAGAACCTGCGCGGTCGGGGTCTGGTTGGTGTAGTAATTGTTCAGCAGACGATAGGGGATCGCATCGCCCTTATAGCCCGCCTGTTTGATCAGATCGCGCGCCAGTTCAGGATTGTATTCCGGCACCGCCCAGGGATCGATGAACATATCCGACGCTTTGAAGCTGTCGAATTGCAGGCCTGCGGGCACCACCGTCTGCCCCCCCCACAACGCCTCGACAATCGCCTTGCGGTCGATCGAATGGGTCATCGCGCGCCGCATCAGCGGATCCGCCAAGATGTCGTTTTGGGTGTTGAAGGTGGTGATCCGGTGGTTCCAGATCGTCGAGGACTGGACCTCCAACCCCGGGGCCTGTTGCACGCTGGCCAATTGATCCGGCGGCAGGTCACAGGCGAAATCATATTCGCCCGACAGCAAGCCGTTGACGCGGCTGGCAACTTCCGGAACCTCGACGAAGGTGATCCGATCCAGCGGCGGGCGGCCGCCCCAGTAATCGTCATGCGCCACCAAGGTCAAAGACACATCGGCACGGAAGTCTTCGACACGATAGGCGCCGGTGGTGATGGGCTTTGCGGCCCATTCGGCATAGCTTGACGCTTCATCCCATGCCCGCTTCGAGGTGATCTGCGAGCCGAAGGCATAGAGGCGGCCTTCCAGCGTCAGATCGGGCGTCGCATTGTGGAACCGCACGGTATATTTGTCGACCGCTTCAACGCCCCGCAGCGCGGGCCACAGACGGCGCGCGATCCCCGGCACATTCGCCGGCAATTCCTTGGCGGTCTTGGGGGCGAAATTCTCGGCGTAAAGGGTCGCGCCGCCCACCGGAGCCGTGCCTGCGAAGACCCGTTCATCCGAGAAGGAGAAGACCACGTCTTCCGCCGTCATCTCGTCGCCGTTATGGAAGCGCACGCCTTGGCGCAGCTTCAGCTCGATGGTCTTGTCATCCAGACGGGTCCATTCGGTCGCCAGTCCCGGCACCGGACCTTGATCCCCCATCCAGTTGCGCAGGATCAGACCTTCCCACAAATTGGGGAAGAAGACCCGCTCGCCGACATTGGATTGTTCGTTCCAGATGTCGAGCGTGCCGTTGTTGACGATCTTTTGCACCGCGATGGTGATGCTGCGACGGGGACCGCTTTGCGCGCGCAGCTGGCGCGGCAAGATCAAAGCACCGGTGGTGGCGCCCAGAAGGCTGAGGGATTGGCGACGGGTAAGAAGCATAGCTGCTGTCTCGCATTGAGGAATATGACAATATCCTGCTGGACATCTGCCCCTCTTCTGCGACCCCAAGTTAACAGTTCCGCGACCTGCCGATGAAAGTTTTGCTACAATGCATCGGACAGGCTTGCGACGCTTGGCGTGGTGGTGACCACAGCGGCGGCGCGGGTTGCTGTGCGTTTGTTGCTGTGCGGGCAATTGTGGAATGGAATAGGATTTGGGCATCGCTCCTATCCGGTTACCATACGCCGCCAGTCCTTCCCCCTCCCGAACATGATCTCGAGGCGATTGCGGCCTTTGTCGCGGCGCTTGTCGTGTGAACTTTCCCGTTTGCGATCCGTGTATCGCCCCCTGTATGGATGCCCCTCTGAGATCAAGGCTTGTTTTGACGCGCGGCAAAGGGGATCGGTGTGGCCATGGGTCTGGCCTGTATTGCGGTTCTGCTATCTGAGCGCAGGCCGTTATGGGCCTAGGCGGAGTAGCGTTTTGATCTGCTCCAGCAATACATCGGCCAACAAGCGAACACCTTCCGGCAGATCGGGACCGGTGGCCGAGACTACCGTATAGACCTTGGGAGCGCTTGCCGGAGCGCGACGATCTCATCCTCTGCCAAAATGGGCGCGTAGCGCGTTCAGCGCAGGCCTCAGCCCCCCAGAACTCGACGACGCAGGATATGCCGGTATAAAATTGGCAAGCGGCACAGAATGGGGCTTCTATGGTTGCCGTCCAAGAGTAAGACCGCATGTCTTTTCACCGGCCCGCGCCCGAGCGCTCGGCGGTTACGCGGATCACAGGCGGCAGGGGCCGTCGTTGTGATGGAGCAGACCTGACCAACACCGATATCGCGCGGTTTGTCGGGCGAGATGGTTCGCAAGACAAGCTGGCCGTTGCATTGGCTGAAGCTGGGGCGCAGGGCGATCCGCAGCAGCTTTGCAACGCCCCACGGATTTTCTGCTCGGGCTCTAGTGGAGCAACATAGCCATGGGTATGACGATGGAAGACAGCATCAAGCGTTGGACCGCGAAGCGTAAAACTGCGCTGGTCATTGAGATCATTCAGGGCAAGACCACGGTCTCCGAAGCCAGTCGCTCCTTTGATCTCAGTCCCTCGGAGATCGAGAGCTGGGTCGATGATGCCAAATGCGGCATGAAAACTCGCTGCGGGCCAATCCGCTCGACATTCATGCCCAATCCCAGACGCCCCTGCGCAAGCTCCAGGAGGCCTACGGCGAAGCCAGGCTTGAGCCGCGCGCGCAAAAAAGCTGCAGGCCTTGCTGGGGCAGCTGGACACTGGCCTGGCTTCTTGGCATGAACAAGAACACTGTCCAGCGCATCTTCCAGCTCA
>DALYSR010000131.1:0-10942 GCA_031991825.1 Paracoccaceae bacterium
TGTGCCCGATGCCGGGTCTGGTGGTGAAAATCGCGGTCGAGGAAGGCCAGGAAGTGCAGGAAGGTCAAGCCCTTGCCACCGTCGAGGCGATGAAGATGGAAAACATCCTCAAGGCCGAGAAACGGGCTGTGGTCAAAAAGATCAACGCCACCGCCGGAGCCAGCCTGCGCGTCGACGACGTGATCATGGAATTCGAATGATCACTGCTGCTTGCGGGGCTTTACCGCCCCGCAGGATTGCGTTCCAGGATTTCCTGACGGCGCAGCGGGAATTTGTCGATGGCAGCGGTGATTTCGCGCACCTCCCAAGGCAGGGGTTTGCGGATCACGGGGCGCAGGTCCTTATCCATCAGGACCAGCGAAAACCCCCGAGGGCGCAGACGCTTGCGCCATTCGCCCGCCGCGGCAGGATCGGTGTCGATCACCAGCACGACATCGCGCAGCTCAAGCGCGGGAAGGTCGCGCTGCAACAGCTCCAGTTGACGGATGAAATTGGGGTCATCGGGGCTATCGGCGAAAACGACGACGGGACGCGCTTGGTAGAGCAAGCTGTCGAAGGCGACATCTTGCGCCGCGCGCGGGCCATAGGCTTCGACAGCAGGCACCGCCTCGGGTGAGGCGGGGGCTTCTTGTGCGAAAGCCATCAGCGGCAGAAGTGCTGCAAGGAATAGGGACGGGATCAGTTTTGACGCAATGCTCATAAAGTCAACATAGGCGGGCAGACGGCAAAACCCAAGGGAAAGACGGAGTGGAAGATGTCGGATAAATTGCAAGCATGGGAGGCACTTGCCAGCAAAGAGCTGAAGGGCAAGCCTGCGCAGGTGCTGAACTGGCAGACCTTGGAGGGGATCGAGGTCAAACCGCTTTACACCGCCGAGGATACCAAGTCCTTGGCCCATATGGACAGCCTGCCGGGGATCGCGCCCTTTACGCGCGGTGTGAAGGCCACCATGTATGCGGGCCGCCCTTGGACCATCCGCCAATATGCGGGCTTTTCGACGGCGGAAGAATCGAATGCTTTCTACCGCAAAGCGCTGGCGGCGGGGCAGCAGGGCGTGTCGGTCGCTTTTGATCTGGCAACGCATCGTGGTTACGATTCGGACCATCCGCGCGTGGTGGGTGATGTCGGCAAAGCCGGTGTCGCCATCGATTCGGTCGAGGATATGAAGATCCTGTTCGACGGCATTCCGTTGGACAAGGTTTCGGTTTCGATGACAATGAACGGGGCGGTGATCCCGATCTTGGCCAGTTTCATCGTGACGGGCGAAGAGCAGGGGCATGACCGTTCGGTGCTGTCGGGCACCATCCAGAACGATATCCTCAAAGAATTCATGGTGCGGAACACCTATATCTATCCGCCCGAACCTTCGATGAAGATCATTGCCGATATCATCGAATATACCGCCAAAGAGATGCCGAAGTTCAACTCGATCTCGATTTCCGGCTATCACATGCAGGAAGCCGGCGCGAACCTTGTGCAGGAGCTGGCCTATACCTTGGCGGACGGGCGCGAATATGTCCGCGCGGCCATTGCGGCGGGCATGAATGTCGACGAATTCGCGGGCCGTTTGTCGTTCTTCTTTGCCATCGGCATGAATTTCTTCATGGAAGCGGCGAAGCTGCGGGCGGCGCGTCTGCTGTGGCACCGCATCATGTCGGAATTCAATCCGCAAAAGCAGGGCAGCCTGATGCTGCGGACGCATTGCCAGACATCGGGCGTGTCACTGCAGGAACAAGACCCCTATAACAACGTCATCCGTACCGCTTACGAGGCGATGGCGGCGGCTTTGGGTGGCACGCAATCGCTGCATACCAATGCCTTGGACGAGGCGATTGCACTGCCGACCGAATTTTCGGCGCGGATCGCGCGCAATACCCAGCTGATCTTGCAAGAAGAAACCGGCATCACCAATGTCGTCGATCCGCTGGCGGGCAGCTATTATGTCGAAAGCCTGACTGCCGAGCTGGCCGAAAAGGCCTGGGCCTTGATCGAAGAGGTCGAGGCGATGGGCGGCATGACCAAAGCGGTCGCCTCCGGTTTGCCCAAGCTTCGGATCGAGGAAACCGCCGCACGCAGGCAGGCGATGATCGACCGTGGCGAGGAAGTGATCGTCGGCGTCAACAAATACCGCAAGGACAAAGAAGACCCGATCGACATTCTGGAAATCGACAATATGCGGGTGCGCGATGGGCAGATCGCGCGTCTGGCGCAGGTGCGTGGCAGCCGCGATCAGGCGGTTTGCGATGCGGCTTTGCTGGAACTGGGGCGCCGCACCGTCGAAGGCGGCAATCTGTTGGAAGCGGCGGTCGAATGTGCCCGCGCGCGTGCAACCCTAGGGGAGATATCGCTCGCTATGGAAGGAACCTTTGGCCGCCATCGCGCGGAAGTCAAAACCTTGGCAGGCGTCTATGGCGCGGCCTATGAAGGCGACGAAGGCTTTGCCGCCATCCAGAAGGATGTCGAAGCCTTTGCCACCGAAGAAGGCCGCCGCCCGCGTCTGCTGGTCGTCAAGATGGGCCAAGACGGCCATGATCGCGGCGCCAAAGTGATCGCGACCGCCTTTGCCGATATCGGCTTCGACGTCGATGTGGGGCCCTTGTTCCAGACGCCGGAAGAAGCCGCCCAAGATGCCATCGACAATGACGTGCATGTGGTCGGCATTTCCAGCCAAGCGGCAGGTCACAAGACCTTGGCCCCCAAGCTGATCGAGGCGCTGAAAGCCCAAGGTGCGGAGGAAATCTTGGTGATCTGTGGCGGCGTCATCCCGCAGCAGGATTACGATTACCTGCGTGCCGCCGGTGTGAAAGCGATCTTCGGGCCGGGGACCAATATCCCCAGCGCCGCGAAAGACGTGCTGGACCTGATCCGCGCGGCACGCCGCTAAGCTGTTCAAAACGCAAAAGCCCCGTCGATCCGGCGGGGCTTTTCTATGTTTAAAGCTCGACCTCCGGCCCGTTTCCGAGCGGCCGTGACGGCGCCTCATGCTCCGAAGGGGGTGGCAGGTCCGGCGGCGGCGGCGCATCCTTGCGGCGCGGGATCAGGATATCGCCATTGTCCAGCCGCTTGGGCGGATCGTAATTGCGCAGATCATCGATCATCGCGAAAAGCTGGCGGATCTGCGGCTGCATCTCTTCGAAGCCACGGGCGAGATCGCCCAGTTGGGGTTCCACCTCTTGCAACAGGCCGCGGAACAGATAATCGAAGCCGCGCTCGATCAGTCCCTTGTCGTCTGGGGTTTCCACCTCTGGCGGACGGGTCAGATCCTGCGCCAGCATGGGGCTGGGCAGCAGCGTCAGGCCAAGGGCCAAGGCAAGGCCAAGGGGGGCGATGGATGTTTTCATGCCCTAGATATAAGCGCGCGCGACCGGCTTTCAATCATCCAGCCGGATGTCGAGCGTTACCGGAAAATGATCTGACGCCTGCAGCAAAGCCTCATGCAATTCGGGGTTGTTCAGGCAGGCGGGATCGTTCCACGGATGCCAGATCCGCCAGTGGGGATGGCGCGCCGCCAGATCGGGCGACAGCATGATGAAATCGAGCAAAGCCTCGAAGTAGCGGTGTTCGGGGGCCAACCAGAATCGCGCGGTGGAATAATGCAGCCCCATCGGCTTTTGCGCGGTCTTTACCGCATGGGGATCATAAAGCCGCATCTGTTCGGGCACCTTGTCGCCCAGCACCAATTCGACGCCCGATAGGCCGAACAGGCTTTCATAATCGTCCAAACCGGGCCCGTCGTTGAAATCGCCCATCACCATCAGGCTGTCCGCGCGCTGCAAGTGGTCTTCGACCCTTTCGCGCAGCCAGCGGCATTCGGCCAATTGCTTGCGCCGATTGTTCAGCGAAATGCGGATCGCGTCGGAGGCATCCTTCGCGCCATGCGGGGCCTTGGATTTGGCGTGAACCCCGATCAGCCGCAGATCGCTGCCGCCTGCGGTGCGCACCGCCAGTTCCAAGGGCGGTTTGGAAAACTGCATCCGTTGCATCTGGCCGTCGTCGTAAAGATCGCAGCTATAGCTGCTGTCGAAGCGTGGCCCATGCGGGCAGCTATGGCGCGGCGCGGGCAGGCCTTGCGGATCGTGCCGTGCGCTCAATTGCAAGGGATCGTAAAGGAAGGTGATTTCCTGTTCGGTGTCCGACATGAAGCCGCTGACGGCTTTGCAGGTCCGCAAGCCGAACAGGGCCGCGAAATTTTCCAGCGCCATGGTCGAACTGCGCTTGATGTTGGTATCGGGGGCTTCGATCACCATGATGCCGTCGGCATCCAGCGCGGTGAAAACCACGCCCAGAGCCTGCAACTGGGTGGCGCGGTCGATCCGATAGCGGCTCGACGGCATCAGATCAGCCAAGGGCCTGCCTGCATCATCGAACAGGCTGTTGAACCATTCGGCATTATAGGTGGCGAAGCGATAGATCGGGATGACAGCCTCCGTCGCTTGGGGCTTTGGCGTTAGGCCGCCAGTCGAACGGATAATTCTTCCCAGGCCTGATTGACCGCGATCAACCGGCGTTCGGCCAGTTTGATCGCTTCGGCAGGGACGCCGCGTGCGGTCATCGCATCGGGATGGCTGTCCTTGACCGCCTGTCGCCATGCTTTGCGCGCTGTCGCCAGATCGGCATCGGGGGGCAGGCCCAAGACGTCATAGGGGTCGCGTTCGGCACCCTCCACGTGGCGGGCGCGCAGGGCGCGGTAGCAGCGGTCGTCCAAGCCGAAGATCGATGCGACATGGGCAAGGAATTCGTCTTCTTGCGGATGGAACTGCCCATCGGCAAGCGCGATGTGGAACAGGCCTTCCAGCAAGTCGATCAGCACATTGCGATCATCGGCGCAAAGCACGGTGTTTTCCGGCTGGAACAGCGCCGCGATCTTGCGGGCATAGGTGTCGAAGCCCGCCACATCCTGACGCGCCAGATTATAGACACGCGCCGCGCTTTCTTCTTCGCCTTCGGGGATGGCGAAGATGCGGCGGAAGGCGGTCACCTCGTCGCGGGTGACCATGCCGTCGGCCTTGGCCATCTTGGCCGCCAAGGCAATGACACCAATGGTGAAAGCCACGGATTTTTCGGGCGGAGTCTTCACGCCGCGCAGGCGGTCAAGCAGCGCGCTGAGCCATTCGCCTTGCGCCAAAGCTGCCAATGCATCCGAAAGCAGGCGCCAAAGCGAGGGTCGCACAGGGGCGGGCGGCGGCGGGGCAAGACGCGGATCAGGATCAAGCATAGGTCAAGAATACTCCAAAGCGCGCCGCCTGTCAGGAGCCCAATTGCAGCGCTTTGCACAGGAAATGGATATCCACCATGCGCCCGAATTTATGCGCGCAAGCGGGGATTCGTCCGTAATCCTGATAGCCCAGCGCCAGATGAAACCGCAAAGCGCGGGTGTTTTCGCCACTGACCACGCCGATCATCAAACGATGCCCTGCGCCACGGGCATGGTCCTCGATCGCGGTCATCAGATCACGGGCGGCACCTGATCCGCGTGCCGCGCCGTCTAGATAGATCGAATGTTCCATCGTCTGATCATAGCCCGCGGCCGACCTGAACTGGTCATAAGTGGCAAAGCCCACGACCCGCCCGTGTCGTTCGGCCACGATGAAAGCGCGGCCCTGCGTCTGGCGCTGGGCGATCAGGGCTTCCATGCGGGGCAGATCGTAAAGACGGGTGGCCACCGTCGCCACCGTCTGTTCGATCGCCTCGTTCCAGATCGCGGCTATAGCGCTTGCGTCTTGCGCGGTGGCAGGACGCAAGCGATTGGCGGGCAGGGTCATGCGTCCTGCATCCGGATGATTTCCGTCTTGGCACGCAGCGATTGCGCCAGCGAGTTGAACCGCGCCATCGCCACTTCGCCAAACAGGTCCTCGCCCAAAGGCGTCAGCTTCAGCCGCAGGATGCGCTGCTTGGGCAACCAGTCCAGCTTGCCCGCGCGCACCGGATCGCCGCCAGCGAACATCGCCCCGAAGCGCATCGCTTTGCCCAGCACTTCGGCTTCTTGGATTTCCTCTTCGCTAAGAAGGCGGAACAGCGCGTCCAACCGGCTGCCCGAGCGGCTGTTCTTATAGCGGTGCAGCAGCGATAACCCCAAGAACACGCGGCCCTGATGGTCCAAGCCGCCAAGATTCGCGCGGGTGGCGTTGTCGAAGCACAAATCGGCACGGTAATCGGGGTGGGCGCGCCATGTGGTGTCATGCAACAGGCAGGCGGCTTTTACCAAGCGGATGCGTTCGTCCGATGCATCCCTGAACAAGGGCTGCAGGAATTCGAACAGCTTCTTGCCGGTGCCGGGGATGCGGGCAGAGGTGATTTCCGCTATCCGCGCGGCTTCCAGCAGGGGATCGCGGTCGCGCAAGGCGGGCGGCATGCTTTCATACAGCATCCCCTCGCGGATACCGTAAGACGAGACATCGATTTCCGATGGTTTGAAGGTATCGATGATTTTGCGCAGCACCTCGCAGGCCAAGGGCACCAGTTCCATCCGGTCTGCCGATGTGCCGGTGCGCACCCGCAGCGATGTCAGATCGGCCCCTTGCAGCCAATCCAAGGTCGACAGGATTTGCGGGATCGGCATGCGGTATTCATGCAAAACGGTCAGCGGATAGTTGCGCCGTTCCATATCCAGTCGCGCGATCACCCGCCATGATCCGCCGACCAGATAGAAGCGTTCGCCTTCGGAATGCAGCTTGGATTGCGCTTGGCGCAGCACGCGCCGGATGACGGCGCGACGCTGCTCTTCGCCGCCTTCGATCTGTTGCAGCCGGAAGGGGCCAAGCTGGGTCGAAATCCGCTTGCCGACCTTGCCACCGCCGATCCGCGCCAGCTCCATCGAGTTGCCGCCGATATCGCAGACCAGACCGGCCGCGCCGGGCCAGCCCAAAAGCACGCCCTGCGCCGACAGACGTGCTTCTTCATCGCCATTGATCACATGCAGTTGCAGGCCGGTTTCGGCCAGAACCTGCGCTTGGAACTCCGGCCCGTCGCCCGCTTCACGGGTGGCAGCAGTCGCCACCACCGTCAAGGGGGCTGCCCCCATGCCTTCGGCCAGCAAGGCGAAGCGCTTCAACGCGGCCAAAGCGCGTTCCTTGCCTTGGGGGTTCAGCATGCCGGTTTCAGCTAGCCCCTTGCCCAGACCGCATAGGATCTTTTCGTTGTAGAAATACGCCGGAGACCGCGCCGCCCCGTCGAACACCACCATCCGGACCGAGTTCGACCCCACATCGACCACCCCCACACGGCTTAACGCGCGTGCGGTGGGATCTTCGATCAGCGAGCGTCCGAAAGACATGCTTTCATCTTTCCCCCGCGTGCTGATGTCCTTGGGCGCGCGCGGCGCAGGGGTATCGATGGCTGCCGGATCAGCCGCGGAACGTTCCGGCGGCAGCGGATCGAAAGGCGCTTTGTTGCGCTTCTTCTTTTCCTTCTCCGCCTTTTTGGCAGCTTTCAGCACGGCCTTTTCGGCCTTCTTCTGCGCCTTGAGTTCCGCTTTCAGGGCCTGCGGTGTTTCTGTATCCCCAAGATCGGGGGCGTCTTTGGCGGGGTGGGTGGCTTTCTTTGCGGGCATCATGGCTCCTGCGGGGGATCAGCGGGGGGCGCGATTATGCGCCCCGCCGAAAGGTCATGAAGGGGCAGCTTATGAGGGATCTGTGCCGTTGGATGTAATCTCTTCGCGCAGCGCGGCCAGTTTTGGCACGTCTTTTGCCCCCGCCGTGCCCCGTCCCGAAAGCGATGGGTTGCGCATGAAGAAGTCATGGCACGAGAACGCTTTGGACGGATCATCCGGCAATTCGCGGTGATAGCGGCCATCCGGTGCCAAGACCCAGCTTTGCGCGGTATCGGCCAGATTGGCAGCCATGATCTGGCTCAGGATCTGGGCCTTGACGGTCGGGTTCTTGGTTTCGACCAAGGTTTCGACGCGGCGGGTCAGGTTGCGTCCCATCCAGTCGGCCGAGGACATGAAGACCCGCGCCTTCTGGCTGGGCAGGCCATGGCCCGAGCCGAAGGCCACGATGCGGCTATGTTCCAGATAGCGCCCGACGATGGATTTGACGCGGATATTGTCCGACAGACCCTTTACCCCGGGGCGCAGCCCGCAGATGCCGCGAATGATCAGATTGATCTTCACCCCCGCTTGGCTGGCGGCGTAAAGCGCGTCGATCACGTCCTGATCGATCAGGCTATTCATCTTGGCCCAAATTTCGGCAGGCTTGCCCTTTTGGGCGAAGTCGGCTTCGCGCGCGATCAGTTCCAACAGGCGCGGCTTCAGCGAGATCGGCGAGATCGCCAAGTTTTCCAATCCCTGCGGCTGCACATAGCCCGAAAGGTAATTGAACACCTTGGTCGCATCGCGGCCCAAGGCGGGATCGCAGGTGAAGAAGGACAGATCGGTATAAATCCGCGCGGTGATCGGGTGGTAATTGCCGGTGCCGTAATGGGTATAAGTCACAAGGCTGTCGCCCTCGCGGCGCACCACGGTCGAGATTTTGGCATGGGTCTTATACTGCATGAAGCCGTAAACCACATGCGCGCCCGCGCGTTCCAAGCGGCGTGATTGGCGGATATTGGCGGCCTCGTCGAAGCGCGCTTTCAATTCGACCAAGGCGGTGACCGATTTGCCCGCTTCCGCCGCTTCGCACAAGGCGCTGACAATCGGGCTGTCCCAGCTGGTGCGGTACAGCGTCTGCTTGATCGCCAAGACGTTGGGATCGCGCGCCGCCTGTTCCAAGAAACGGATCACCGTGTCGAAGGTTTCATAGGGGTGATGCAGCAGGATGTCCTTCTGGCGGATCGCGGCGAACAGATCGCCGTCATGATCCTGCAGCCGTTCCGGCACGCGCGGCGTGAAGGGCGGCCACAACAGGTCGGGACGCGAGGACAGCACCAATTGCTTCAGATCGGCAATACCCAGCAGGCCTTTGACTTCGACGACTTCCTGTTCGGTGACGCCCAGTTCTTCCATGATCAGCGCGCGCATGGATTTGGGCGCGCCTGCGGTCATTTTCAGCCGGATCACCTCACCGCGGCGACGGCGTTTCAGGGCGCTTTCGAATTCACGGACCAGATCTTCGGCTTCATCCTCGACCTCCAGATCGCTGTCGCGCAGCACGCGGAAGGCACAGTAATCGCGCGCGGTATAGCCGGGGAACAGCATGTCCAGATGCAGCAGCAACAGCTCTTCCAAGGGCAGGAAGCGGTGCTGCCCATCGCGCACCGGCAGGGCCACGAAACGGTCGATCTGCTGCGGGATCGGCAGCAGGGCCTTCAAGACGCGGCGGTCGGACAGGCGTTCCAATTCTATCGCCAGCGAGAAGCCGGTATTGGGAATGAAGGGGAAGGGGTGCGCCGGATCGATCGCCAAGGGCGACAGCACGGGGAAGACCATCTTCAGGAAATGTTCTTCCAGCAGCTTGTGATCGCCCGAGGTCAGCTTGGAGCGGGTCAGGATCGAAATCCCCTCCGCCTCCATCGCCTTTTTCAATTCCTTCAGCACGACCTGCTGGCGATGCATCAGATCGCGCGCATCGGCATTGATCAGCGCCAATTGCGCGGCAGGGGTCTGGCCATCTTCGGACAAGATCACATTGCCGCTGCGCACCAAGGCGCGCAGACCCGCGACGCGTACGGTATAGAATTCGTCCAGGTTGGTGGCGGAAATCGACAGGAAGCGCAGCCGTTCCAGCAAGGGCACCGCCGGATTACCCGCCTCGTCCAGCACGCGCCAGTTGAAGGCCAGCCAGCTTAACTCACGGTTGAAAAAGCGCGACGGGCCTGCCGGATCAAGATCGGGCAAAGCGGTAGGCGTGGGGAAGGGGGCTGCAAGAAAATCGGACTGGGTCATGACGCGCCTTATGCGGCAGAATTGTTACGCTTTCATGACGGATAGTGTCAGTGCACCCACGTGGTGTCCAGCATGGCTGAATCGATAATGCCCTTGGCGGTGGCGCGGGTAATCGCGCGGCCTTCGGCCAAGGCGCGGGCATCCATGGCGGCGACCAAGGCGCGCGCGGCGTCGATGGAACGTTCCATCCGCGCGACCAGCCACGGGATCAGCGCGGGTGATACGATGGTCTGGCGGTCGGCGAACAGTTTGACCAGCACGGCCGAGAGCAATTGATCATCCGGCGCCTCGATCCGTGCGAGCGATGCCGCTTCGATCCGGCTGATCAGATCGGGCAGCTGCAGGCCCCAATCGCGCACCGGACTGCTGGCGGTCAGCAGCAAGCGCCCGCGATGGGCCAGCAGGTTGTGCAGGTGGAACAAGGCCTCTTCGCGGTCGGGATCGCCCGCGATGTCTTCGGCATCTTCGACGGCGACATGGCCGTCTTTGGCCAGAAGCACCAGATCGGCCCCCGCCAGATCGCGCGCCGAAATCAGATGGCCGCAGGTTTCTTCGACCCACATCCGCGCCAGATGGGTCTTGCCCGCGCCCGACGGCCCCGTCAGCAACAACTTGCCTTGCGGCCATGCCCGCCATGCGTCCAGCTGTGCCAAGGCCTGCGCATTGGCACGGGTCACGAAGAAATCTTCGCGCCGAAAGGCCGCTCGACCGGGAAGATCAAAGGCCAGCTGCTGGGGCATCACACTCACCGGGGGTCCTCGGGCGGTGCGCCGCGGAACAGCATGCTATGGGTATATTGCGCCATCGCAAACCGCGCGATCACCCCGATAGCCGCCGCCACTGGCACCGCGACCAACATGCCGACAAAGCCGAACAAGGCGCCGAAGGCCGACAGCGCGAACAGCAACCAGACCGGATGCAGGCCGACCGAATTGCCCACCAGCTTTGGCGTCAGGATATTGCCTTCCATGAACTGGCCGAACACGAAGATCGCCACCACGATGCCGATGTGCAGCCAGTCGCCCCAGAACTGGAACAGCGCCAGACCGATCGCCAAGACGCCGCCGACAATCGCCCCGATATAGGGAATGAAGGTCACGGTGCCCGCAATGGCGCCCA
>DALYSR010000132.1:0-10920 GCA_031991825.1 Paracoccaceae bacterium
GCGATGGCAGCCCCGATATCGCGGCCCTGCCCGCCGATTTGCCGCCGATGGCTGCGGAGCGGTTCAGATCGATCATCGCCAGAGCCGATCAATGAGCGGGGCCAACCACCATCTGTCGGAAGATATTCGGGCCTATTGGGCGGATCGGGCCGCAAGCTTCGACCGCTCCTTCGCCCATGGCATCGCGCAGGGGGTCGAATTCCGCGCTTGGGCACATGAGATATCGCGCCATCTGCCGCCCTCTGCGGCGGAGGTCTTGGAACTGGCCTGCGGCACGGGGGAAGTGTCGAAGGCCATCCTGTCCTTGGGCCATCGCCTGACAGGCTTGGATTTCACCCCCGAGATGCTGTCGCGCGCCAAGGCCAAGCATCGGGGCCATCCGCAGGCGCGGTTCATTCTGGCCGATGCGCAGAACACGATGGAGCCTGCGGCGCGCTATGATGCGGTGATCGCACGGCATCTGACATGGACCTTGACCGACCCCGCCGCCGCTTATGCCGATTGGCTGCGGGTTCTGCGCCCGCGCGGGCGGCTTGTGCTTTTTGACGGCGATTGGGCGCGCGAAAGCCCTTGGACCGTGGCATTCGCCCCCTTGATCCGCTGGCTGGGCCGCAATCTGCCCGCCGATCCGGTGGATGCGCAGATGATGCGTCGCCATGAAGAGATCATGGCGCAGCTGCCCTATGGGACGGGTCTGACCGCGGATCGGCTGACACAAGACCTTGAAGAGGCAGGCTTTTGCAATATCCGCATTCATTCCCATGGCCGCGTCACCCGTGCGATGGGTCACAAGGCGCCGCTTGCCCGCAAGATCGGCTTGCGGCGCTGGAATAGGTTCATCGTCACCGCGCAAAAGCCTTCGGGCTGAGGCGGGCGGGTCTTTCCGCCCTCACCTTGCCAGTCGCAAAAGCCCGTCGACATCAAGATGGGCTTCCATATGGGCGGCCAGCTGATCCAGAACGGCGTCGATCTTCGCCCCGTAATTCAGTCCGGCAGGCGGCACGCCAAGCGCCGTGAGCCATGCTTCGCGGAACCGATCCGCGCTGAACAGCCCATGCAAATAGGTGCCGCTGACCAGCCCGTCTGGCGACACCGCGCCTTCGCCCCTTGTGCCGATCCGCAGGAAAGGCCTTTCGCGGCCAGGGCCGTCGGTTTCGCCCAGATGGATCTCATAGCCCGATAGATCTAAACCCGTGGCACAATGCTGGGCCTGCACCTGGCCAAGATGCTTGTTGGGTTGCATGGTGGTCACCACGTCAAGATAGCCAAGGCCATCGACCGCGCCCGCGGGGCCTTCCAAACCCTCGGGGTCCAACAGCTTGCGCCCCAGCATCTGATAGCCGCCGCAGATGCCCAAAATGCGGCCCCCCCGCCGATGATGGGCGGCCAGATCGATGTCCCAGCCCTGCGCGCGCAGGAAGGCCAGATCACTGCGGGTCGATTTGCTGCCCGGCAGGATCACCAAGCGGGCATCGGCCGGAATGGGCTGTCCGGCGCTGACAAGATCGAGGGAAATTGACGGGTCCAGCTTGAGCGGGTCGAGATCGTCGAAATTCGCGATCCGCGAAAACGACAGGCAGGCGATTTTCACCGGTCCGGTTCCGGCACGGGCCAAATCCTGCGCATCCTCGGCGGGAAGCAAGCCCGCTTGGGCAAACCATGGCAGAACGCCAAACCCTTTCCAACCCGTGCGTGCCGCGATCAGGGCATATCCGTCGTCAAACAGGCTGGGATCGCCGCGAAAGCGGTTGATCAGGAAGCCTGCGATCAGATCGGCATCTTGGGCATCCAGCACCGCTTGCGTCCCTATCAGTTGGGCGATCACGCCGCCGCGGTCAATATCGCCCGCCAAAACCACCGGCACATCGGCCGCGCGGGCAAAGCCCATATTGGCGATGTCGCCTTGCCGCAGATTGACCTCGGCAGGGCTGCCCGCCCCTTCGACCACCACCAGATCACATTGCGATTTCAACCTGTTGAAGCTTTCGAGCACCGAAGCCATCAGCTGCGGCTTCAAGGTCCAATAGCCGCGCGCCTGAGTGGTGGTCAGCCGTTTGCCCTGCACGATCACCTGCGATCCGCTGTCGGATTCCGGCTTGAGCAGCACCGGATTCATATCTGTATGCGGGGCCACACCGCAGGCCAAAGCCTGCAGCGCCTGCGCCCGACCGATTTCACCGCCATCGGCGGTGACCGCCGCATTGTTCGACATATTCTGCGGCTTGAACGGCCGCACATCCAGCCCGCGCCGCTTGGCCGCGCGGCACAGGCCCGCGACCAACAGCGATTTGCCGACATTCGATCCGGTGCCTTGTATCATCAAGGCCTTCATCAGAATTCCAACCCCGCCTGCGCCTTGATCCCTTGGCGGAAGGGATGCTTGACGGCCGCCATTTCGGTGACCAGATCCGCCAGCTCGATCAGCTCGGGCTTGGCGTTGCGTCCGGTCAGGATCACATGGGTCATGGGCGGCTTCTCGTCGCGCAAGAAATCCAGCACCTCTTGCAGATCAAGATAGTCATAGCGCAAGGCGATATTGATTTCATCGAGCAAAACCATCTGGTTGGCTTCGTCGCGGATCAGGTCCTTGGCCTTTTCCCAGGCCCGAGAGGCTGCAGCCTTGTCACGCTCAAGATCTTGGGTTTCCCAAGTGAAACCCTCGCCCATGGTGTGGAATTCACAATATTGCGGGAAATGGCTGGTCAGAAAATCGCGCTCGCCAGTCGACATCGCGCCTTTGATGAATTGGACCACACCCACCTTCATCTGATGCGAAATGGCCCGCATCACCATGCCGAAGGCGGAGGATGATTTGCCTTTGCCCGGTCCGGTCAGCACCAGGATCAGCCCCTTTTCGCCGGTCTTTTCGGCCATCATGCGGTCGCGCGCGGCTTTGATCTTCGCCTTTTTGGCGGCATGGGCCTTTGCTTCGCTGCTGGAGGTCATGACGGCAGGTTCGGCTGTGAGTTCAGGGATTTGCGACATGGCGAAGATGCACTCTCTTGACAAGGACGGGGGAACATGGCTTGCCTGTTCCCATCGTTGGTTCCTGTCCGGATGCGGGCAGGCTAAGAGGGAATGCGATAGCTCGGGGCTAAAAATCAAGCCCTTGGTGAAACGCAGCCGCCCCCGCGACCGTGACCGGAGAGGTGCGCCGAAGATGCCACTGGCCGTAAGGCTGGGAAGGCCGGTGCCCCGCCAGAGCCCATGGCTCTGACATCCGCAAGCCGGGAGACCTGCCAGCGTGCGGCGTGCAAAAGCACGCGGCGACACGGTGCGGTCGGGGTGAATCGCGATGGTCAGTCACGACTATTGTGCCCTGCGCCCTGTGCGCATGTCTGATCGTTGTGCGGCTGTCTCTCTCCTCCCCCCAAGCCAGAATTGGCATAGCCGGGAGGGCATTATGGCCAAGCAACAGGCGCTGGTGGTCTGCACCACCTGCCGCATACCGGGACGCGATCCCGCCGAGGTCAGTGACGGCATCCGCGATGGGGCCAAGCTGTCCGCCGCGCTTCGCGCGCGGGGCATCGCCCATGACACACAGGAATGTTTTTCCGCTTGCGCCAAGGGCTGCGTGATCGCCCTGCGCGGCGCGCAGCGCTGGACCTATGTCCAAGGCGCGCTCGACCCAGAATTAGATCTCGATGCGCTGATCACCATGACCCAGGCCTATCAGGCCTCGGAGGATGGGATCGTGCCATGGCGCAGCCGCCCCGAGGTCATCCGCAAGAATACCATTGCCCGCATCCCCCCGTTCGAGGTCTGACATGTCGCTTGCTAAAACTCCCGTCACCGTGGTCACTGGCTTTCTTGGTGCGGGCAAAACGACCCTGATCCGCCATTTGCTGCAACATCCCCAAGGCCGCCGTCTGGCGGTTTTGGTCAATGAATTCGGCGATGTCGGGGTGGACGGCGATCTGATCCGCGGCTGCGCCGATGAAAACTGCCCCGAAGCCAATATTGTCGAGCTGACCAATGGCTGCATCTGCTGCACGGTGGCGGATGAATTCATCCCCGCGATTGAGGCCCTGTTGGCGCTGGACCCCAAGCCCGACCATATCGTGATCGAAACCTCGGGCCTTGCCTTGCCCAAGCCCCTGCTGAAGGCCTTTGACTGGCCGGATTTGCGCTCGCGCATCACCATTGACGGCGTCATCACCGTGGCGGATGCCGAGGCGGTCGCGGCGGGGCGTTTCGCGCCCAATCCGGCGCAATTGGGCGCGGATCAGGATGCCGATCACGAAACGCCGCTGTCGGAAGTCTTTGAAGATCAGATCGCCTGCGCGGATCTTATCTTGCTGTCGAAGGCCGATCTTGCGGGCGAGGCGGGTGTCGAGGCCGCCAAGCAGATCATTGCCGCCGAAACCCCGCGTCCGCTGCCGATGGTGGCGCTTGCCGAAGGCGTCATCGATCCGCGGATCGTGCTGGGCCTTGGGGCGGCCGCCGAAGACAGCATCGATGCCCGTCCCTCGCATCATGATCACGAGGCGGCGCATGATCACGATGACTTCGATACCATCGTCGTCGACCTGCCCGAACAGACCGATCCAGAGGCTTTGGCCGCAAAGATCGCCGCTTTGGCGCAAGCGCAAGACATCCTGCGCGTCAAAGGCCATGTGGCAATCGCGGGCAAGGCGCTGCGGCTTTTGATCCAAGCGGTCGGCAGCCGCGTGCGGCACCAATATGATCGTCCTTGGGGCAGCCAGCCGCGCCACAGTCGCCTGATCGTGATTGCCGAACATGACCGCATCGATCGCGCGGCCATCGAGGCGGCGCTGGTCTGATGCATGTCCTTTACCGCGAAAGCCATGGGCTGGACGAGGCTGCCGTCGCGCAGGACCTGGGCCAAAGCCCTGCCGCCTTGGTCGTGTTGTCGTTTTCCGACAGCGACCTTGGCGCTTTCGCGGCCGGATGGCATCGGGCCAGACAGGCGGGCGCGGACAATTTGCCCGCGCTCCGGCTGGCCAATCTGTCCGATCTGCGCCACCCACTATCGGTCGATACCTATCTGGAAACGGTGCTGGCGCAGGCCAAAGGGATCCTGATCCGTCTGATCGGCGGGAAATCCTATTGGTCATACGGGCTGGAACAGGTTGCGTGGATCGCGCGGAAAAACGGCATCGCCTTGGCGGTTCTCAGCGCCGAGGGGCTGGTCGATCCGGTCTTGGCGCAGGCCTCGACCATCCCTGCGGCGACCCTGCAGCGCTTGCAATATCTTTGCGATCAGGGGGGCGAATTTGCCGCCCAAGCCGCCTTGGCGCAGCTGGCGCTGACGGCCGGATTATATGCGGCGCCGGTGCGCGGGGAAAAAAGCCTGCCCGCTTACGGCTATTGGCATCCCGCGCATGGCCCGCGGGCCACAGTGACGCAAGGTGCCGCGCCGCTGATCTTGATCCCCTTCTATCGGGCATGGCTAAGCGCCGCCGACACGGCCGCGATCGCGGCTTTGATCGCGGCCTTTGAAGCACAGGGTTTCGAGGCTTATGGGGTGTTCCTGCCCAGCCTGAAAGATCCCTCCACCAGCGCATGGCTGCGCGCGCAATTGTCTGGCCTGTCCCCCGTGGCCATCGTCAATGCGACCGCCTTTTCAGGCCGCAGCGAAGAGGGGCCCTCGCCCTTGGATGCGGCCCATGTGCCGGTGTTTCAAGTCATCCACTCGACCGCCTCGCGCGAGGCTTGGGTCGCGGCCGAGCGGGGATTGTCTGCCGCAGATTTGGCGATGCATGTCGCCTTGCCGGAAATAGACGGCCGGATCCCTGCCGGTGTCATTTCCTTCAAAGCCAAATTGGCGCGCGATCCGGACCTGCAGATATCATTGCAGCGGCACGCGCCCGATCCCGATTTGATCGCGCAAGCCTGCCTGCGGATCTGCCGCTGGATCGGGTTGCGCGACCAGACCGGCATCGCGATCCTATTATCGACCTATCCCGGCAAGGAATGGCGTTTGGCCCATGCGGTCGGGCTGGATGCCTTGGCATCTGCCGCATCGGTATTGGCCGATCTGGGCTGCCCGCTTGCGGCGGAGCAGATCGAAACCACACTGTCGCAGGTGACGCTGGACTGGCCCTTGGCGCATTATCTGGACGCGCTGCGCGGCCTGCCGCAGGCCTTGCAAGACGCGCTGCTTGCCGCCCATGGACCGGCTGCAACCAGCCCCGATCTTGTCGGCGGGTCTTTCCGCTTCCGTGGCTTCTGGCATCAGGGCCAGCTGATCGCCTTGCAGCCTGAACGCGGGGATGCAAACACCCGCGACACGGAGTATCACGACCTGAGCCATGTGCCCGCGCATGGATATGTCGCCTTCTATCTGTGGCTGGCGCGCCAAGCCGCTGTCGGGGCGATCGTGCATATGGGCGCGCATGGCACTTTGGAATGGCTGCCGGGCAAGGCGGCGGCTTTGGGGCCAAACTGCTGGCCGCAAGCGCTGTTGGGGGCGCGGCCGGTGGTCTATCCCTTCATCGTCTCTGATCCCGGCGAGGCGGCGCAGGCGCGGCGCAGGCTGGGGGCGATCACCTTGAGCCATCTTCCGCCGCCACTGGCCCAAAGCGCGCTGCCCCCAAGCCTTGCCGCGCTGGAACAGCTGCTGGACGAATATTCCGTCGCCGATGGCCTTGATCCGCAGCGCCGCAACCGTCTGCTGCCGCTGATCCGTCAGGAAGCCCTGTCCTGCGGTCTGGAAGACAGCCTTGGCCTCAACCGCGCCTCTTCCGCGGCAGAAGCCTTCAGCGCAATCGACGCCTTTGTCTGTGATCTGAGGGAAAGCCAATTCGCGGCGGGCTTGCATATTTGGGCGCGGGGCACCCCCGATGACAGGGGCGGTTTCACCGGTGATCCCCTCGCCATATCCTCGGAGAAAATGGCGCTGGCAACGATCCGGCAGGGCCAGCGCATCGCGGCCGGGCCCTCGGGCTCGCCTTGGCGGGGACGCCACGATGTCTTGCCCACGGGCCGCAATCTCTATGGGATCGATCCACGGGCGGTGCCCTCCAAGACCGCATGGGCCCAAGGGGTCAAAATGGCCGAGGAATTGGTCCGCCGCCATCTTCAGGATCACGGCGATTATCCCCAAGGCGTGATGGTCAATCTTTGGGGATCGGCCACCATGCGCACGGCGGGCGAAGATTATGCCATGGCGCTGCATCTGGCGGGTATCGCGCCGCTGTGGGACGCGGTGACCGCCCGCATCCGCGGCTTTGACGTCACGCCCCTCGCTTTGCTGGATCGGCCGCGCATTTCGGTAAGCCTCCGGATATCCGGCCTATTCCGCGATACCTTCCCGCCGCTGATCACGCTGTTCGAACAGGGCTGCAGGGCCTTGGCGGCGCGCGACGAGATGGCGGATATGAACCCCTATATGGCGGCACAGGACCGCGCGCGGATCTTCATGCCCGCCCCCGCCGCCTATGGCGCGGGCCATATCGCTGCGGGTTTTGCGCAACCGGATCGTGACAAGACTGCCGCCGACTGGATCGCCGCTTCGGGTTATGGCCATGACGGGCAAGAGGTGATGCAAGATCTGCGCCATGCTTTGGCCCAGATCGACAGCTTCGTGCTGACCCAAGACCTGCCGGAAAGCGATCTTTTGCTGTCCGAAGATTATGCGGTGCATATCGGCGGCTTCGCTTCCGCCTCTGCCAGCATCCGCGGGCTGGAGCCCTCGCTTTATCATATGGATGCGACCCGCAGCGGACAGGCCAAGCTGCGCGGCCTGTCAGAGGAATTGGCCCGCATCACCTTGGCCCGCGCCAGCCAAGCCGGATGGCTGAACAGCATGCAGCGCCACGGCGCGAGAGGGGCTGCGGAAATCGCCGCCACTGCCGAACATCTGATGGCTTTCGCGCAGACGACGCAGGCTGTCTCGCCGCAGCTCTTTGCGCAATACCATGCCGCCACTTTGGCAGACCCGCAGATCAGGGCTTTCATGTCAGAGGCCAATGCAGGGGCCTTGGCGGCTTTGGACGCCGTGTTCGAGGCGGTTGCCCAAGCTGGCATTTGGTGTCGTGGCCGCAACAGCGGGGCGGATCTATGACGGCGCAGATCAAAGGCTGGTGCCCCGGTGCCCTGCGCCCGATGCAGGCCGCGGATGGTTGGATTTTACGCCTGCGCCCCGTCGCGGGGACGATTTCGGCGGAACAAACCGGCCTGCTGATCGCGGCTTTGGATCGCTATGGCATCGCGCAGCTGGCGCTGTCAAACCGCGCCAATCTGCAATTGCGCGGCGTCCAGACGGCCGATCTGTCGGCCCTGCAAGGGGATCTGGCGGCGGCGGGGCTGATCGATCATGACCCTGATCTCGAAGCGCGCCGCAATATCGTGACATCGCCGCTGCGTGCCGCGGGCGATGTCACGCTGGAGCTGCATGACGCGCTGCTGGATAGATTGCGCGCTTCCCCCCAGTTGCCGTCGAAATTCGGCTTCGCTTTGGATACGGGGGCTGCCGCCTGTCTGGCCAATGCGCCTGCCGATCTGCGGATCGAATTGTCCGATCACGGCCTGATCCTGCGGCCCGATGGCGCGCGCTATGGCGAATTGCAGCCTTCGGTTGCGGCTTTGATGGAGCGGCTGGCCGAACTGCTGCGCTGGTTTTGCGCGCAAGACGGGGCAAGGCGCATGCGCGATCTGCGGGGCCAGCTGCATCATTCCGGCTTGCAATTGACCATTCCTCCACGGCCACAGCCCCCGCTGCCGCAAGATGGCAGCTTGCTCTATGCCCCTTTCGGCGAGATTTCCGCCGCCGCCTTCACAGCCTTGCGCGGCCATGAGCTGCGCCTCACGCCGTGGCGCGCCATCCGTATTCTGCCCGCGATCGCGCCGCCCGACGGCTGGATCTCGGACGCGTCAGACCCGATCTTGCAGATCGAAGCCTGCCCCGGTGCCCCCCAGTGCGGCCAATCGAGCGTGCAAACCCGCGCGTTGGCCCGCCGCTTGGCCCCCCATTTGAAGGGCAAACACTTGCACATATCAGGCTGCGCCAAAGGCTGCGCCGCCCCCCAAGCCCTGCCGACCCTGATCGGCAGGCAGGGCCGCTTTGACTTTGTCCGCCATGGCAAAGCCAGTGATGCCCCCGACCTAAGCGATCTGCATCCCGCAGATATCACCGATCTGATCATACGAGGCGAAGTTGCGTCACATCTATGAAACCCAAGGCGCGGCGATCTACGACGCCTCGTTCCGCACGATCCGCTCGGAAGCAGCGCTATCGCGCTTTTCCGCCGAGGAAGAGGTGGTCGCTGTCCGCATGATCCACGCGGCCGGCATGGTCGAACTGGCGCCCTATATCCATTTCGCTCCACACTTCGCCATCCATGCCCGCGCGGCGCTGGAAGCGGGCGCCCCGATCCTATGCGACGCCCATATGGTCAGCGAAGGCATCACCCGCGCCCGTCTGCCCGCCGATAACGCGGTCATCTGCACCCTGCGCGATCCGCGCGTCGCCGATCTGGCCGCTGCGCTGAACACCACCCGCAGCGCCGCCGCAATCGAATTGTGGCGCCCCCATCTGGCCGGCGCGGTCGTGGCGATCGGCAATGCGCCGACCGCCCTGTTCCATCTGCTCAATCGTCTGGACGAGCCGGATTTCCCGCGTCCGGCGGCGATCATCGGCTGCCCTGTCGGCTTCATCGGCGCGGCCGAATCCAAGGAGGCCCTGATGGCAGACAATCCTGTGCCGTGGTGCGTGGTCAGCGGCAGATTGGGCGGCTCTGCGATCACCGTGGCCGCGCTCAATGCTTTGGCATCGCGGAAGGAATGAGCATGGGCAAGATCATTTGCATCGGGTTGGGACCGGGTGATCCTGACCTCATGAGCGTCAAGGCCGACCGCTTGCTGCGCCGCGCCACGCAGGTTGCTTACTTTCGCAAGGGGGGAAATCCGGGCCAAGCCAGATCAATGGTCGAAGGCCTATTGCCTGCGGATTGCCGTGAGCATCCGATGGAATATCCGCTGACCACTGAAATTCCGCTCAGCGATCCGCGCTACAACGCCCAGCTTGGCGCCTTCTATGCCAGCTGGGCCGACCGTCTGCAGGCGCTTTGCCATCAGGGCGATGTCGTCGTGCTTTGCGAGGGCGACCCGTTCTTCTACGGCTCTTTCATGCATCTGCAAATCCGGCTCCCCGCCGAGATCGTCGAAATCGTGCCCGGCATTCCGGGGATGGTGGGCTGCTGGTCTGCCGCAGGGTTACCGATGACCTGGGGCGACGACGTGCTGACCGTGCTGCCCGCGACCTTGCCGCAAGACCAGCTGGAAGCGAAGATCGCGGCGACCGATGCGCTGGTGGTCATGAAGATCGGACGCCATCTGGACAAGCTGCGCGCGGCGTTGCAGGCGCGCGGCCGCAGCGCGGATGCCTGGCTGGTGGAATATGGCACGATGCCCAATCAGAAGATCCGAAAGCTGGACGATGTCACCGGCAAAGTCCCGTATTTTTCGATTGTCCTCGTCCATGGCAAGGGGCGCAGGCCATGACGGCGGGGTCCTTGGTCGTGGCAGGTTTGGGGCCTGGTGATGCGGCGATGATCACGCCGGAAGTCACCGCGGCACTGGAAGCCGCCACCGATATTATCGGGTATTTCCCCTATGTTGCACGCATTGCCCCGCGCGAGGGCCTGACCCTGCACGGCTCCGACAATCGGGTGGAAATCGAGCGGGCCGAACAGGCGTTACAGCTTGCCGCCGCAGGGCGTCATGTGGTGATCGTCTCGTCAGGCGATCCGGGCGTCTTCGCCATGGCATCGGCCCTGTTCGAGGCCTTGGAGGCGGGCGATCCGTGCTGGCTTGAGTTGGATATCCGCATCTTGCCCGGTATCACCGCCATGTTGGCTGCGGCAGCCGCGGCCGGTGCGCCTTTGGGACATGATTTCTGCGCCATCAATCTGTCCGACAATCTGAAGCCCATGGATCTGGTTCTGCGCCGGATCC
>DALYSR010000133.1:0-10745 GCA_031991825.1 Paracoccaceae bacterium
CCATGCTAGAGCTTAGCTGAGCGGCAAACTGGTCCAAATTCCCGGACCACCTCTGGCTGCAACGCATCCACTCGCTTGGATTGCATGTCAGGGAGGGCCGTTCACGCGTCGAAGGTGAGGGGCGTTCGATCTATTTCTATGACCACGACAATCACATGTTTGAATTGCACTGCGGCACTTTGGACGAGCGTTTGCGTCGTTATGCTGGGGCATGAGCGAGCATTTTGCGGTCTATAAGGTCACGGGCGCCTCATACGCTCTTGCCAGCCCCAGGCGCTTTGACAGGAATAAATTCAAATGGATAAATTTCAGCGGATATTCATTCTCGGCAACAGCGGCACAGGCAAGACATGGTTGGCGCGGGAGATGAGTGAAATTCTGCGTCGCCCCGCAATCCATCTCGATGACCTGCGATGGGCACAAGGGCAGTACGGTGTCGCGCGAGACAACCAACTTGTTCTTGATGAAGTCGTTGAAGCCGGAAAGGCGGACCGCTGGATCATCGAGGGCGTTTTTGGCTGGCTCGCCAAAGCTGTCGTTGGCAAGGCAACCACTCTGATCTGGATCGATTTGCCCAAAGAGGACTGCGTCGCGAATATCACGGCGCGAGGTATCCAAGGCGGCGGTAGTGAAGAAGGTTTCAGAGATCTGCTCAACTGGGTGCGCGCGTACCGCGAACGCGAGACCTCTTCCACCTGCTACGCATCGCATAGGAAGCTGTTTGATATGTACCAAGGGAACAAGGTGCTTCTGAAGAGCCGTTCAGAAGTTATCGAGCATGTCGAAGCTATGCGATCAATGACGGCTTAGGGATCTTAGCGACGGAGCCGATCAGGGCCAGTCGTGATGCTTCAGCGGGCCAAAAGCGCCGCGTTGCCAGCTGGAGACTTATATCCGATAAAATTGCATTATCAGACAATTATGGTCGGTGCCGCGCAAATGGCATGGAGCGCGATTTTAATTGACAGAAAGGCCAAGGCTCAGCACAATTATAAATCATCAAAGAATTGGCTGCTAATCTGGCGATATCTACTCCGCAGCGCTGCGCATAAGATAGTCTAGCGCTTAACGGATGATGGGCGATCAACGCTCGCCCTGCTGTCGCAAGCTTCAAAGCCCATATGTTCCGTCCTTGGGGTGAATTCTCTGCGCTCCAGAGGCGAAAGCCGCGCAAGTTTCTTTCATCGAGAGAGTGAGGCGCTGATGGATACCGATTTGATCGATCCCGAAACTTGGAAAGTGATTGACGACGACCTTTTGCAGCGGCTTCGGCGTGAGGTGGCCGCCGATGGATTTGCCAGTTGCGATCAGGCGCTGGATCCCAAGCTAATTTCAGCGCTGCAGGCCGAGGCCCGCGCGGCCTTCGCGCATTCGGTCACGGCGGAAGATGACGGCTCTGTCAGCTACCGTGCCAAGATGGGAAATCTCGGCCCTGTGGGAAAGGCCTTCCTGTCTCACACTGCCACCACTGCGGTCCTTGACAGTATTTTTGAAGGCTGCGTCACTGTGAGCGAGAATGCGAGCTGTTATACATTCTACGCCGAGGGCGACCACTTGGGGCTCCATCAGGACCGCAGTGACAGCTGCCACGTCACGCTAATCCTTTATCTGGAGGTTAATGGGCCCAGCCCGCGCCCGGCTTCGAGCGGCTTGGAATTACGGGTATATGGCTGCGAGCGCCCTGCTGAAACAGAGGCCCCTAAGGTGATCATTCTTACATATATCGGCCGAGTTGTGGTCGGCAGGGGCGCGAAAGTGTGGCATGAACGGCCGCGTCTAGCACAGGGTGAGCAGGTTATGGCCCTTACATCTTGCTTCACGTTGCAGCGCCCTTGATCCTCGATGCCCGTAACGACGGTATCGGCCTTGATCGATCGGTGGATCTGGTCATCGTCGGTTCAGGGCCCGTCGGCGCGCTTTTGGCTGACACACTCGCCGATGTTGCCGAGATCTTGGTCGTAGAATCTGGCGGCTTGGCAGCCGAGGCTGCGACAGAAGACCTCAATGTCGGCGCGGTGATTGGCCTGCCCTATCCGCTCCTTGCCACACGGACGCGACAACTCGGCGGGTCCAGCACGCTCTGGGCCGGCTATTGCGCACCGTTTGACCCCCATGATTTTGAGCCGCGCCCTTGGGTGCCGATGAGCGGATGGCCCTTCCCAGCTGAGGAAATTGCCCGCTTTGCCAGCGATGTCGCACAGCAGCTCACCCTAAGCTGCCCAATTTTCGACGCAAGCGAAGTGGCAGATGCAGCGGCCATTGGGCTGCCCGCATCGGTCAGGGAACATGCAGGCTTATGGCGCTTTGGCGCCGTGAAGATGCGTCATGGTGTGGAAGATGCCAGATGGGGGAGGCATGAGACCCTCTCTGTCCTGCTGCATGCCACTATCGTCGACATTCTACTGGACCGGAGTGGAAGCGCGGCGGATCATGTGGTGGTTCGCACCTTGAATGGCCGAGAGGGTGTAATCCGTGCAAAGCAGATCGTGCTTGCCTGCGGCGGCATAGAAACCGCGCGGCTGTTGTTGAATTCCGACCGTCAAATCACAGCGGGCATCGGCAATCTTAATGGCCTCGTCGGACGTTGCTTCATGGAGCATCCGCATCAAGAAGTCGCCGCCTTTGCCGTCGATCGCACAAAGGACCTGACGGGGTTCCTGCACCGGCTGCAAAGCGGCTATGGCGATGAGATATTGTTCAACCTTGGCCTTTCACCGCAAGAGCAGGCGCAGCGGCATCTGCTCAACGCGCGTGCACATTTCTATCATACACCGGCGATGTCCGAAGGCGATCCGCCTCGATTGGGCCTCTTTGCCGAACAATCTCCTAATCCCGCGAGCCGGATCCTGCTGACAGATCATAGGGATGCACTAGGCCTACGGCGCATCGCGCTAGACTGGAACTTAACGGAGCTAGATTGGCGAAGTTTCGCAGAAAGCGGGGCAGCACTGGGCCGTCTTCTTGAAGCCAATGGTTACGGGCATCGCCGTTCCTTGGACCGCCCGCCGCAGGACAGATCATCCATATTGCATTCGAATCATCATCTAGGGACCACGCGTATGGCCTGTGATCCGGACCTTGGCGTCGTTGATTCAGATGCCCGCATCCATGGGCTGGAGAACCTGTATATCATGGGCGGCGGCGTGTTTCCCACCGTGAGTTGGGCGAACCCAACCTTCACTCTATTGGCACTCACTTTGCGACTGGCTGAGCATTTGAGACATAAATTCACGCCGCCCCCCCCACAGCACGAGAGCCCAAAATAATGTCTGGATATTCGCATGTGGGTCTAGCGACCCATGACATGGAAAAAACGATCTGGTTCTATCGCGAGGTGCTTGGCTTCGCCGTGGTGGCCGAGAACCGTGCCACTGTCACTGACGGCGGCACCGTTCATCTGGTCTATTTCGACATCGGAGAAGGATGTTTCATCGTCTTCATGCAGGGCATGAATGTGCCATCCATTCCCGATGATTTCGACACTGGCATTAATGGTCAACTGGGCGTTCCGCGGGGCATGTATCATTATGCCTTTAAGGAGGTCTCGCAGGAGGGACTTTTCGCACGGCAGCGACAGCTCGAACAGGCTGGACTCGAGGTTTCCGCATTGGTCGATCACGGTTATGCTCAGGCCATCTATGTCCTCGATCCGAACGGAATTCAGATTGAATTCTGCTGGCAATGCAGACCGTTTGGGCTTGAGGATTTGCAGCAAAGCGCGATCGTTTCGATGGGCGGCCCCGTGCCGTCCGAAACACCCGCCTGAACGTTTCCCACGGCGCGCCTGCGAGAAGGTTTTCCAGTTTGTCCTGCCACGGACACCGGACAAGATGGCTGCGTCAGCGCCTTTTGCGCCTTTCAGCCTGATCCAGCACCGGAACCTGTCGCAGAAGCTGCGGCGTTTTCAGCGGCACTGTCGGAACCGCGCGCATATTCGAGCAAATGCTCCAGCAAAACATCGGCGGTGGCTTGGACATGGATGCGGCATTCCGGCGTTTCCGTCGCAGCGAATGAACCGAAGCGGCGATACTTAATAAGATTGTACCCCCCTGAACAAAGGCTAAAATAGGGACAGCTTTGTTCACAAAGAGCATGGCTGATTTCAAAATCCGCCATGATGCGCTCGAGCTTGGGCGCGCGCACGATGTCCTCAAGCGATTGTTCCAGCAAATTGCCTATGACGAAGCCCTTGCCATCGCCATAAAGGTTGTGCAATTCGCGGCTCTCATCCAGGGTGAGGCCAGCATAGAATGTCGTCAGATCTCCATTGGTCTCAAGGCTTAGCGTCTTGAGCGGGTGCGACATGCTGCGGGGATCATAGGTTTGCCGATGCGCCTCGTCCGAAAACAGCCGATTGTAAAACATCGAAAAATTTCGAATTGGCAGCGGAGCATCTTTGGTTGATGACAATTCGAGCACTGCGCGTAGGAAATTCCGATACTTGCCCAGATAGATGGTCAATTCTTCCGAATGTTCATCCTCGATAAAGAATTCATCGTGCAAATTGAAATGGAATTCCCGCATATGCGGCGCATAGGGCTGAAAGAAGGTCAGGAATTCCTCTGGATAATCCAATCCATCGGCCGAGACCACGGCGGTCACGTCAAAGGGGATGCCATTGGCGACCAAAAGATCCATGCCGCCAACGGTCGCCGCGTGGCTGGGCTTGCCGCTCCAGTTGCGGCGGTGTCGATCATGCAACAGCGAAGGCCCATCGCAACTGACACCTAGAGTGAATACCGCGGCATATTCGATAAACAGATCGCACCAGTCTTGGTCGACAAGGGTGCCATTCGTCTGAAGATCGAATTGCACATCGAAGTCTGGGCCGAGCAACCGATCGCGGATCGCAAGAATCCCGTCCATCGCGGCACGATAATAGTCGGTGGGCAGAACCAGGGGCTCGCCCGCATGCCAGGTCACGCGCAGACCCTTGCCTAAAAACCGGCTCGAAAAAATCCGCTCAAAGAGCGCGAGGATCCTCGACAACGGCATCGTTGCCTTATTGCGGCGACTTGCCTCGGACAAGTAGCAATAAGAACAATTGAGATTACAAAATGAGGTGCCCTGCAGGACAACCATTTCGATTGGCCCGAAGGGAAAAACGGCGTGACCTCTATCAGCCATGTGATCCTCGGCATCCAAAAATTACGCTACGGCTATCGGCGAAACTTAACCAATAGCCGTAACTCATTTATCGCCGCATGAGCGGGCCCCAAGACGCGGCTGCCGTCGCAGCAACCCCTTCAGTTCCGGACACGTCAAGGGCTGAATACCCTTTCAGCGCGCCAGCCGAATAGGCAGCCTTGGCCATCGACACGGCCGACGAAACACATCGATCTGACTTGATCATGATCCTTCTCCTTGGCTGTATTGATTGTCTGGATTGCAAAGTGCGAAGGGAGATCCCCTTCAAGCTAAGAGTACAGCGGAATTATTTAAATCTGGCAAGTATAAACATAAGACGATGATTTACGCAGGCTGCAACCTGCTCGCCGAATTCGGATAAAGCTGCATTACAGATAAGACCGGCGTATCATCCCTCTAAAGCATCCCTCGAAAGGATGCGGTGTAAAGGATGCGGTGCTTTCGCAGCTCCGATGTCGTTTTTTAAGATCACATGTCTCATGGGGATAGCTCCTGTGCGGGCGCGGCCATAGGATTCACATTGCAAAGAGCGGCGGCGCCGAGCAGGCTGCAATATGAAATAAAGCCATCGTCAACGAAGGTCATATCCATGCATTCGTTTTGACGCTGATGGAAAAGTCGGACCCTGCATTGACACAGAATCCTCCCGCGTGTTTGGCGCAGCGCGCGCCTTGCAGAAGGCACGAGGGGCCGGATCATCCTTTGCCAGATGCGGTCTCCAAGGCCTGCGTCAATTCCTCGCGCGCGGCGTTTAAGTTTTCACTCAGCAGCGCGCGGCGTTTTTCGGGCGAAATGGACGTCCTTGGCCATTCGTAATTCAGCGGCGAGACATGCTGTCCATCCACGAGGATTTCGTAATGCAGATGCGGCGCCGTCGAGGTTCCCGTCGAGCCGATATGCCCGATATGCGCCCCGCGAGACACCTGCTGACCGACCTTCAGACCCGCAACGGCACCGCTCAAATGGCCGTAGCGGGTCAAAACGCCATCTTCATGCGCCAATTCGATCAGGTAGCCATATCCGCTCTTCGGACCAGCAAAGGTGACGCGGCCGTCGTAGATCGCGACCACCGGATCCCCTTCATTTGCCGCAAAATCCACCCCCTTATGCATGCGTGTGCCGCCATGAATGGGATGGATACGCAGACCGAAAGCTGAACTCAACCGTCCCCCAGCGACGGGCTGACGGAAAACATGCATGATCTGGCCATTCTTGAAGATGACATTGCGCGCCGAATTTTCATCGGGCCAGATCACTTCATAGATATCGCCTGCCACCTCAAACTGCGCGAAATCGATCACCGGATCGCCCACGACGCGATCATCGATACGGGTTTCTCGCCAAACGATGCGAAGTATCTCGCCGCCGCTGATGGATCGCCGCAGATCGAGGGTCTCGGCGAAGATAAGCTCCAAATCCGTTGCGAAGCGGGAGGGGGCCCTTACTTTTTCCAATGCGGCATAGATTGAGGATCCGATATGCGCTTCGGCCGCTTGGACATAGGTTTCGCCCTCGGGGGTGTAGGACCGAACGCTGGCGGTGTCCCCAAGCAGAACGTGAATGTGCAGACCGTTTTCCACTTCCAGCACGGCGTCTTTGAAGACCCCTTCCGAGGTCTTAGAAACGGTCACGATATGGCCTGGCTTAAGTTTGCGCAGATCATATTGCGTGCCAATCAAACGCGAGACCTCTGCCCGCTCTGCCACCGGCATCGCGGCATCTGTCAACAGCCGATCAAGGCTTTCTCCGGCTTCAATGGCACGGCTCCATTGGATGAGCGGTGGGTCTTGCGCAACAGTGTCGGCGCTGAATTCCGGCGCGGCCTTCTGGGAGCTGACCTCGTTGAAGGACGACGCCAACGGCTTGGGTTCGGTTGGCACATCAACACGGCTCAGCTGCAAGGCCGCCGTCAGCCCAAGAAGAGCGGTCCCGCCTAAAGCTGTCCAATATCGTAGTCTCATGCCGCTCTACTTTCTGCGTCTTCGGTGCAAAACCTATAAAAACCGGCACCAAGCAACAACCTAAGATTGAAACGGCGCAGCAGGGCCGATGAAAAGAGGCCGATTATTGCCGAGGCCAAGTGTCACCACGGCAGGAGAGGCTTTGCCTTACTGACGCGTGGCGCCGGCTAACTCCCGATATTCGTCCTCTTCGGCCCTTGTAAGACAGGGCTTTGAATGCTGCCGCACTCGGCTGCTGGCATCATCAGCAGGATGGAAAGCCGCGGCAAGCGGCCCATAGCGCCCTGTTCTCCTCTGGGAAACCCAAGCTTTCCGGTATTGCGGCGGAAACAATTCGGGACCGAACCGGTTTGCTGTTGCAAGGCGCGTGCCTTGGCCCGCTCTCGATGCGGCCCAAGGTCGATCCGCGGCGCCGCATCCCGCAATAGCTCTCGAGGACCCCCCCCAGAGGCCCCCCATATGTTTCATCGATTTGCTTTGATCGCCTGCATCACCGCTTTGCCTGTTCGCGCCAGCGCATAACAGCTCAGTTCGGAATTCCAAAGCAGGGATGGCGCCAAGAACGGGACCCTCGCGGTGACTCCGTTGAAAAGCGGCATTTGCTATCCGTCGTTTTGCAGAACATGCCGCCTTCATCCTGGCTCGCGATCCATGTGCACGAAACCGGAAACTGTGATCCTGCCTCGGGACATGGCTCCGCTGGCGGGCATTTTAACCCAAGTGGCATCGCGCATGGCTGGCAAAGCGAGACCGGACCCCATGCGGGCGATCGGCTCGCCTATGCGGTGATCCCGCCCGCCCCGTAACTTCGTGGGGCCGGTGATTTTGCCCGCCCCGTAACCGACCTCTCACGCTGGCCCGCCGGATGGCGGGCCGTTTGGGGGCCATCGGCTTCGACCGCGCGATGCTCCACTCTCGATCCTGCCGCACCGATCAGGCTGCCGTGACCAAGCGGATAAGCGCGATCTGCGAAACAGCCGACGGCGTGGTCATTCTGGCATCAAGGCACCGTAAAGCAACAAGCACGCGCCTGCATGACCGATCTGGCTGTCGAAGCTTTGCTGAAGTGATCCGATCGTGCAGCGCAGTGTCACTTCGTCGGGCCTGCTTGCGTCGATACAGATCATCGCGGGGCAGTCATCGGGCAGGCCGCGGCTGATCAAGGTTTCGGCCAAAGCAACGGCGGTGCCTCTGGCCATATAGACGGCGGTGACGGCAGAGGGGTCGGTCAAAGCGGGCCAGTTCAGATCGGCAGGCAAAGACCCGTTGATGTCATGTCCGGTAATGAACTGCACGCGTCTGGCTTCGATACGGCGGGTCAGGGGAATGGCGGCGCTGGCCGCGGCCGCAGCACAGGCCGTGACACCGGGCACGATTTCATAGGAAATTCCGGCCGCACGCAGGGCCAAGATTTCTTCTTCCAACCGTCCGAAGATGCCCGCATCTCCGGATTTCAGCCGCACCACGGATTGGGCTTGATGCGCATAGGCCACCAGCAATTGATTGATATGCTCTTGCTTGGGCGAGGGTTTTCCCGCCCGTTTTCCGACGGAAATCAGCTCGGCCTTGGGCGAGGCAAGCTCCAAGATCGCCCCTGCGCTCAAATCGTCATACAAGATGACCTGCGCCGCTTGCAGACGTTTGACGGCCTTTACCGTCAGCAGATCCGGATCCCCCGGACCGGATGACACGAAGCTTACGATTGCCATTATGACGCCCTCGCGATCATGTGGAAGAAGGTGCCCGAGACATGCCCGCGTCGGGAACCGGTCTCGGCGACCAAGGCGCCATTCGCGTCGGTGACACGCGCGAGCGGCAGATCGGGTTGCCCCACCACCGTCGAATAATGGAATTCATGGCCGCGCAACCGCGTGCCCCGCGGCAGGCCCGGCATATCGGCTTCAAGCGTGGCAAGCCGGTAGCCCAGATGCATTTTCCGGCTGGCATAGCTGGTTTCCAACCCCAGCAGACCTGCCATCTGGTGCCGTTTGCCCGTGGCATCGATAAGGCCTTGGCCAAGCACCATATAGCCGCCGCATTCGCCATGCACCGGACGGCGGGCGGCAAAGGCGCGCAAGCTGGACATGAACCGATGGTTGGCCGCCAAGCGCCCCGCATGCAATTCGGGATAGCCCCCCGGCAGCCAGCAGATATCCGCCTCTGGCACGGTTTCATCGGCCAAGGGGGAAAAGGGCATGATCTCGGCCCCTGCCGCCTGCCACAGCCGCATCAGATGCGGATAGATGAAGGAAAAAGCCGCATCGCGGGCAAGCGCGATCCGCTGCGCGGGCGGCGCGGCGATAAAGGGCGTGGCTGTCTGATCAAGCCCCTCGGCCATGGCATAAAGCTTCGGCAGATCAACATATTGGCGCAAAAACGCGGCATAGGCCGCGATGGCCGCTTCAAGATCGGGATGTTCTTGGGCCTGTATCAGACCCAGATGTCTTTCGGGCAAGCTCAGATCACCGCGACGCGGAAGCGCGCCCAAGACTTCGATGCCGATCCGCTCGAAGCCTGCGCGGCACAGGGCTTCATGACGGGGGCTCGCCACACGGTTCAAGATGACGCCGGCGATTTTGATGTGGGCGTCATAATGTTTCAAGCCCAAGGCCACGGCCGCGGCAGTCTGGGCCTGCCCCGAGACATCGATGACCAAAACCACCGGCCAGCCGGTGCGGGCCGCGATTTCCGCCGATGATCCGCATCCGGTTTCGCCTAGGGCTTGGACGCCGTCGAACAGCCCCATCGAGCCTTCGGCAACCGCGATCCCCGTTTGCGCATCATAGCTCAGATGGGCCAGCAACTGGTCCGTCATCGCCCAGCTGTCCAGATTATAGGCGCGATTGCCGCAAGCCGCGTGATGGAAGGCGGGATCGATATAATCGGGTCCGCATTTATACGGCCGCACATTCATGGCGTCATCGCGCATGCAGCGCAACAGCCCCAGCATCACCGTCGTCTTCCCCGCACCCGAGCGGGGGGCAGAGATAATAAGTCCTTTTGCCATATGCTTAGCGATCCGCTCTGTCCGCACGGAAGCGGCGGTCGTAATCGGTTGAATAGAGCGCGCTTTCGCGAAAATCGCGCGCCCCCAGTGCTGGTCCGACCAAGATCAGGGCGGTGCGTTCCATGCTGTCGCCGACCGCCGCCGCGATGTCGCGCAGCGTGCCACGGACCACCCGCTCATCGGGCCAGCTGGCCCGCCAGATCACCGCGCAGGGGCAATCGGCGCCATAGAACGGCGTCAAACGCGCGGCGATTTCCGCCAGCCGGTGGATCGACAGATGCAGCGCGAGGGTGGCGCCCGTCTTGGCGAAGGCTTCCAGCTCTTCGGCTTCTGGCATGGGGGAGGCACGCCCCGAGCTGCGGGTCAGCACCACCGATTGCGCCAAGGCAGGCAGGGTCAGCTCGGTCCTCAACGCGGCGGCAGCGGCGGCGAAAGAGGGCACGCCCGGCGTGACATCATAGGGAATGCCCAAAGCCTCCAGCCGGCGCGATTGCTCGCCCAAGGCGGACCAGATCGACATATCCCCCGAATGCAATCGCGCCACATCCAGACCCTGCGCATGGGCGGCGCTGATCTCTGCGATGATGCCATCAAGATCCATGGGCGCGGTGTTGATGGCATCATCGCAG
>DALYSR010000134.1:0-10709 GCA_031991825.1 Paracoccaceae bacterium
TCGGATGGCGCCACCTCAGCCGCAGGAGCCGCGTCGGCCGCAGCTTTTGCTTCAGCCTCTTTACGCGCGGCTTCTTCCGCAGCCGCAGCCGCATCGGCAGCTGCTTTTGCATCCGCTTCGGCCTGAGCCGCTGCCTGAGCCGCGGCGTCACGCTGAGCGGCATCCTCGGCCGCAGCTTTAGCCGCCGCTTCGTTCTTGGCAGCCTCTTCGGCCGCAGTCGCTTGCGCTTCGGCATCCTGGCGCGCTGCTTCCGCTGCCGCAGCAGCCGCTTGCGCCTCGGCCTCGGCGGCTTTACGGGCCGCATCCTCAACAGCCGCAGCCTCTTGGCGCGCCGCTTCTTCAGCGGCGGCCTTCGCCTCTGCTTCAGCCCGCGCTGCGGCTTCTGCAGCCTGCTGATCTACAGCCTGCTGATCCGGCGGGACACAGGCCCCATCCGCCCCTGGCACGCAAGCCGGAGCCTCTTGCGCCATCAAAGGCCAAGGCTGTGCCGAAGTCAGCACCAAGGAAATCAAGGCCGTGGTCGATAAAATCCGTTTCATATCGTTCCTTTCCGCGCCACTTGGGCTATCGGGCAATCCTCGCAGCCGAAGGCCACAGGACAGTCCCAAATCATCCCTTTGGCTAATGCAAAGGCAGTTTGATATGCCATATCATGCCAAAGCTATTGCCCTGCCAACGCTGCAGAAAGCGCCAAGTTCCCAGATGCACCATCAAGCTTCTCCATAGCTTGCCGAATGAAACGATGCTTGCCCCGCGCCAGAACCCAAATCGCCACCCGCCGCGCCAGATCGGGCCGCCCGCGCGCCAAGGCCCGCTGAAACAACTCGCGTTGATAGCGCGGAAAACGATGACGACATCGCAACGCGCGGTAAAATTCCGTTTCCGTAAGCCGCCCCTCCAGTGCTGCTAGGATCAGCGGCGACAATACACCCATCTGCCCAAGGCTTGATCCCAAACGATGCCCCAGCAAAGGCGCGCGTAGCTTCATCACCTGTTTCCCCTGCAAACGATCTGCATGGCGCGCATCGGCATCTTGATAAGGGTCATAGAACACGTAGACTTGCCCCGCCGTCCGGATGCCTTCCGCACCATCGCCATAGCGATCGGTGAAATCACGCGCCGAAGCCTTGCGATAGCGGGTTTCCCACGGGATCAAGGACTTGTCCAAGCTGGTCTGCGGCGAGATCGCGACCACATCCGCCCCTGCAACCGCGCGCGCAAAGGTGCAGGCCCCATATCCGCCCATCGACGCGCCATAAAACACCACGCGACGAAAGCCCGCGAAAAAGCCCTCGCGCGCCAGTTGGTCGAATTGATCGAACAGCCAATCATCGCGATACCATGTCCAGCCAGAGGCCATCACCCCCAGCATCGACCATCCCTGTTTGGCAATGAAGTCAAATCCCCAAGGACGCTGGTCACGCCGTTTTTCCAGCGCCAGATCCAAGTTGTCGAAGGTGACGACCAGCACATCCGAACGCGGGATGAACAGCAAAGAATGTTCGATTTTCGCGCGGAAAAAACCGTGCTCGCCGGCCAATGCCCCAGCCACTTTCGGCCAATCGGCCAGCGCCCGATTGGGGCGAAACAGCAGCGTCATCACCCCCTTTTCCGCCACAGGGTCATTCTGAACCTGTGAAAGAATGTCGACCGCGCCTTTGGCCCGCAAAGCAGGTAGCGCGCCAGATCCTGTTCTGACCTCGATCACGGCTTTGCCGTCCTCATGCAAACATTTCACGAGCAGCTTGGGCAGGGCTGCCGAATTCCACAGCACCCCATATCCGTTCAGATTCGCAACCACATCGGCCTTACTCAGCCTGTCTTCCGAAGCTACGACACGGATGCGTCTTGGCGGCATGCCTTGCGCCAGCAGCCGACTGCGAAGTCGCCTCATTCCCCCAATCCGAGCAGCCGTAAAATTGCCGGATCGATCCGTGGCCAGCAAATCAATCCGACCGTTCCATGCATTCACAAGCGCAGAGAGGCGATCAAGATCAGGGCGCCCTATAATGGCGAGCCGCTCCTGCGGACCCGCGCCGCCATCCAGATGGCCATATCCCCTCATGCGATTGCGATCTCGCCTTCTGCCACCAGAGTTCCGCCCATCGGCGCGACCGCGGGATCGATCCCATGCTGCCGAAGCAGTCGACCCAAAACCGAACGTGGACGGGGAAGCCCCTGCGGATGCGACGCCAAAAGCCGTTGCCGCAGCCTTCGGCCATAGAAGTGAAGCGATAAGGTGTCGGGCTGGACCCTTTCCTCTAGCTTTACATCCGGCTTTAGCAACAGATTTCGTTCGTGATAGGCAAAGGGATAGAGCACCGATTGAGGCAAGACATAAGCGATTTCCTCGGTTTCATGCAGGAAATGGGTCAGCGCCCGTGGCCCCCAAACCCCCCACGCCATATCCGACACATGCATCGGTGTGCCCGCCTCGTGCAAAGCAATTAGAGCGGCCTGGTCTTCAGCCGATAGCCAAGGCGGGATCGGATGGGTCTGACTTGTAAAATCGATCAACTTGGCCAAAGTGGCTGATTCTGGCGGCAAGGCAAGCACGCCACCATTCACCCCATGCGCGCTTTCCCAGGAAAAAAGAAAGCCATTTTCTGGAGCTAAGGGTTTGATACAATAGGCATCCGTATCTGCCCAGATCATCCCCGGACATTTGGCAAGCAAGTGATACCGAAAGCGGTCGGAATGCAAAGCAGGGCTGCCGGTGCGACGGTGCAACAGCACTTCAGCTTCGGGGATGATTTGCGCCGCATTGGCCAAAATCACCCCCTCCGGCACGTTCGACACGGGTCGGTAGCTGAATAAGGTGATCGGTTGTCCTTGATCTACAAAGCTTTTCAGACACAGCTGTTCCAGAAAGCTAAGCTTGTCGCCCATCCACAACATGCCAACCGTATATTCGCTCTGATCCATATATCTTCACCATGTCTAAGCTGAACGCCTTGGTCTGATCTTCGAGGGAAAAGGCAGGTCGCGGCAAATCCTAACTGCCTAAAATTCTCTGTACTTATCGCTGGCCAGACATCGCCTCATGCCGTCATCTTGGTCAAAGAAGGCGGCGCCGACGGGGGGTAAAGGCGGATGGAATACGCTGATAGTTATTTAAAAACAGATTGCTATAAGACTGGTCTTCATATCCTGCGCCGTCATATGGCAATGCATCACCTGGCGGAGCAGCCGCTGCTCGACACTCTCCGCATCTGTGAAAATGAAATCCTTCTATTTTTCCAGAGCGGCCCCAAACCCGAATTGCAATTCGAAGCGATAGCCCATCGCCGCCTTAGGGGGGCGAGCAGTTTTTTGGCTACTGCAGATGTGCTGCCGGGATACCACTCCCCCGAAGAAACCCATATTTTTGAAGGAAAAAATGTAATTTTTGGCCAAAAGATCGACGAAGATCCCGACGCCATTGCCGACTGCCTGCGCTATCACCACCACCATCATGGCATGAATGCAGCCCTTATCCTGAACAGATATACGCCTGACAGCGATATGCTGGAATGTAAGCTGCTGGAAAATTTAGCCGATCTTTCACTGGTGATTGTCATTTGGGAAGCTACTGCTGCGCTGGGGCGGGCTAATGCTGCGGCAGAAAGCAGTCTGATCCGCGCGCCCGATGCCCCCGACAGACGGAAGTTGACAGTCACCCCTGACCCTTGGCGCGCAAAGCTGCACCAACCTTGGCTGCATGAGCTGGCGCGGCGCCGCTTTTTGTCAAAAGCGCGCATGGTAGCTATGCTGGATTGCTGCGATTGCATCAGCCCCGACGAAGACGGTTTTTTCCTTTCAGATCATAATTTTGTTGACGGCGTACTGCCGTTTTTCGGGCGCAGGATCTATCCTTGGCGATGGCGAAAACACAAGGGCGCGGGCTTAGCGGATCATATCTGCTATCGGCTTGATCGGAATGATCCCCTCCTCAGTTGGGCGGTCAAACCTGCCGATATGGCTGATACGCAGATATGGCAAAGGCCCCGCGTGAAGCAATTACCCCAGACCAATAGCAGGCAATTCCACCGCTTGATGGCTCTGCGTCATCCAACGGCCAAAGCCAGCGAACTGGTGCCCAAATCATCGCTGATTGTGGCACCGGATTTGGTAGCTAGGGCGGAAAACATCTTCAAACACAATCCGCTACGCCCCCCTGCCGCCAGATTTAAGCCCATTCCCCCCTTATCCGAGCGCACTGTCATCATCACCACAATGAAGAATGAGGGGCCCTTCATTCTGGAATGGATCGCGCATCACCGCGCCATCGGGGTGGATGGTTTCCTGATCTACACCAATGATTGCAGCGATGGCACCAGCGAACTGTTGGACGTGCTGGACCGAAAAGGGCTGGTGCAGCATCGAAAAAACCCTTGGAAACATGGGGATGACGTCAAGCCGCAGCATCGCGCGCTGCAGGTCGCGGAAGACGAGCCGATCTTGCGTCATGCGTCTTGGGGCATCTGCATGGATGTCGACGAATTCATCACCATCAAGATCGGTGATGGCACCCTGCCCGCGCTTTACGCCGCGATGGGAGAGGCCAATATGATTTCGCTCACTTGGAGGTTGTTTGGGAATGCAGATATCACTGCGTTCCGCCCCGACTTCGTCACGCAACAATTCACCCGCTGCGCACCGGAAATCATCCGCAAGCCGCACCAGGCTTGGGGCTTCAAGACCTTGTTTCGCAACATGGATCTTTACCGCAAGCTCGGCGTGCACCGCCCCAAAGGCATCCGACCTGAACGATGGCAGGAAATAAACTGGCTCAATGGATCAGGCCAGCCGATGCCGAGGGAGATGTATCGGAATGGCTGGCGTTCTACGCTCGATAGCCATGGTTATGACTGGGTGCAGTTGAACCATTACGCGGTCCGCTCGGCCGAAAGCTTTCTGGTCAAACGCGACAGGGGTCGCGTCAATCATATCGAAAGAGATCAAGGTCTTAATTACTGGTTTTGCATGAACCACAATGCCGAAGAAGATCATGCAATCGCCGCAAGCCGCCCGAAATTGCAAGCAGAATTCGCCCGTCTGATCTCTGATCCAGACATCGCGGCGGCGCATCACGCCTGTGTCGCCGCACATCGACACAAGATCGCAGCGCTGCTGGCAGAGGATGGTCCCCGCACGTTACTGGCCGAACTCACCTCCAGACGCATGCAACGGCTTTGCCGCTTACAAAAACATTTCGGTGCCGCAGTTTTCGCGCAGGGCCCTCATTCCATTCCCACATCATTGGACCTTGACGGTATCGCCCCTGATTTCTTCTTCAGCCTATCCCCCGAATTGCCCGTCGCATGAAGGCGCTGCTGATAACGTGCCTCAAGAATGAAGCCTCCTTCCTGTTGGACTGGGTGGCGCATCACCTGAGCATCGGTTTCGCGCATATCCTTGTTTTCACGAATGATTGCGAAGACGGCAGTGATGCGATGGCGGATCGTTTGCAGCACATCGGACCGATAACCCATCTTCCCAATCCGGCACCTTGGCGGCAGGGACCGCAATGGGCGGCGCTGCGGCGGGCGCAAACGCATCCCGCCTATCTGGCTGCCGATTGGGTAATGATGCTGGATGTCGATGAATTCGTGATGATCAAACTGGGGCAAGGCCGGCTGCAGGATCTGCTGCGCGCCCGCCCCGAGGTCGACGCATTCACCCTGTGTTGGCGCATTTTCGGCAATGACGGGCAGTTCAGCCGCCAAGACCGCAGCATCATCGACTGCTTCACCGCCTGCGCGCCCGAGGTGCTGCATTGGCCGTGGCGGGCGCAGATGGTCAAAACCTTGTTTCGGCGCACGGCCTTTGGCCAACTTGGCATCCACCGCCCGCATGCCGCCACAGGAACGCCGATCTGGTCCAACCCGTCATGGGGAGATAAGATTTACGCGCCCAACGGGTTCAATAATTACGGGCTGGGCCAGATCAATCATTACCCCTTGGGCGCGATGGATGACTTCCTGATCAAGGCCGCGCGGGGCCGTGCGAACCGCCGAGCCAATACTTCGGCAATGGATTATTGGTGTGAACGGAATTTCTGCGCCGCTGCCGATTTTTCGATCCAAGCTATCGACAATGGGCAATGGCGTGAAAAACTGCGGCAGGATCAAGGCCTTTGTGACCTTCATCAGGCGGCCGAAGCGTGGAGACGCCATCGTTTTGTCGAATTGATGCGTGATGAAGAAAAGCGTGCCCTTCTGGGTAAGTTGCTGATGACCCCCCCGACACAGCCGCTTACCCCCGAGGTCGCAGCCTTTTTACGACAGCCGTTTCACCCCTTTTCTTAATTCATTTTCGCACACAGCCGCATCTTCGCGCCCCAGCCAGAGTTCAATTGTAATGACCTTCCCGCCTCTTCCGGCAAATGCTGTCGGCGATCCGGAATCTTTCGCGCAGAATCCTGTCCATCCGGTCAATGACTGGCTTGGTGCCATGGACGAATTTTGCGGTGAGGATGGCTATGTCGAAGCTTTGGGCCATCGGCACTGGGCGATCTTTCATGAAACCGGCCGTGATCTTCTTGTTACATTTGAACGCCTTGAAACGATACTGGATCAGCCCGACCAATTGCCCCTGGGCATGAGGATCGCGCGTGATTTCGGCTGGTCGCATCTGTGTATCGTGGCCGAAGGGGAAAGCTGGTATCGCGACCCCCGCGTCTATGGCTATATCGACCGCCTGTCGGATGACGGCTTTTTTGACGACTTCGAGCAGGTTCTGTTCTACGGCACCGGACCAGAAGCCTATGCCGCCTGCGCCTTCGCCGTCGCGGCACCCGGCGCGCGGGTGTTGGCGCTTTCACCACGCGCCACTATGTCGCCCCGTATCGCGGGCTGGGACCATCGCCATCCCAAAGCGCGCGGCATGGATTTCACCCATCGCTATGGCTATGCCCCCGACATGATCGATGCGGCATCCCACGTTTATCTGATCCATGATCAAAAGGTTATCGAAGACGCGATGCATGTGGCGCTGTTTCGCGGCCCCCATGTGACCAACCTGCGCCTTCCCTATACCGGCAGCCAGCCGCAACGCAGCTTGGAGCAGATCGGCGCTTTGTCCGACGTGATGGATGCCGCCATGAAGGGCACGCTCGACACCGTTAGTTTCGCGCGACTTTGGCGCAGGCGGCGCGACTATGGCGGCTATTTGCGCGCGCTGCTGGCAGATCTGGATCGCAAGGGACGTCGTTTCTTGGCCAAAGCCCTATGCCAGAATGTCACCGCAAGGTTGCAGGCCCCGCGGTTTCACAAGCGTTTGGCAGAACTTCAGGCCTTGGAAGACCGCGAGCCCACCTAAGACAAGGTGAGTAAGGTCAGTTCGCGTAGACCTGTACTTCGGGCAATGCGGTCAGGCTCAACCCCAAGGCGAGATAGGCCGCGAGCGACAACTGCGTGGCGCCGCTGCCCGGCAGGAGATCGACCGCCGCCGATTTTCCCGCAGCCGTCACCACACGGCCCTTGCCGGCCGTTTTAACCAAAGGCGATTTCAGCCAGATGCCTTGCTCCGTCGGGCTGCCAAGACTGACCGGCACTTTGCCAAGGCTGCGTTCCCCCGCGCTTGCGGTGACGGCCAAAGCCGCCTCTTTCTCCGCCTGCGAGGTGCGGTCATAGGCTGCAGCCGTCGTGCCCTTACCCAAAACCGGCCCCCGCCCGCTTGGTTGCGCTATAGCCGCCTGACTGGTCGCGCCCGACGTCATCGGCGCGACGGATGTATTCATTGGGGCGCAAGCTGCGAGTGCACCCGACAAAACCACGATGGAAAAAGCATGAATGATACGCATGCTTTAAGTCATAGCGCCCCTGCGGCACTCGGCAAGGGGGTGTCAGGGGCAAATTAGCCCATTTTCTTGGCGTTCCCCAAGCTTGCAGCCATCCTTCGCTAGGGTTAGGCTATGATCATGTCCTGTCGCATTTCCTCTATTCGCCCGCTGATTGATCCCTTCGCAAGACCGATCTCATATTTGCGGGTTTCGGTGACCGATCGCTGCGATTTCCGCTGCCGATATTGCATGTCCGAACAGATGCAGTTCCTGCCAAAAGCCGAGCTGCTCACGCTGGAGGAACTGGATCGGCTGTGCAGCAGTTTTGTCACGCTCGGCGTGCAGAAACTGCGCATTACCGGTGGCGAACCCTTGGTGCGTCGTGGCATCATGGAATTCTTCCGCGCCATGTCGCGCCATCTGAAATCCGGCGCGCTGCAAGAGCTGACACTGACCACCAATGGCAGCCAACTTGCGAAATATGCGGATGAATTGGCGGCTTGCGGGGTGAAGCGGATCAATATCTCGCTCGACAGCCTTCAGCCGGAAAAATTCGCCGATATCACGCGCTGGGGTCGTCTGCCGCAGGTGCTGGAGGGGATCTCGGCGGCGAAAGCGGCCGGAATTCGGGTCAAGATCAATACGGTTGCCCTGAAAGGCTTCAATGAAGACGAACAGTTCAGTCTGACCCAATGGTGCGCCGACGAAGGTCATGACTTGACCTGGATCGAAGTGATGCCGATGGGGGATCTGGGCAATGAAAACCGGCTGGATCAATATTGGTCGCTGTTCGAATTGCGTGATCGCTATGCGCAGCGTTTCCAGATCGAAGAGCTTGCCGAACGCAGCGGCGGCCCTGCCCGCTATATCCGGTTGAAAGAAACCGGCCAGAAAATCGGCTTCATCACGCCGCTCAGCCACAACTTCTGCGAGAGCTGCAACCGTGTGCGTCTGACCTGCACGGGCGAGCTTTACATGTGCCTTGGCCAAGAAGACGTGGCCGATCTGCGCGCACCTTTGCGCAATGGCGCGGATGATGCGGCGCTGGAAGAGGCCATCCGCGCCGCGATCCGGTTGAAACCCAAGGGCCATGATTTCGACTATTCGCGCCAGCGGGTCGATGGTCAGATGACCCGCCACATGAGCCATACCGGCGGCTGATCCCCGATCTGCGACCGGCCGAGGATCAGCCTTCCGTCATGCCGACAGACGCTTTTCCGCCAGCTGCACAAACCAATTCGCCCCGTAAGGCAAGGCTGCATCGTTGAAGTCGAACTGCGGGTGATGCACCGAAGTGCTGTCGCCATTGCCGATGAAAATATAAGCGCCTGGGCGGGCTTGCAGCATATAGCTAAAGTCTTCTGCCGCCATCAGCGCCGGAAAATCGCCATCCACTGCCGCAGGGCCTGCCACCGCGCGGGCCGCATCAAGCGCGATCGCGGTTTGAGCGGCGGCATTCACCGTGGCGGGATAGCCGCGGTTGTAGCGCAGCACCGCTGTCGCGCCGAAGCTGGCCGCAATGCCTTGCACGATCTGCCCCATCCGCGCTTCCGCCAGATCACGCACCGCAGGCGAGAAACACCGCACCGTGCCGGTCATCACGACCTCTTGCGGGATGACGTTATGGATGCGGCTATCGGTGGTGATGGTGGCGACCGACAAGACCATTTGCTCGGCCGGATCGACCATGCGGCTGGCGATGGTCTGCAACCCCAAGATGATCTGCGCCGCAATCGGCATGGGATCGATTGCATATTGCGGCTTGGCGGCATGACCGCCTTTGCCGGTCAGGACGATCTCGAACTCATCCGCCGCCGCCATGACCGCGCCTTCGCGCGTGGCGAACTGCCCCACAGCCAGACCGGGCTGGTTGTGCATGGCATAGACCTCTTGGATGGCGAAACGCTCCATCAAGCCGTCTTGCACCATCGCCTGCCCGCCGCCACCGGCCTCTTCGGCGGGTTGGAAGATCAGCACCACTTTGCCCGCGAAATCACGGGTCTGCGCCAGATATTTCGCAGCCCCCAGCAGCATCGCGGTATGACCGTCATGGCCGCAGGCATGCATTTTACCCGCATAAACGCTGGCATAGGCAAGTCCGGTCGCTTCGTGAATGGGCAGAGCATCCATATCGGCACGCAGACCGATCACGCGCCCGCCCGCGCGCGCGCCGTGGATCACCCCCACGACGCCAGAGCGACCAATGCCTGTCACCACCTCGTCACAGCCGAATTCACGCAACAATTCCGCCACCTTGGCCGATGTGCGCGGCAGGTCGAACTGCAGTTCGGGATGCATATGGAAGTCATGCCGCCAAGCGGTCATTTCGGCAAGCAGCGCTGTCACGCGGGGATTGATGGCCATGGGGGTTCCTTCAAGAAAATCCGGTTACACAAGGCGGCAAAGCAGTTGTTCCATGAAGGCCTGCCCCGCATCCAGTTGTGAAACTTCAATATATTCGTCGGCTTGGTGGGCTTGGGCAATATCGCCCGGTCCGCAGACCACGGCGGAATAGCCCGCCGCTTGGAACTGTCCGGCTTCGGTGCCGTAGCTGACGACATGGGTTTGATTGTCGCCGGTGATCGCGCGGACCAAGGCCTCGGCCTGCCCTGCGGGTTCGGGAGCCAAGGGCGGCAAGGAAAACAACCGTTCCAGCCGCACCGCAGCCTCTGGGCGTTTGGCCCGCAGTTTGGCGTCCAATGCGGCAGTTTCAGCTTCGAACCGAGCGATCCAGCCATCAATCGATTGATCGGGAAGCACGCGGAATTCGGTCACGAAATGGCACTCTTTGGCGGTGATATTATGCGCTGTGCCGCCCTCTATCTGCCCGACATGGAAGGTGCTGAGCGCGGGGTGGAACAGCGACGCCACTTCCGTCACCGGCAAAGCGGCGCTTTCGTCGTTGATATCATTGATCCAATTGACCAGACGCGCCGCCTCCATC
>DALYSR010000135.1:0-10538 GCA_031991825.1 Paracoccaceae bacterium
TATCTGAATGGTGCCGGCAGCTGGACGCTGATCTTGATGACGCTGGCGGCTTTGTTCATCGGCTATCACCTGATCATGGGCATCGGCGGCGCGGATATGCCGGTGGTCGTGTCGATGCTGAACTCGTACTCGGGTTGGGCAGCGGCGGCGATCGGCTTCTCGCTGGGCAATGATCTGTTGATCGTGGTCGGCGCGCTGGTCGGTTCTTCCGGTGCGATCTTGTCTTATATCATGTGTAAGGCGATGAACCGTTCCTTCGTGTCGGTGATCCTGGGCGGCTTCGGCGGCACCACGGGCCCCGCAATGGAAGTGACCGGCGAGCAAGTGGCCATCGACGCCGAAGGCGTGGCTGCGGCTTTGAACGATGCCGATAATATCGTCATCATTCCGGGCTATGGCATGGCCGTGGCACAAGCCCAGCAATCGGTGTCGGAACTGACCCGCAAGCTGCGCGCCAAGGGCAAGAATGTCCGCTTCGCGATCCACCCCGTTGCGGGTCGTCTGCCGGGCCATATGAACGTGCTGCTGGCGGAAGCCAAAGTGCCTTACGACATCGTGCTGGAAATGGACGAAATCAACGACGACTTCCCGGATACGGATGTCGCCATCGTCATCGGCTCGAATGACATCGTCAACCCTGCGGCCCAAGAAGATCCGAATTCGCCCATCGCGGGCATGCCGGTTCTGGAATGCTGGAAGGCGAAACAGGTCTTCGTGTCCAAGCGCGGTCAGGGCACCGGTTATTCGGGCATCGAGAACCCGCTGTTCTACAAAGAGAACACCCGTATGTTCTATGGCGATGCGAAAAAATCGATCGACGCTTTGCTGCCGATGATCGACTGATTTCGGCCCAAGGCTGATATCGCGACAAGCCCCGCATTTCGATGCGGGGCTTTTTTGTGGCATAACCTGACCTAGGGTACGGCTAAATTGTCGCGGCGCACAAAAGTCACATATGCATGGCATACCAAGGGATGCTACGAAATCGCTGGAAGTGATGGCGAAACGGGCAGATAGCGCCATCTATGAGACCCGTGGAAGGGCCGAGGAAGGAAATGCCAGGATGAGCAAATCGATCGATCACCCGTTGCGCTATGCCATTGTCAACGAGCTTCATGCACGGCCATTTCCGCAGGTGTCGGTGCCATCCCATGCGATCTTCGTGGCGATCAAAGAGCCGAGCAATGCGCAAAGCCGCGACCGCGCGCGCGATCGCGATCACCTGAGCCAGTTGATGAACCGTAACGGGGCCACGCTGCCCGAACCGGATGCGACGCATTTTTCCGCCGATATCGGACGTTATAAGCTGAAATGGGAAAGCCATAGCGAGTTCGTGACCTATTCGGCCTTCGGCAAGGGGCTGTCGGCGCGTCCCTTCGATCCGGCGACCGCCGAGGTATTCCCGACCGATTGGCTGGCCACGGCACCGGGCAAGCGGATCTGTTCGATCCTGTTCCGCATCGAGCATCTGCCCGATGATGAAGCCGAGATGATGGCGAAGCTGGACGATTGGTTCGTCGCCGAAAGTCTGGCCGTGTCGCGGATCGTCGATGGTGCGGCGGTGGTGGCGGGCGATTTCCGCATCGATCCGGCGGGGCATATGCGCTTTGCGGTCTTCGTGCGGCCTGGCACCGGTGAGCGTCGGGTGGGGCGTATCGTGCAACGCTTGTGCGAGGTGGAAACCTATCGCGCGATGTCGATGCTGGGCTTCATCGCCAGTTCGGAATTGACGGCCAGCCTGAACGCGCTGGAGCCGAAGCTGTCGGGGCTGGTGTCGGGTCTGGACGAGTCGAGCCGCTCGGCCGAGGGAATGCTGCATGACCTGTTGTCGATTTCGGCCGAGTTGGAAAGTCTGGCGGTGCGCTATGGCTTCAGGTTCGGGGCGACGGCGGCATATAAGGCCATCGTGGCGCAGCGGATCGAAATCATGCGCGAAGCCCGCCTTCACGGGCGGCAGAGCTTTGCCGAATTCATGACCCGCCGCTATGATCCGGCGATGCGCACCGTGCAATCGAGCGAGATGCGTCTGCGCGCCATGGCCGAGCGGGCCCAACGGGCGGCGGAATTGCTGCGCACACGGGTGGATGTGGAACGCTCGGCCCAGAACCAGCGCGTCTTGCAAAGCATGGATCGGCGCGCCGATATGCAGCTGCGGCTGCAACATACCGTCGAGGGGCTGTCGGTGGTGGCGATCAGCTATTACGCGGTGTCCCTGGTCAGCTATGTGCTTTACCCCTTGGCCAAACACTATGAGATCAGCAAGGAGCTGATGATGGTGGGGGTGACTCCGGTGGTGATTTTGCTGGTCTGGCTGATGATCCGGCGGATCAAGAACCATTTCGCCTGAGGCTTTGGCGAGTGCGGGGGCGGGGGACGCCTCCGGCGGGAGTATTTCGAAAAGGTGCAAATGGAGGCGGCGCGCGAGGGGGACCCGCGCGCCGTTTTGGGCTATTTCAGGGCGATGTCGGTGACCGCATGGGTCCAGGCCATGCCTTCGGGTGCCTTGGTGATCGCCGGATTGTCGGGGGAAACGGCGGCAAGCAGGGTGGCGACGGTTTCTTCATAGGCGGCGGGATCCAGCTTGCCGTCGGATCCTGCGGTCAGCTTGCCGATTTCTTTCGACATATAGGTCTGGTGTTCGATGGTCTGTGCGCCGGATTCGTCATTTTCGACAACGATTTCCGCAGCTTCTTCAGGGTGCTGTTCGACGTATTTCCAGCCCTTCATCGAGGCGCGGACGAATTTGGCCATGGTTTCAACGAAGGCCGGATCTTTCAGCCGGTCTTCGAGGACATAGAGGCCGTCTTCGAGGACGGAGACGCCTTCGCTCTGGTAGTCGAAGGTGACAAGCTGGTCTTCTTTGACACCGGCATCAAGGACCTGGCCATATTCGTTATAGGACATGACGGAGATGCAATCGGCTTGCTTTTGCAGCAAGGCATCGACGTTGAAGGCCTGTTTCAAGACGGTGACGCCGTCCTTGGAGCCGTCGGTTTTCAGGCCGAGTTTGGCCATCCATGCGTAGAAGGGGTATTCATTGCCGAAGAACCAGACGCCCAAGGTGCGATTGGGGAAATCGGCGGTGGAGGTGACGCCCGAGTCTTTCATGCAGGTGAATTTGAGGCCGCCCGAGCTGAAGGGTTGGGCGATATTGACCAGAGGCAGGCCGCGTTCGCGTGCGGCAAGGCCTGCGGGCATCCAAGTGGTGATCACATCGGCGCCGCCGCCGGCGATGACTTGTTCGGGGGCGATGTCGGGGCCGCCTGGCTTGATGGTTACGTTCAGGCCTTCTTCTTCGTAGAAGCCCTTGTCCTTGGCCACGTAATATCCGGCGAACTGGGCTTGGGTCACCCATTTCAGCTGCAGGGTCACATCCTCGGCTTGCGCGGTGCTGGCCCCTGCAAGGGCGAACAGGCTGGCAGTGAGAAGTTTCTTCATAGTGCAGACGACCTCCGTGTTGGGCCCTTGTCTTGTTATATGCGGGCCGGTGTTATCCCCGTTGTGACGGATGCCAGAAGGTCATCCGCTTTTCGATCAATGCGATAATGCCGTAGAGTGCCGAGCCCGCGAGGGCGGATGCGACGATTTCAGCCCAGACCATGGTCATGTTCAAGCGGCCGATCTCGCTGGAGATCCGAAAGCCCATGCCGACGATAGGGCTGCCGAAAAATTCGGCAACGATCGCGCCGATCAGCGCCAAGGTGGCGGCGATCTTCAACCCGTTGAAGGCGAAGGGCAGAGCGGCGGGCAGGCGCAGTTTGATCAGGCTTTGCCAGTAGCTGGCGGAATAGGTGGCCATCAGGTCGCGCTGCATGGCTTCGGTTGCGGCAAGGCCCGCGGTGAAATTGATCAAGAGCGGGAAGAAGACCATGACCACGACGACGGCGGCTTTGGACTGCCAGTCGAAGCCGAACCACATCACCAGAATGGGCGCGAGGCCGACCACCGGCAAAGCCGAGACGAAATTGCCGATCGGCAGCAAGCCTTTGCGCAGGAAGGGGCTGCGGTCGATGGCGATGGCGGCGACGAAGGCGGCAAGGGTGCCGATGACAAAGCCGCTGAGTGCGCCTTTGATGGCGGTTTGGACGAAATCGGCCCAAAGGGTGGGGGCGGTTTCCGTGATTTTGCGCAGGATGTCCGAAGGGGCGGGCAGGATGACGGCGGCGATGCCGGTGGCATGGACGGCTGCCTCCCAGAGCACCAGCAGTGTCACCCCAAACAGCAGTGCGACAAAGACTTTTACGCTGGGGCTATAAGCGAAGGGCGAGGCGGCCAACCTGAGGTTCAGCCCCCATGCCAGTGCCCAGAATACAAGGGCTGCGATCATCCATGTCATGTGCGCGCTCCCATGGCGGTGCGGGCGGCGCGTTCGGCGGCCCCGACAATAAGGATCAGCAGGGCGGCGAGGATCATGGTGGCGAAAAGCGCGGCCCACATGATCAAGGGTTCGCCGAATTGCGAGCCGATCAGCATCCTTGCGCCCAAGCCTTCCACCGCGCCGGTGGGCAATTCGCCCACGATGGTGCCCACCAAGGCGGCGGCGACCGCGACTTTCAGCGAGGCGAAGAAATAGGGCATCGAGGCGGGCAGCCGCAGCTTCCAGAAGGTCTGCAATTCCGATGCGTTATAGGTGCGCAACTGGTCCAACTGCATGTGGTCGGGGCTGCGCAATCCTTTCACCATCGAGACCAGCACGGGGAAGAAGGACAGATAGGCCGCGATCAGCGCCTTGGGGATTTCGCGCCCTTGGATGCCGAATTGATTGGCCAGCACCAGCACCATCGGTGCCAAGGCCACGATGGGGATGGTCTGGCTGATGATCGCCCATGGCATCAGGCTCATTTCCATGACACGGAAGCGGACGATTGCCATGGCCATTGCAAGGCCCAGAAGGATGCCCAATGCAAAGCCGTAGGCGGTGCCGCGCAGGGTGATGAAGCCATGGTAAACCAAGCTTTTCTTCGAGGTTATCTTATGATCGGCCACGCCTTTCCAGACCTCTGATGCCACCTGATGCGGCGGTGGCAGCAGCGGGCGTTTTTGATCCATCGTTTGCACTACCACTTCGGAAAGGCTTAACGATTGTCCCGCACGGGTGGCCTGATCTTGCACCCAAGTGGCATTGAGCCAGATCGATCCCAGATACCAGATCCCCACAAGGATCAACAACATGGCGGCGACCGGCCCTGCGTTACGCATCCGAATGCCCCGCGCGCAGGCCTTCGCGGACACGATGCGCGATGGCGATGAATTCCGGTGAATCTCGGATTTCCAACGGCCTGTGACGGGGAAGCGGGCTGTCGATGATATCGGTGATGCGGCCGGGGCGGGGGCTCATGACGACGATTTTGGTCGAGAGATAGACCGCCTCGGGGATCGAATGGGTGACAAAGCCGATGGTCTTGCCCGTGGCATCCCACAGCTTCAGCAGTTCCTCGTTCAGGTGGTCGCGGACGATTTCGTCCAAGGCGCCAAAGGGTTCGTCCATCAACAGGATATCGGCATCAAAGGCCAAGGCCCGCGCGATGGACGCGCGTTGCTGCATCCCGCCCGACAATTGCCACGGGAATTTTTTGCCGAAGCCGGACAATTCGACCAGATCAAGCACGCGTTCGACCCGTTCCTGTTGTTCGGCTTTGGAAAATCCCATGATTTCAAGCGGTAGCTTGATGTTGCCCGCAATCGTGCGCCAGGGGTAAAGCCCCGCCGCTTGGAAGACATAGCCATAGGCGCGGCGACGACGGGCTTCATCCGCCGTCATGCCATTCACCGTCAGCAGGCCCGCAGTGGGCTTTTCCAGCGCCGCAATGCAGCGCAGGAAGGTGGTCTTGCCACAGCCCGATGGCCCGATAAACGAGACGAATTCGCCGCGATTGATCGCCAGATTGACGTTTCTTAACGCTTGAACCGGCCCGTCCGCCGTCGGGAACACCAGATCCAGATCCTTGGCAAGGATCACCGGCGCGGCAAGTTCAGAGGTATCCTTCATGCAAGCCTCTTTTCCAGTTCGGTGAGGTCGGTCAAAGGCTTAGACGCCAGAGACGGGAATGCCGCTGCGGGGGATCGGATGGGGCGAGGTGGATGCTTTCCATGCCGACAGCGCGCGGTTGACTGCCGGACGTGCAGGGCGCGCGATGAACTTGCCATGGCCTTCCTGCGGCAGGATTTTGCCGTCTTCAAAGGCCAGACGCCCACGGCTTAGCACGAAGCGTGGTAGCCCTGTGATCTGGCGCCCCTCGAAGACGTTGTAATCAATGGCGGATTGCTGGGCCGCGGCAGAGACCACCTTGGTTTTCGACGGGTCCAGCACCAGAATATCGGCATCCGAGCCGACCAAGATCGCGCCTTTTTGCGGATAGCAGTTCAGGATCTTGGCGATATTGGTCGAGGTGACGGCCACGAATTCATTGGGCGTCAGGCGACCGGTCGCGACCCCTTCGCTCCACAAGAGCGGCAGGCGTTCTTCCAAGCCGCCGGTGCCATTGGGAATTTTCGAGAAATCACCAAGGCCCGTGCGCTTTTGCGCGGTGGTAAAGGCGCAGTGATCGGTCGCGACACAAGACAAAGACCCCGATACCAGACCGGCCCAGAGGCTGTCTTGATGCAGCTTGTTGCGGAAGGGTGGCGACATCACGCGGCGGGCGGCATGGTCCCAGTCTTGGTTGAAATATTCGCTCTCGTCCAAGGTAAGATGCTGGATCAGCGGCTCGCCCCAGACGCGTTTGCCGGCTTGGCGCGCGCGGCGGATCGCTTCATGGCTGTCCTCGCAGGACACATGCACCACATACAGCGGCACGCCCGCCATATCGGCAATCATGATCGCGCGGTTGGTGGCTTCGCCTTCGACCTGCGGCGGGCGGGAATAGGCGTGGCCTTCGGGGCCGGTATTGCCGTCGGCCAGCAGTTTTGCGGTCAATTCGGCGACGATATCGCCGTTTTCGGCATGGACCATCGCGATGCCGCCCAGATCGCCGATGCGGCGGAAGCTGGCGAACATCTCTTCATCATTCACCATCAGGGCGCCTTTATAGGCCATGAAGTGCTTGAAGCTGGTCATGCCCGCCTTGATCGCCGCATCCATGTCCTGCCAGACCTGTTCGCCCCACCATGTCACCGCCATGTGGAAGGAATAATCGCAATGCGCGCGGGTGGATTTGTTATGCCACATCTGCGCCGCATCCATCAGGCCTTGGCCTTGATTGGGCAGCACAAAATCGACAACCATCGTGGTGCCGCCCGCCAAAGCCGCCCGCGTGCCGCTTTCGAAATCATCGGCCGAATAGGTGCCCATGAAGGGCATTTCCAGATGGGTATGCGGGTCGATCCCGCCGGGCATCACATAGCATCCCGTCGCGTCCAGAACGGTATCGCCTTTCAGATCCTTGCCGATCTCGACGATCACGCCACCTTCGATTTTGACATCCGCTTGATAGCTAAGGTCCGCCGTAACGACCGTGCCGCCTTTGATCACCGTGCTAGCCATTGCTCACTCCCTGCGCCCTGTGGCGTCGTGTTCTTCGTTTTTCAGGCGCTGACGCCTGCAACCTCCAGCACGGCATGCAACAGCACATCCGTTCCCGCTGCGGCCCATTCGGGCGAAATCTCTTCGGCCTCGTTATGCGACAGCCCGTCGACGCAGGGGCACATGATCATCACCGTGGGGGCCACGCGGTTGATCCAGCAGGCGTCATGACCGGCACCGGAAATGATATCCATATGGCTCAGCCCCAGCTTTTCGGCCGAGGCGCGCACCACTTTCACCAGACCCGCGTCAAAGGTGACGGGGTCGAAATGGCCGACCTCTTCGATCGCGCAGCCAAGGCCCAGCTCGGCGGCAATGCGATCTGCGGCGGCAATGACTTCGGCCTTCATCGCATCCAGCTTGGCCTGTTCGGGACTGCGGATATCGACGGTAAAGACCACCTTGCCGGGGATCACATTGCGGCTATTGGGAAAAACATTCACTTGGCCCACGGCACCCACCGCATTGGGCTGGTGGCGCATGGCGATCTGATGCACGGCTTCGGTCACCCGCGCCATGCCCAGACCCGCATTGACCCGCAGGTTCATCGGCGTCGATCCGGTATGGGCATCCTTGCCGGTCAGCGTGATTTCCAGCCACCACAGCCCTTGGCCATGGGTCACAACGCCGATTTCCTTGCCTTCGGCCTCTAGGATCGGGCCTTGTTCGATATGCAGTTCCAGCATCGCATGCATCTTGCGTTGGCCAACCGCTTCGTCGCCGCGCCAGCCGATCCGGGCCAGCTCATCGCCAAAGCTTTTGCCGTCAAGGTCTTGGCGCGCATAGGCATAATCCTGACTATGGATGCCCGCGAAAACGCCCGATGCCAGCATCGCAGGCGCGAAACGCGCGCCTTCCTCGTTGGTCCAATTGGTCACCACGATCGGATGTTTGGTGGTGATCTGCATGTCGTTTAGGCTGCGCACCACTTCCAAGGCGCCCAGCACGCCCAGCACGCCGTCAAACTTGCCGCCCGTGGGCTGGGTATCCAGATGGCTGCCCATATAGACCGGCAGCGCGTCGGGGTCTGAACCACTGCGGGTAAAGAACATATTCCCCATGGTGTCCAAGCCCATGGTCATGCCCGCATCTTCGCACCATTGGCGGAACAGGGCGCGTCCTGCGGCATCTTCATCGGTTAGGGTCTGACGATTGCAGCCGCCTGCCACGCCGGGGCCGACTTGGGCCATGGCCATCAAGCTATCCCATAGGCGCGCGGGATCGATCCGCAGATTCTCTCCGGGTGCTGGCATCAGCTTGCTCTCCCTGAAAGCCGAGGTTGTCTTAGCGCAACCATTCAGGCGACTCGTTTTCTGACCAACTGGTCAAAACGAAGCGCAGCACAGCCGACCCCTTTGGGTCAACAGAATTCCCATCTCCCCCGTCGATGCGACAGGGGAGCCATGCTGGATTTTTGGTCGAACAGGGTGGTTTTCGCCTATGGATTGAGCGGGTTGCCCCAGTTTAAGGCACCGGAACCCAGATCACGTCATCAATGCGCGGCGCGCCGGTCGCGAGCATGACGACACGGTCAAAGCCCATAGCTATGCCGCTGGCGGCAGGCATCTGCGCCAAAGCCGCAAGGAAATCCTCGTCGAGCGGATAACTTTCCCCATAAAGCCGCTGCTTTTCCGCCATCTCGGCGGTGAACCGGCGACGCTGTTCGGCGGGGTTGGTCAGCTCGCCAAAGCCGTTGGCAAGTTCTACCCCGCAGGCGTAAAGTTCGAACCGTTCGGCCAAACGCCCGTCATCGGGGGCCGGACGGGCGAGGGCTGCTTCCGCCAAAGGATAACGATCCAGAATGGTCGGGCGGCCATGGCCCAGATGGGGTTCGACCTTGGCGACCAGAACGCGGCTTAACAGATCCGACCAAGTGTCGTCACCGGCGACCCGCAGGCCTTGCGCTTCCATCTGCGCGGCCAAGGCCTCCCGATCGGTGCTGCCATCCGCATGGATGGTGGCCATCAGCTCGATATCGCCGTAACGGGCCACCGCATCCACCAAGGGCAGGCGTTCGGGTTCGGCGAAAGGATCGCAGGTGATATCGCGGAAGCGAAATTCCCTTGCCCCCGCCGCCTTGGCCGCGATTTGCAGCAATCTGCTGCAATCACGCATCAGGCTGTCGTAATTTTCGCCCACCCGATACCATTCGAGCATGGTGAATTCGGGACTATGTTTCGGCCCGCGTTCGCGATTGCGCCAGACATGCGCGAAAGAAAAGATCCGCTCTTCACCTGCGGCCAGCAGCTTCTTCATGGCGAATTCGGGGCTGGTGTGCAGGTAAAGCTTTCGGCTTTCCCCTTCGTTGCCAATCGCTTGAGTGGAAAAGGCATGAAGGTGGGTTTCATTGCCGGGACTGATCTGCATCGCTGCCGGATCGACTTCAATGAAATCTTCATCCGCGAAGAACGCACGATAGCCCGCTTGGATGCGGTTGCGCGCCAGCAGGATCGGGCGGCGGTCTTCGTGCCGGTCACGGCTCCACCATGCAGTATTGGTCATTTTGGCTTTCGACTAGCGATTTTGGAAAAGATGCGTTATGGCCGCGTTCATATCTGTCCGAATACCCTGTCGGGCCCCGCAATCACAAGGACCAAACCCGTGAAAGTCATCGCTTCCTCCCTGCGCAAGGGCAATGTCGTCGAGATGGAGGGCCGTCTCTACGTCGTCCTCAAGTCAGAAAACTTCCACCCCGGCAAAGGCACTCCGACCACTTCGGTCGATATGCGCCGCATCTCGGATGGTGTGAAGGTGGCTGAGCGTTGGCGCACCACCGAGATGGTCGAAAAAGCGACCGTCGACGAGCGTGAATACGACTTCCTTTATGAAGATGGCGAAGGCTTCCACTTCATGAATCCGGAAAACTACGAGCAGATCATTGTGTCGCCGGACGTCGTTGGTGAAGATCACGTCTTCTTGGTCGATGGCATCAAGATCTACCTGCGCACCTTCGAGGATGTCGCAATCGCGATGGAACTGCCGCAGCGCGTCGTCGTCGAGATTGCCGACACCGAGC
>DALYSR010000136.1:0-10536 GCA_031991825.1 Paracoccaceae bacterium
CCCGGACCATTCGACACTCGCCTCGGAATTGCCGAAAGAAGCGGTGCGCATTCTCGCCAAGGTGCCGCGCTCTAAGCGCGTGCTGGATATCGCGCTGCTGCTGTTGGGCCTGCCCTTGGCGTTGCCTGTGATCTTGACCATCATTATCTTGCAGAAGCTGACCACACGTGGACCGATTTTCTTTCGTCAATATAGGGTTGGTCAGAATGGTCGGGTCTTCAGCATGTTGAAGTTCCGCTCGATGCATGTCGATGCCGAAGCCCGTCTGGCCGAAGTCAGGCAGGAATCCGACCGCAACGGCATCTGCTTCAAGCATAAGGATGACCCTCGCGTGACGATGCTGGGCCGTTTCTTGCGCCGCTCCTCTTTGGATGAACTGCCGCAATTGTGGAACGTCTTGCGCGGCGAGATGTCTTTGGTCGGCCCGCGTCCCGCTCTGCCGCAAGAAGTCGCCGAATATCCGGACCATGCGATGGGTCGCTTGGCGGGTCTGCCGGGGCTGACCGGATTGTGGCAAATCTCGGGCCGTGCCGATTTGGATTTTGATCAGATGGTGGAACTGGACCTGCTCTATCTGCAGAATGTCTCGGTTGCGACCGATCTGCGCATCTTGATGGGCACTTTCGGCGCGGTTTTCACCGGACGTGGTGCGTATTGAGGCAGATGTCGAAAGGCGCGGCCGTTTTCTCGTGATCGGTGCAAAGATTAATCAAATCGCATGATAATTGGGCAATCCGTTCAGCGCATGGCGGATTGCCCTCGCGTTACAGCCCCCGCATCTTGAGCCTGCCCCTAGGTCGGCGCAGCCTATCCCCCGATAGGGGGAATGATGAAGGCCGAGGTAAAAGTTCAAGCAATGCAACGCAGTAAAGGAGAGGCGATGGTCGCCTTGTCCTTGGATGCGGGTCATGCGAGGCTGTCTGGTCTGCGCCAGCAAGGCTCGGGCAAATGCATCCTGCCTTTCGGTGTGACCGCTCCCAATCCTGAAATCGTTTTCCTGAATACATCCGGCGGGCTGACGGGCGGCGATAGCCTGTCCTATGCGGTGGAACTGGGCGCGGGGCTGACGGCGACTGCCACGACCCAGACCGCCGAACGCGCTTATCGCGCGACGGATGCGTCGGCGCGAGTCCGTGTGTCTTTGACTGTTGGCCGCGGTGCTTGGCTCGATTGGTTGCCGCAAGAAACCATCCTGTTTGATGAAAGCCGCCTTGATCGTCACAGCCGGATCGATCTGGCCGCAGGCGCGGGCTGCATCATGCTGGAAACCGTGATCTTGGGCCGTGCGGCGATGGGGGAAACGCTGCGCGCGGTGCAGCTGCGCGACTGGCGCGAGATTTGGCGGGAGGGCAAACCGGTAATGGTGGAACCCTTCGTTTTGACTGATGACTCGCTCGGAACAGGCGCGGCCGGTCTGCAAGGCCTGCGCGCTTTTGCGACGCTGGCGATGGTGGCCCCCCATGCGCCCGATCTGCTGGAACCGCTGCGGCGGGTCTTGGATGAAACCGGCGTCGAAGCTGCGGCTTCCGCCATGCAGGGCCGCTTGATGCTGCGGTTGCAAGCGATGGATGGCTGGCCCTTGCGTCGCCAGCTTGCCCGCGCCTTGGCAGTCCTGCGCCCCGATAAAGCTTTGCCCCGCGTCTGGCAGATGTGAAGGAGTACTCATGAACCTGACCCCCCGCGAAAAAGACAAGCTTCTGGTCAGCCTTGCCGCCATGGTCGCCCGCAATCGGCTGGAACGAGGCGTCAAGCTGAACCATCCCGAAGCGATTGCCTTGATCACCGATTTCGTCGTCGAAGGCGCGCGCGATGGTCGCCGCGTGGCCGATCTGATGGAAGCCGGTGCCAATGTCATCCGTGCCGAACACTGCATGTCCGGCGTGCCGGAAATGATCCATTCGGTGCAGGTCGAGGCCACTTTCCCCGGTGGCACCAAGCTTGTCACCGTCCACCACCCGATCCGCTAAGAGGTCCCCATGATCCCCGGAGAGATCCTTCCCGCCGATGGCGATATCATCCTGAATGCCGATGCGCCGGTGACCGTGCTGATGGTGGCCAATACTGGTGATCGTCCGGTGCAGGTCGGATCGCATTACCACTTTGCCGAAACCAATCCGGGGCTTGCCTTTGATCGCGCCGCCGCACGGGGGCAGCGTTTGGATATTCCCGCTGGCACCGCCGTCCGCTTTGAACCCGGCCAATCGCGCGAGGTGCGCCTTGTGCCCTTGGGCGGCGCGCGCCGTGTCTTCGGCTTCAATGCGGCCGTGATGGGCGATCTGTGATCCGCTCGATTTCCGAATTCTGCCAATAGGTTGATCTGATGTCCTTCACCCTTTCCCGTGCCGCCTATGCCGATATGTACGGCCCCACCACCGGTGATCGTCTGCGTCTGGGCGATACCGATCTGATCATCGAAGTCGAACGCGACCTGACCCTTTATGGCGAGGAAGTGAAGTTCGGCGGCGGCAAGGTGATCCGTGATGGCATGGGCCAAAGCCAGATCACCCGCGCGCAAGGGGCGATGGATACCGTCATCACCAATGCGCTGATCGTGGATTACACCGGTATCTATAAGGCCGATATCGGCTTGCGCGACGGCGTGATCGCCAAGATCGGCAAGGCGGGTAACCCCGATACGCAGAACGGCGTCGATGTGATCATCGGGCCTTGCACGGAAATCATCGCCGGTGAAGGCAGGATCATCACCGCAGGCGGCATGGATGCGCATATCCATTTCATCGCGCCGCAACAGATTGATGATGCTTTGCATTCCGGCATGACCACGATGCTGGGCGGTGGCACGGGGCCTGCGCATGGCACCTTGGCCACCACCTGCACGCCGGGGCCGTGGCATCTGGGCCGCATGATGCAGGCGGCGGATGCCTTCCCGATGAATTTGGCTTTTGCGGGCAAGGGCAATGCCAGCCTGCCTGCGGGGCTGGAAGAACAGATCCGTGGCGGCGCCTGCTGCATGAAGCTGCATGAAGACTGGGGCACCACGCCTGCGGCGATTGATTGCTGCCTGACCGTGGCGGAAGCGATGGATGTCCAAGTGATGATCCATACCGACACCTTGAATGAATCCGGCTTTGTCGAAAACACGCTGAAGGCGATTGCGGGCCGCACCATCCACGCCTTCCATACCGAAGGCGCAGGCGGCGGCCACGCGCCCGATATCATCAAGGTCGTGGCCAGCCAGAACGTGCTGCCGTCATCGACCAATCCGACCATGCCCTATACCGTCAACACCATCGAGGAACACCTTGATATGCTGATGGTCTGCCATCACCTTGATCGTAAGGTGCCGGAAGACGTGGCTTTTGCGGAATCCCGCATCCGCCGCGAAACCATTGCCGCCGAAGATATCCTGCATGATCTGGGCGCGTTTTCGGTGATTTCATCCGACAGCCAAGCGATGGGCCGCGTCGGCGAAGTGGTCACCCGCACATGGCAAACCGCCCATAAGATGAAGCTGCAACGCGGCCGTCTGGACGGCGAGCAGGGCCAGAACGACAACCTGCGCGTGCGTCGTTATATTGCCAAATACACCATCAATCCGGCCATCGCGCATGGGATTTCCGAGCATATCGGCTCGATTGAAATCGGCAAACGGGCGGATCTGGTGATCTGGGCGCCGGCCTTCTTTGGCGCCAAGCCCGAAATGGTGTTGATGGGGGGCGTGATCGTGGTCGCGCAGATGGGCGATCCGAACGCATCCATCCCGACGCCGCAGCCGGTGCATACCCGCCCGATGTTCGGAGCCTATGGCGGATCGGTCACGCGCAATGCGGTGATCTTCACCTCGCAAGCGGCGCAAGAAGACGGGCTGCGGGATCGTCTGGGTCTGGCGAAAGACACCATCGCGGTGAAAAACACCCGCGGCGTCATGAAGGCCGATATGAAGCTGAACTTCGCCACGCCCCATATCGAGGTCGATCCCGAAACCTATGAGGTGCGCGCCGATGGTATCCTGCTGACCTGCGAGCCTGCCGAAGAGTTGCCCTTGGCGCAGCGTTATTTCCTTTACTGAGAGCCTGATCATGCAAGACTTGCCCGCCGCCCATCATCTGGTGAATGACCCCTGCGACCCCTATGGCCAAGTGGTGCTTGGCTATGATGAACGCTTGCTGCGTCGCAAACGGCTGGTCACCACGGCAGGCGAAGGATTTCTGGTCGATCTGGCAGAGGTCAGCAATCTGGATCTGTTCTTCGGCTTCAAGCTGGACGACGGGCGGGTGATCGAAGTGGTCGCGGCGCAAGAGCCCGTGCTGGTGATCACCGGCCCGCAGCTGACCCAATATGCGTGGCATATCGGCAATCGCCATACGCCCTGTCAGGTCGAAGATGACCGCCTGATCATCCGCGCCGATCATGTGCTGGCCGCGATGTTGGGGCAATTGGGCGCGACAGTCGAACTGGATGAACTGCCTTTCCGTCCCATGATGGGGGCCTATGGCACGGGGCGTCCGATGGGGCATGACCATGGGCATGATCACGATCATAGCCATAGCCATAGTCATGCGCACAGCCACAGCCACAGCCATAGCCACGACAACGGGCATAGCCATAGCCATGGCCATTCGCATTTTCCATTCAAGATCTAAGCCATGCATCTGCCGCTGCTGACTTTGGTGCAATGGCTGTCTCCGGCTTTTCCGACGGGGGGCTTTGCCTATTCGCATGGGCTGGAGGCGGCGATTGCGGCGGGGCAGGTGGACAAGGCGCCTCAGCTTTTGGACTGGCTGGGCGATGTTCTGCGGTTTGGTGCGGGCAAGCAGGATGCGATCCTTCTGGCTTGCGCTTTGCGTGATGGGGCGGATCATGGGGCTTTGGACGATCTGGCCCGTGCTTTGCAGCCATCTTCGGAACGGCTGTCGGAAAGCTTGGATCAGGGCACGGCTTTCGCCCGTACCGTATCCAGCCTGACGGGCCGCGATCTGCCGCCGCGCCTGCTGCCCATCGCCTTGGGACAGGCCGCGCAGGGCATGGCATTGCCTGTGACGGATGTGCTGGCGCTCTATCTGCATAGTTTTGCATCCAACCTTGTGTCGGTCGCGATGCGCTTCATGCCCTTGGGCCAAGAGGCGGGCCAAGCCGTGCTGCGCGATTTGCACCCGCTGATTGCCCGATTGGCCGAACAGGCCGCGGCATTGGGGTTGGATGATTTGGGATCATGCGCCTTGGGGGCCGATCTGGCTGCCATGCGGCATGAAACGATGGACGTAAGGATTTTCAGGACATGAGCAGCAACGGACCCCTTCGTATCGGCATCGGCGGACCGGTCGGCGCGGGCAAGACCACGCTGACCGAACATCTGGCGCGCGCCTTGGCACCGCGCTGTTCGATGGCGGTGATCACCAATGACATCTATACCCGCGAGGATGCCGAATATCTGCTGCGCGCGCAGGTGCTGCCATCCGACCGTATTCGCGGCGTGGAAACCGGCGGGTGCCCGCATACGGCGATCCGCGAGGATGCGTCGATCAACTTGGCCGCCATTGCCGATCTGCGGGCGCTGCATCCCGATCTGGACCTGATCCTGATCGAATCCGGCGGCGACAATCTGGCCGCGACCTATTCGCCGGAACTGGCCGATCTGACGATCTATGTGATCGACACCGCAGCGGGGCAGGATATTCCGCGCAAACGGGGGCCGGGGCTGACCCGTTCCGATCTGCTGGTGGTCAATAAGACCGATCTGGCCCCCTACGTGGGTGTCGATCCGGTGCTGCTAGAGGCCGATACCCAGCGCGCGCGCGGCACCAAGCCCTATGTCATGGCGCAACTGCGGCAGGGGCAGGGTGTGGCCCAGATCATCGCCTTCTTGCAACATGAAGGCGGTCTGCGTCTGAAAGATTAAGCCGAGTTTTCCCTTGGAAATAAGGCCGCGCTGTCGCATCCGACCGCGCGGCCTTATTGTTTTGCCTAATTGGTGATCACTTCATGGGTGCGTGATGAAATTGAAGGCGCGGCGGCTTTGTCGGTCACCTGCTCGTGACATCAGCGTTGCCGCATCGCGGCGAAGGGGCTTTGCTGAACAAGCGGGGCAGAGCACCTCGCCAATAGATGCAGGTCGGGATCGACCGCGACGACAAAGATCACCATCGCCATGACCTGCGCCCCCGTTTTATCGGGCCGGACGCGCATGGCCCAAACAGGGGTTTTGAAAGATGACTATCTTCAAAGGTATGCTGGCCGCGAGCATTCTGGCCTTGGCTGCGGGGGGCGCTTGGGCGGCGGATGACACCATTAAAGTGGGCGTGCTGCATTCGCTGTCGGGCACCATGGCGATTTCGGAAACCACGCTGAAAGACACCATGCTGATGCTGGTGGAAGACCAGAACGCCAAGGGCGGGTTGCTGGGCAAGAAGCTGGAAGCGGTCGTCGTCGATCCGGCATCGGATTGGCCGTTGTTTGCCGAAAAGACCCGTGAGCTGCTGACCGTGTCGGATGTTGATGTGATCTTTGGCGCATGGACATCCGTCAGCCGCAAATCGGCGCTGCCGGTGCTGGAGGAGCTTAACGGCTTGATGTTCTATCCGGTGCAGTACGAGGGCGAGGAAAGTTCGAAAAACGTGTTCTATACGGGGGCCGCGCCGAACCAGCAGGCCATTCCCGCGACCGATTACTTCCTGAACGAATTGGGCGTCGAGAAATTCGCGCTTTTGGGCACCGATTACGTCTATCCGCGCACCACCAACAATATTCTGGAAGCCTATCTGGTGTCCAAGGGCATCAAAAAGGAAGATATCTTCGTCAATTACACCCCGTTCGGACATTCGGATTGGTCGAAAATCGTGGCCGATGTCAAAGCCTTGGGCGCTGACGGCAAGAAGGTCGGCGTGATTTCGACCATCAATGGCGATGCCAATATCGGCTTCTATAAGGAATTGGCGGCGGCGGGCATTTCGGCGGATGACATTCCGGTCGTGGCATTCTCGGTGGGCGAAGAGGAACTCTCGGGTCTGGATACCTCCAACCTTGTCGGCCATCTGGCGGCGTGGAACTATTTCCAATCCGCCGATGCGCCGGTCAATGCCGAATTCATCAAGAAATGGAAATCCGTCGCGGGTGAAAAGCGCGTGACCAACGACCCGATGGAAGCCCATTATATCGGCTTCAACATGTGGACCCAAGCCGTTGAAAAGGCTGGCACCACCGATGTCGATGCGGTGCGCAGCGCGATGTATGGTCTGGAAGTGCCGAACCTGACCGGTGGCATGGCCAAGATGCTGGCGAACCATCACCTGACCAAGCCGGTGCTGATCGGCGAAATCCGCGCCGATGGTCAATTCGACATCGTCAGCCAGACCGAGCCCGTCGCAGGCGATGCCTGGACCGATTTCCTGCCGGAATCGGCGGTGCTGGAATCAGATTGGGCGACGCTGAACTGCGGCATGTATAACACCCAGACCAAGACCTGCGTGCAGATCAAATCCAATTATTGATCGCGCTTCGGGCGGCGCATTCAACGCGCGCCGCCCGTTTTGTTCACGTCAAACCAAGGGTCTATCATGCGCGTCTTACTCGCTGCCTGTCTGGGGCTGATGCTTGCCGTCATGGCGCAGGGGGCGGCCGCCCAAACCGGCCAAGCGGCGGCGCTGCTCGAACAAAACCGCGCTTTGGTGGAAAAGTCATCGCGCAGCACGATCGCACCGGTGATTGCGGCTTTGGCCGCGTCAAGCGATCCGATGGCCGCCGAGATTCTGGCGGCTTGGGCTGACAAGCGCTTGGGTCTGCTGAAATCCGACGGCCGCTTCGTGCTGATTGCTGCCCAAGGCAGCGATCTGCACCTGACGGGCTTGGATGGCCGCGATCTGGGCCTGCATCCCAAAGCCGATGTCACCGATCTGCGGCCCAATGCCGGCGTGCGCGGGCTGATTTCCAGTGCCTTGGTGCGCTTCCGCCTGTCCGCGCCCGATCCGGCAACCCGCCGTCACGCCTTGGACACCTTGGCCCGTGCCCCCGAAGCCGAGGCGCTTGATCCGCTGCGGTCATCGATCCAAGGCGAAACCGATCCGCAGATATTGGCCCAAAAACAGCGCCTTGCAGCGCTTCTTTCCATTCGTTTCGACCCAGACCCCGCCCAGCGCATTGCCGCGATCGAAAGCTTTTCGGGGGATCTGGGGCTGGATCTGCGCGGCACGCTGAATCCGGTGCTGGCCACGTCAAGGCAGGCCTTCAAGGACGCGCCGCCGGACGGTCTGAACATCGCGCGCAAGCTGCAACTGGGCAGGGATCTGCCGGAAGATGATGCCTATGCCGCTTTGGTCGCCCAAAATTTGGCCCCCGCACCTTTGGATGCGGCGGGGCTGAAGGCGGCGCTTGTCGCCCATGTGGAAGCGGGGCAGGTGGCGGGTATTCCGGTGGCATCGCTGGATAGCGAAGCGGCGCGGGCCAAGGCCTATAACGCCTTGGAGGCGCAGGGATCAGTGCCCAGCGCCGCCACCGCAGACGAACGCGCCGACATCTTGTCGCGCTACGGGTTTTACGACGTCTATGTCGAAGAAAACGCCGATGTCACCGCAGCGGCCCGTGCCACGCTGAAAGGCATCGAAGGCAAGTTGGCGGCGATGCAAACGGCGGATCTGGCGTTGGATGCTTTGTCGCTGGCGTCGATCTATTTCCTTGCGGCCATCGGCCTTGCGATCACCTTCGGCGTCATGGGGGTCATCAATATGGCCCATGGCGAATTCATCATGATGGGCGCCTATACCGGCTATGTCGTGCAGCAATTCGTGAGCGATTACACGTTGTCCTTGGTGATCGCGCTGCCCTTGGCCTTTGCCATCACCTTTGCCGCAGGCGTCGCGATGGAGCGGCTGGTGATCCGTCATCTTTACAAACGCCCCTTGGAAACCCTGTTGGCGACATTCGGGATTTCCATTGCGCTGCAACAGCTTGCCAAGAACATCTTCGGCACCCAAGCGCGTCCGCTGACCGCGCCCGCATGGCTGGACGGGCAATTCGCGCTGAATGATGTGGTGGCGATCAGCCATATCCGTATCGCGATCTTCGTGCTGGCGCTGGCCTTCCTGTGCATCTTCCTCTGGCTGATGAAGCGCACGAGGCTGGGCTTGGACCTCCGCGCGGTGACGCAAAATCCGGCGATGGCGGCGTCGATGGGCATCAACCCCGACCGGATCAATATGCTGACCTTCGGCTTGGGGTCCGGCATCGCGGGGGTTGCGGGGATCGCCATTGGGCTATTCGCCAAAGTCACATCCGAACTGGGCAATGATTATATCGTCCAAAGCTTCATGACCGTGGTCGTGGGGGGCGTCGGCAATATCTGGGGCACTTTGGCAGGGGCGGCGCTGATCGGTCTGCTGCAAAAGGGGATTGAATGGTTCAACCCGTCGAACACCCTTGCCGCCCAGACCTATATGATCCTTTTCATCATCCTTTTCATACAGTTCCGCCCAAGGGGCATTATCGCTCTGCGTGGCCGCGCGGCAGGAGATTGATCCATGGCCCATGCTTTCGAAAAGCCCCGCTTGATGCGCCGCCCCGATGTTCTGGGCTTCATCCTGATTTTGGCGCTGGTCACCTTGGGCGTGACGCTGATGTCTGACGCTTATGGCAGCGGGCTGGTGTCGACATCCATGGTCAAGACCTTGGGCAAGACGCTGTGCCTGTGTCTGGTGGCTTTGGCGATGGATCTGGTCTGGGGTTATGCGGGGATACTCTCGCTTGGCCATATGGCGTTTTTCGCGCTTGGCGGCTATATGATCGGCATGTGGCTGATGTATGCCCGTACCGGCGACATCGTTATCGCGGCCTTGTCGAATGAGGCGCTGCCCGCCACCGCCGAAGAAATCCGTTCGGGTATCACCAGCCAGATTTTCGGTGTGGTGGGATCATCCGATCTGCCGCTGATCTGGACCTTTGCGGGAAGCTTGCCTGCGCAATTGGCGCTGGCCTTGCTGGTGCCTGCGGTGCTGGCACTGGTGTTCGGCTGGCTGGCGTTTCGGGCAAGGGTGACGGGGGTTTACCTGTCGATCCTGACGCAGGCGATGACCTTGGCCTTGGCTTTGTATCTGTTCCAGAACGACAGCGGCTTGCGCGGCAATAACGGCTTGTCGGGGTTGCAGAATATCCCCGGTCTGGAACAGGCGGGGCAAGACAAGCTGTCGGTCTGGATGTTCTGGGCCGCAGCCTTGGCCTTGGGGCTGGTCTATCTGGGACTGGTCTGGCTGACCTCCGGCAAGTTCGGATCTGTCATCCGCGCGATCCGCGATGACGAGGCGCGGGTGCGGTTTCTGGGCTATTCGGTGGAAAGCTACAAATTGTTTGTCTTCACCCTGACCGCGGTGATCGCGGCCTTGGCGGGGGTGATCTATTATCCGCAGGCGGGGATCATCAATCCGGCGGAACTTGCACCGATCGCATCGATCTATCTGGCGGTTTGGGTGGCGATCGGCGGCCGCGGGCGGCTGTATGGCGCGGTGATCGGGGCCGCTTTCGTGTCGCTTCTGTCATCGTGGTTCACGGGCGGTCGCGCGCCTGCGGTGAATCTGGGCTTTTATACGATCA
>DALYSR010000137.1:0-10505 GCA_031991825.1 Paracoccaceae bacterium
CCAGGTTTCGTTGGTCAGTTTACCGAAGGGGGCAAGCTGGCTGACGCGGGCCTGGAAGGTGATGGTGACATTGCCCCTGCGCGGCACCTCGATGGCGCCCCAATCCAGCCTGCGGCCTGCGACCAGCGGCTCCATCGCCACGGCGGCGGCGGTTTGGCCTTCGCCTGCCACCGCGACCTTGGCGCTGTCGGGGGTATAGATCAGCCCCGTCGGCAGGCGGTCGACGAAATGCATGCCCTTGACCACGCCCGAGGACTGGCTTTCAAAGCGCAGCGTATAGGTCACGCTATCGCCCAAGAAGACGGTTTCCATATTGGCCGATTTTTGGGCGGTGAAGGCGCCTTTCATCACCAAGGGGGTGATGGTGGGGGCAGGATCGAGCTGCGGCGCGGGGCTTGAGGGCACATCCGCCATCGGCACCGGCTGCGGCGGGATAAAGCCCGCAGGCGGCACGAAGCCCGGCGGCAGGTTAGGATCGGGCACGAAGCTGCCGGAGGCGGTCGCGGTATTTTCGACCTGACCTCTGTCCAGATCGGCTTGGGTCAGCGCATAGGTCGCGGTGAAGACATGCACGGCTTGCGGGGCCAAGGCGGCAAGTGTCGTGGCACCATTGAATTGCACACCAACCAACAGATCGCTCAGCCTGATCTCTTTCGCCGTCACATCCGAGATATTGGTCAGTGTGAAGGTATAAGTGATCTTCTGGCCCAGATCCGGCGGCGTGGTCAAGGCGGTCGCATCCGCGGTCTTGACCAGCGTCAACTGCGGCTCGGCGGTATAGGTGATGATCACATCATCCTCGTCCTCGACCAGCTTGGGCAGGCCGTTGTCATCGGTATAGCCACCGCTGACTTTGGCCGTGTTATACAGCCAGCCGCGATCAACATCGGCCAAGGTCAGCCGGTAATCCACCCCATGCAGGATGCTTTGCTGCGGCGCCAGATCACCATCGAAGACATGGGTCCAGCCGGTGCCGAACAGATCATCGGCCAGAGTGAGCGCGCTTAGCGTGATATCGCCCACATTGGTGATGGTGAACTCATAGCGCACCACCTCGCCGACGAAGGCCGGTTTCGACGGATCTTGGCGGGTCGCGGTTTTGACCAGCGTCAGCGCAGGTTCTGCCACCAAAATGGTTTCTGTGCTGTCGTCATCCGTGATCGGGGTGCCGTTATGGGTGGTGCTCACCGTCGCGGTATTCAGCAGACGGCTTGCATCCAATTCGGCCTGTCGCGGCGTGGTGATCAAGGCCTCGGGGGCCACCAAAGTCGCGATATCCACCGATTGGCCCGGATCAAGGCTGGGAAGTGTCACCTCCAGCGCCAGACGCGGATCGCTGACCACCAGATTGGTCAAGGTCACATTGCCGGTATTGGTCACCACCAGCCCATAGGTGATGGGGCTGGCCAGATCGGCCGGATTGATCAGCGAAACACCGGCCTGCGGCGCAGGAGCGACCACGGTTTTTTCGATCATCACGGCGGGGAGCTGGATCAGCGGCCCGAAAGCGTCATCGGTGACCGGCGGCGGGGTCAGAACGGGATCATCGCCCGGTGCCGGATCGGGATGGGTCGCCTCGCCGGTGGCGGTGGCCACATTGGTCACGCCGCCTGCGTTGTAATAGGCCAGATCATCCGCATCATAGGTCGCGGTGGAGAAGACCGCCGGATCGGGGATCAGGTAATCGGCATAAAGCACCTTGACCTCGCCGATGGCGAAAGTCGCGTTGCGGGTGAAGATCAGGCCGGTCGCATCAAGGCTTTCCTGCGCCGTGAAGCTGGGATCGGCCACGAAGGTCATGCGTTTGGCCTGTTCGGTGACCACCAGACGGTCCAGATCGACATTGCCGCTATTGGTGACGGTGATCTGGAAGCGCATATGGCCGGTGGGCGCGCTGCAAGTGGTGCACAGCTCTTTCACGATCTGCAATTCCGGCACCAAGGTCAGATTGACCTTGCCCTGCGGCGTATCGAAGACCTCGGGTTTGGCCGGATGTTTGGCGGCCACGCGGGCCGTATTGACCAGCGATCCAGCGCGCAGATCGGCCAGCGTGACCTTGCTGCGGCCCTGCAGCGTGACGCTTTGCTTGGGCGCCAGCGGCGCGAAGGTCCAAACCAGACCCGCGCCCCGACCAAGCGGGCCGTCGGGCGTGACCCATTCGAAGCCGTCCAAACCGGCAGGTTCGGTCAAGGTGAAGGGATCTTGCACGCCGTTATCGTCATAGCCCAGGGTGACATTGCCGGTATTGGTGATGGTGAAATCCCACAAGACCCAATCGCCGACCCGCGTTGGCACATCTGCGGCCAAAGGTTGGTTCAAGCTGTCGACCAACACGCCGGATTTCACGCCGGAAACAGCCGGTTCGGGGGCGAAATGGGTGGTGACGCTGTCGTCATCGCTGACCGTCAGCAGCGGCTTGTTGTCCTTGTCGGTCGGTCCGACCGGCGGCGTGCCGGTGATATCGCCGGTGTTGACCACATTGCCAGATGGATCATCCAGCCATTCCTGACGCAGCGGCCAAGTGATCGACCCCAAGCGGATCGAGCCATCGGCTTCCATCGCGGGCCAGGCCGCAGGATCGGCTTGGGCGGCCACGAAGGCCGCGTAATCGGTTGCCGGCGGCAGATAGTGCAGCAAGGCGCCATTGATCCGCACATCGACCAAGCCATCGCTGCCCGCGGGGATCTTGCTTTGGTCGATGACCGGCAGCTTGCCCGCTTCAACCACGACGCCCAGCGGGCCATCTTCGAAGCGCAGATCGCTCAGACCGACACTGCCGGTGTTCTTGATCCAGAACTCATAGGTGATGGTGTCGACCCCCGCTTGCAACGGGCCGTTGCTGGGGTTGAAATTGGGATCGTCATTTTTGAGGATCAGCACCGAAGCCTCGGCCGGAAGTTTGGCTTCTTCGGTATCCTCGACGGTGACCTGCGGATTGACGGAAGGATAGCTGACGGTAACCTTGTTGACGGCCTTGCCCGCATCGCGTTCGGCCAGCGTGGTCGGATCGCCGGTGACGGTGATCACATGGTCCTTTTGCGGATCGAGGCTGGCAATGACATAATTGCCATCCGCATCGAAGCCCGCATCAATGCGGCCCTTCAGGCGGGCGTCGGTGACCAGAAGATTGGTCAGATTGACATTGCCGGTATTGGTGACGGTGATGGTCCAATCGACGCTACGCCCGTCCGCGGCGACCTGCGCCACGGTCTTTTCGACGGTGAATTTCGGCTTGGCATCCATCGGAATGGTCGCATCGTCCTGATCCGACGGGGTCTGGGTCTCATAGGTCGAGGTGACCTCGGCGCTATTGACGATGTTCCCCGCGTTCAGCCCCGCCAAAAGCAGCGCATAATCGGCGCTCGGCTTGCCATCCGGCCCCAGAGCGGTGCCGGTCGGATCGATGATCATCGTGTAATCGGCGATCGTGATCGTCTGCGATTGGCCCGGCAGCAAGCGTCCATCGCCGCCAATCTGCGCGCTGACATTGATGCTGCGGCGCAGCAGCGGATCGGTCAGCACGATATTCGACAACGGCACGTTGCCGGTATTGCTGACCAAGAAGCTATAGGTGACCGTCTGATTGGCCAGACCCTCTTCGTCAAAGCCGAAGGCGGTGGTCGGGCTGACGGTTTTCACCAAAGCGATCCGCGGATCGGCCAGGAAAGTGGTGGTGACCCTGCCCTGATCGACGATGACGGGCTTGCCCGGAGGGATTGCCGTCACCAAGGCCACATTTTCAAGCGTTTTGGCTTCGATCTGCGCCCAAGTCACCGGCTGGTGCAGCAGGGCAATCTCGCTTTGGCGCGTGGGGGGGCTGGCAAGCGTGGTCAGATCGAACCCCGTGCCGTAGAACAGCACGCTTTCTCCCGCTTCCAAGCTGTTGAAGGGCGGAGGCGGCGGATAGGCGGTCAGGCCCACCAAGGGATCATGGACCACAAGATTGTCCAGACGGGTATTGCCGGTGTTTTCAACCAAGATCGCATAGGTGATGGTATCGGTGTCATCGGCCGCTTGGGCCGTGGTAAAGCTGCGCTGCGCCAATTTGCTGACCTGCATCAGGGGCTGACGCGCAACCGTCACATCGGCATCATCCTCACGCAGGGTCGGCGTGCCGGGCACGAAACTGCCGCTGATCCGCGCGACGTTATGCAAGATGTTATCGCCCGATGCCACCGGCTGCAGCAGCAGGTTCGCGGTCGGCGCAACCGCGTCGATATCGGATTGGGTCAGCACATAGGCGAAGGCATTGGGGAAGTCGCGCGAGGCCCCCGCAGCCAGATCGAAGGGGCCGATCTGGGTTTCGCTCGATCCGGTCACGGTGCCGCCACTGGCGATCAGATTGGCATCGGTGATGATCGCATCACGCAGCGGCAGATTGCCGGTATTGGTCGCGCGGATGGTATAATGGATCACATCCCCCGCCTTCAGCATGCCGCTATGGGGCAGCACGGCGGTCTTGACCAAGGTCAGATCGGTGGTGGTGGTTTCGGTGGCAGTATCGGTGACCGGCGTATTGCCCTGCGCATCGACCTTGGCGGTATTGTCGATTTGCAATGCACCCGCCGCCAAAGCGGCCGCATCATCGGCATCCAGCGTATAGATGCCATAGAGGATCAGGCTTTCGCCCGCCAACAACAGGTCCAGCTTGGCCGGACGGTTGGGGCCGGTGACGCTGGATCCGACCCGATCAGCCAGATCGGTGAACAAAAGCTGCATTTCGGCGGCCGAGGTGATGCCCAATTTGGCATCGCTCAGCACGATGTCCGACAAAGGCACCGCACCGCTATTGGTGATGGTGAACTGATAGACCAGCGTGCCGTCATAGCTGGCGTTCAGCAGGCCGCGATCGACCAGATCCTTTTGCAGAACCACCGCGCTGGTCAAAGAGGGCGATACGGTGGCGTCATCGGTTTTCTTGACCGAGGGCGTGGTGCGCGTGGTATCGTCTTGCATCGGTGTATTGCCCGCCCCATCCGAGGTGAAGCCGGTCCATTTGCCGGTGCCCTTGGCGGTGGCGGCATTGACGAAGCTTGGCGGCAAAGCGCCCATCGGCTGACCCAGATTGACCACGACCTTCATGGTGACGGTCGCGACCTCTCCGACCGCCAGCTCAGTGCCGCTGAAAATCACATCGGCGCTGTTCTCGACACCGGTATAAACGGGCTGCGCGGTGATCGGGCTGCCTTTGCTGGTGGTGATGAGGATGCTGCGCGGGGCGTAATTCACCCCAAGGCCCAGATTGCGCACGGTGGCATCGCCTTCGGGAACGGCCTTCAGCGCGGCATTATAGGCATAGAACAAGGGCTGGCGCAGACCCGCGCCATCGGTCTGGTAATCCAGCGGATCGACCAGCTGCACGTTTTGCAGCGGCTCCATCGAGGCGTTTTCCACCGTGATGGTATAGGTCAATTCCAACACCGCATTGGCAAGCTGGGTCATCGCCACGTCTTTGACGACCTTGATTTCGGGCACCGGCACGATGCGCAGATCGTAATTGACGCCATGGCGATCGGCCTCCAGCACGATTTCAGAAATCGCGCGGCTGGGGCCGTTGTTGTTGATATTGCTGGCCGTGCCGTAACTTGGCGCCGCTTGCAGCGGCACCTGACCTGCGGTGACCGCCCCGATCACCCCCTGCTTGGCCCCCACCGTGGTCACGCCATCGGTGAAGCTGGTCTTGTCGATGATGCGGTAGGTATCCGGCGGCAGATAGTCGAAATGGTAAAACCCATTGTCATCGGTGGTGGTGGTGGCGCGATCGACCCAATTGCCGCCCGCATCCTTGACCTGCAGCGTCAGGGTCATGCCCTTGATCATCGCGTCATCGGCGTCAAAGGCCCAGTTATTGGCCGAACCCGACAGCAGGTTGTCCTTCAGATCCCACCAGTAATGGCCCGAAATCGAGGAGAGCAGGATTTGCACCGGCACCGATGCGTCATCGGGCTCGGGATCGGGCACCGGCTGGGCCGAGCTGGTGGTGACCTTGGCCTTGTTCACCAGTTCGAAATATTGCTCATGGGTGACCGGATCGGTTTTGCAGGCGGATGCGCCCAAGCTGGCGCATGTGGCGGTGACCATGGTCGGAAGTTCGACTTCGATGGTGCTGCCATTGGCGACGCTGGGCACCTCGCAGCGAAACGCGCTCGATCCGGCGACGGGGGCCGTGCATAGACCCGCGGCGGCCATGCCGTCAAGGCGCAGGGTGATCGCGCCGGTATAGGCCAGACCCGCAGGCAGGGTATCGGCAATCACCACTTCGCTCGCATCGGTATAATAGGGACGGTAATCCCCCGCCGCAGGCTCTGCGCCCGGTGCCAAGCTGGTGCGGGCGATATTCTGCATGGTCAGCAGGAAGGTGATGTCTTCATCATAAGCGAAACGGTCGCTGCCCGCTTTCGACGAGGGCAGCACGGTCTTTTCAAGCTTGAGGTCGACCAGTTCCTGCGCGGTCACCGAGGTGTCGCTGAAGTTGTTGAGATAGTTGATATCGTCTTGCACGCCATTGAGCGGATCGACCTTCGCCGAGACGGAGGCATAGTTCTTGTCGCTGCCCGCCGTCAGCATCCGGCCTTCGACCTTGATCTCGATCATCTGTTCGGGAAGGATATCGCCCAATGCGCAAGAGATCGCGGTGCCTGCCCCCAGATTGGTGGTCAGCTTGCCGGTCTTGTCGGTATATTCCAGCGCATGGCCGTTGGAGACGGCGGTCGAACAGGCGTTGGGATTGCTCGATCCGACCACATAGGCGCGTTTGAATTCGAACAGATCGGCCGGCGGCAACCCGTCGATCACCTTGACCTCTTCCGCCCGCGACAGGCCCACATTGGTGACGCGCAGCGTGAAATGCGCCATATCGCCGGAACTCAGATAGGCGTTCTGCACGGTTTTTGTGATGGCAAGGTCATAGACCCCCTCGATCATCCGCACCTTGGCGTAATCGCTGTTATCCGCATCCGCCGGATCGGCGGTGGTGCTGACTTCAAGATCGGCATCGGCTTGAGAATGGAAGACGATCTTTGCGGTATTGTCGATTTCCACCGAACGCGGATCGCCGGTCATCGATTGGATCAGCTCCATCGTGCCTTCGGCCTGAATGGTGATGGTGCGCACATCGCCAACGGCCAGACCTTCGTCGAAGGTACAGCTGAAGGTCGATCCCGCGATGGTCGGCACCGGCAAGCTGCTGGGGTCGGCACAGCTAAGCCCCGATCCGGCCGTGGTGATCGACAGCACGCGGATACCGGCGGGCAAGGTGTCTTCGACCTTGAAGCCGGGGGCGAAGGTGAAGGCTTTGGTGCCGTCAAGCGGCGCCAGATTGGCGACGGTGATGGTGTAGTTGAACCCTTGGCCCACCGCGAAGCCTGGGCTGTTGCCGTCCTGATTGGACACTTTGTCCAGCTTCAGGGCGAATTTCTGCACCACCTGATGCGAAACGCTGCTGGCGTTGTTCTTGTAATCCGGATCGGGGGTCACGGCAGACAGCATCGAGACGCTGTTGCGCTGGGTCAGACCGCTGTCCAGCGGATGGGCCTTGCTCAGCTGGCCGATCCCGCCCTGACGCACGCGCAGCACCATTTCGGGGCAGGCAGGCCCGCCATTGGGATCGCAATAGGCGAAGCTGGGCGTGGCGCAGACCAGTTGGGCCGCAGTGGTGCCCACCGCAGTGATCTCACAATCCATACCGGCGGGCAGTTGATCGATCACCACGCTGGGCAGCGGATCCGCCGCGTTATAGGGGGCGAAAAGATTGGTCAGGGTGTCGCTGACGGTGACCTCTTTCGCGGCGAATTGGCTGTTCACACCGGTATCGGGGTCCAGATAGCCGTGGTTTCGCAACGAGAAGCTATAGGTCTGATAGTCACCGATATTCACCTCCGCCAGATCGCGCGATTTGATGATTTCCAGATCGGCCACGCGGTCGACCTTGTCGATGATCATGCTGTGCGGCAGGGCTACGAAGGTAAAAGGCGTGCCATCGGGACCGGTCCAAAGCGCCTCGGCGCCGTTGACGAGGTAGCGGGGGGCATCGGATCCGTCATCGGCATCCCCAAGGCCCACCACTTTGGTGTTCAGCACAACCGGCGTGCCAAGGCTTTGTTCTGCCTCAAGATTGCCCGCGCTCAGCAGATAGGTGCAGGAAATCTGCGCCGGACCATTGATGAAGCCACCATTGGGCACGGCAGGCAAACAGTCCCAGCCCGCGCCGCTGAAACCCGAATAGGCCAGACCCAGCGGCAGGTTATCGGTGATCACCACCTTATCGGTCAAAGCCATATTGCCGATATTGGTCGCTTGCAGCTGATAGCTGACATCTTGGCCCACCACGGCAAAGCCCGTGTTATCGGCATTGATGCGGGTCTTTTCGACGCCCAGCTCGAATTTCGGGATCGCGATGCTGACCACCGGCGCCGATGCGGTATTGTTGTCCGGATTGGTGTCGAAACCGGCCGCATTGGCCGGCACGCTGACGGTGGCGCTATTGATGAAAGCCGCGGGCGCGTCATCCAGCGCTTTGAGCTGCAGATCGATGGAGGGCAGATCGGTCCGCACCCCAGCCGCAGCAGCAGGCGCCTCGATGTCGCAGACCAGCTCACGCGTGGCGCTGAGGTAATCACAGCTGGCCGCGGGTGCGAAACTCACCACCTCGAAGCCTTCGGGGATGAAATCGACCACCTTGACGCTTGTGGGGCTAAGGCCAAGGTAATTCGGCGTGATGCTATAGCCGATGATGTCGCCCTGAACGACGGCTGCGGGCGTGGTCAGCTGTTTGGCCACCGATATATCACCGCCCGGCGCCACTTCGAAAATCATCTGCAGCGCATTGTTTTCACCGTCGATGTCGCGCGGCTTGCGGCTGCCATCGGTCAGGCTGACGATATTGTTCATCGGCACCGAGGAGCCGCCGCCCCCCGATTGCGGCGTCATCACCGCGGCAGAATAGGACATGACATAAGTATCGCCTTGATTCAGCCGCTGCTTGATTTCGCAGCTATAAGCGGGCGTATTGTCCACGATCACGCTCGCGCAGCCCGCAGGCATGGCGTAATCGGTGAATCCTTGCAATTTGGGCACGGTGACGACGAAGCTATCGGCGCTGCTTGAGCCGTTATTGGTGACCATTGCCTCGAAGATGAAGCTTTCGCCCCCCAGCGCCGCGATGGTCCCGCCGGAGGTGGGCGTGATCGTCTGATCTGGCTTGCCTGCCTGTTTGACCACCGTCTGCAGGCTAAGATCGGCCACTTCGACCGATGTGATCACCAGGCTTTCGGATTGGTTGTTGGTGAAACGCTCGCCCGGCAGCGGCGCGATCTTGACGCCCAAGTAATGCGAGGTCCAAGCCTCTTGGCCGATCAGGTCAATGCCCAAATCGAATTTCGCGCCGGTCGGCAAAGGCGGGATCGTACAGGTCGCATCAACCCGCCCGTTCACCACCGTAAAGGGCAGGGAGATCGGATCACAGCTGACCCCCGCATAGCCGGAGGATCCCCAGCTGTTGCCCAGATTGGCCGCGACAATCGAATTGGCCAAAGCCTCGTCCATCGTCACCGTCAAGGTGGTGGACGCGTTGGTCGGATAGGATGTGGTGCCATTGCCGATCGTCACCGCGATCCGACGGTGTTGCTTTTCGGGCAGCAATGTCTCTTTTTCGACGACCGAGAGATACAGGTCCATCGGGTTGAGGGACTGTGCCCCCGCTCCTGATGCAGCGGCGCCCAACAGAAGCGAGCTGACAGCGAAGGTCTTCGTCGAAAAGAACATAATGGTCTCGTTCAGAAAAGGAACTTGGCGGATGGATAGTGCCGCAGTGATATGGCTGCAGGACAAGAACTGGAAGATAATATTGGACGTCGGACATCAATAAAATATGGCAAAGCCGCATTTATCGAATGGATAGTTTCCAGTCGCTGAAACCACCTTCAAGATCAACCAAAAAACAACCTTTAGGACTAATAAAATATTTGCTTTTTTCAGAATGTTATTGGATCAGAGAGAAAATTCACCTCTTGACTGCCAGAATCGTTCCACGTCGGTATTTTTTTATATTTTCTCTTCATCTCATATTTTGAAGAATGTAGAATATTTGTCTACCGTCTACTCACCCCTGCGGGAGGATCGATCCGGTCCGACTCGCGTTAGGGTGGAAATCAACGCCCTGCCATGGCCTGCGGCAAGATGCTTTGCGCAAGGTGCGTTTTCCCATCGACAGGCCGTGATGAAAGGGGGATGCGACGGCTGCCCCGTTTGATGCCAGGATCGATCACCGGTGGTGGATGTCACGGCCCAACATGCACTGAACGCATAAATTGCACCGCCTGCCTTGTGCCGCTGAGCCGGGGCAGTGCCCTCTGCGCCCCCGCCAGAGCAGCCCATGGTGATTGAGGCCCCGCCCCCTGCCGATCTGGCGGGGCGGATCATCTGGGCCATTTGCGCCGATCGCGATCAGCGCGCGACTTTGACGGATGATGTCGCGCGCGCCGCCGAACAAAGCGGATCAAGGGCGG
>DALYSR010000138.1:0-10281 GCA_031991825.1 Paracoccaceae bacterium
TCATGAAAAGTCACGGCCGATGAAAAGTCGCGGCCCTGAAAAGTCGTGACCAAAAAAACGCGGCAGGAAAACCCACCGCGTTTTTTGCCGATCGGATCAGCGCTTAGTGTCCCGCAGCAGCCTTGCCGCTGCCCGCATCCAAGGTGCCATGCTTGGCCGCATGTTGCCACACCACGCCCAGCATGATCACCCCAAGACCCGACAGCCCCAAAGCCACCCAACCGGTTGACGACCAACCATAGCCCATATCCAGCACCATACCGGCCACAAACGGCCCCAAGGCATTGGCCGCGTTGAAGGCCGCATGGTTCATCGCCGCCGCCATGCTTTGCGCATTGCCCGCCACATCCATCAGACGCGTCGCCATCGGCACGAAGACATTGGCCCCCAGCCCAAGGAAGAAAGCCGAAATGATCATGCCCACCCAATTGCCCACGGTCAGCGCGCAAGCGACTTGCGTCGCCGCCATGAACAGGATGATCGCCAAAGCCGCCTTCAGAGGGCCGATGGCAATGGTCAGACGGCTGGCCAAAATCGCCCCGATGGTAATGCCAAGCCCGAACAGACCCAGCATCAAGGGCACCGCCCAGGACGGCGGCGTGGTGGTTTCCAGCATCGCTTTCGACAAGAAGGCGTAAACCGCGAACAGCCCGCCATTGCCGATGGTCCCCACCAGCAGCGTCAGGATCACCGCCGGATTGGCCAAGGCCTTCAACTCGGCCATCGGGCGCGCATTGGGGTCGACGCCGACGCGGGGCGCCAGCTTCAGGATCAGCACCGCCGAGACCAAAGCGATCACCCCCGGCAAGCCAAAGCCCGCACGCCAGCCCAAGGCATCACCCAGGATGCCCGCCAGCGGCACGCCGACGATATTGGCAACCGTCAGGCCCAGCATGACTTGGGTAATGCCCTTGGCCCGCTGCCCGCGCGGCAAGGCATCGGCGGCGAACAACATGCCCACCCCCAAGAAACCGCCATGCGGCAAACCGGCCAAGAAGCGCATTCCCACCAGATTGGCATAACCGGGCAGGATCGCGGCCAGTAGGTTTAACACGCCGTAAATCCCGATCAGCGCCGCCAGATAGCGTCTGCGCGGCAGCCTTGCCCCCAGCAAGGTCGTGATCGGCGCGCCCACCACCACACCGATCGCATAGGCCGAAATCACATGGCCCGCTTGCGATTCGCTTAACCCCAGATCCGCCGAAAACCACGGCAGCAATCCCATCGACGCGAATTCCGATGTGCCGATGGCGAAGGCCCCCAAAGCAAGGGATAAAATGACAAGGCCGAAATGCGGCGGCGCTTGGCCGTGAGTATGTGTCATGGGGGATAGAATCCAACAAGAGAAGGGGCCGGTCGTCCAAAGCGCCGCGCCTTGAGTCTGGCATACTCCGGCACCAACCAGACTTCCAGACGACGCTCCCTCCGGCTTGAAAGATGGCCGTCGGATGTAGGAAATATGCTGCAGGATTCACCTAACGTCGACGGATCGCGCAGACATGATGCGGTAAAAGCACGGATGATCCCGCTCTGGCGGCGTTTTGCCCGCCAACGGCTTGGCCAAGACTTTTCTGTGATTGGTACCCGCGGCCGGACTCGAACCGGCACGCCGTAGGCTAAGGATTTTAAGTCCTCTGTGTCTACCATTCCACCACGCGGGCATTGCCAGCACCATAGCCGGAATTTTTCCAAGGAAAAGAGGGAAGCTTCGGAAAATAGCAGAGTTTTTTCGCGCGCCCCACCGCCCGACACCCAAACCCCGCCCGCCCAGCGCGGGCAACGCCCTGCCCCGTCGGGCCTTGGACACCCCCTGATATGGGGCACAGAGTTGACAGCCGCATCTTCCCTTGCGTTAATCCCTTCTCACCCTGTGATCGAGGTCCAATGACAGAACCAGGCCCCATGACATCCCCCTATGACGGGCTTGACGAGGCTGCCTATTGGCGCAGCGGCGTGGTCGAACGCCCGCCGGGGCGGTTGCGCGGGCTGTATCAGCCCCGCGTTGCCGTTTCGGGGCAAAGCGCGATCCTGACCGCTGGCAGCTGCTTCGCCCAGCATGTGCATCGCGAATTGAAAAGCGCAGGCGCTCGGGTCATCGAGATGGAGCCTGCGCCGCAGGGCAGTGACACGGAAGTAGCGGCGCGTTTCTTCTATGGGGTGTTTTCGGCGCGCTACGGCAATATCTACAACCCGCGCCAGTTTCTACAGCTGCTGCGCGAAGCCAAAGGGATCAGCCGACCCACCCATCCGGTCTGGAGCCGCGCGGGCCGCCATATCGATGCCCTGCGCCCCAATGTGGACCCCGGCGGCTTCGACAGCCGCGACGCGGTGACCCGATCACGGGCGCATCACCTTGGGCTTGTGGCGCAGGCCTTGGCGCAGGTGGATGTGGTGATCCTGACCTTGGGCCTGCATGAGACATGGGAAGACCGTGCATCCGGCACCGTCTATCCGGTCGCGCCCCATGTGCTGGCCAGCCCGCCCGCAGGGGCGGGTATCGGCTTCCTGTCGCTGTCGCATGACGATCTGGTGGGCGATCTGCGCGCGGTGCTGGCGCTGTTGCGACAAGACCGCCCGCAAGTGAAGATGATCCTGACCGTCGCTCCGGGCCCACTGATCGCCACCGCCAGCGGAGACCATGTGCTGGCCGCATCGACGGGGGGCAAGGCGATCCTGCGCGCGGCGGTGGATACGCTGATGCGCAGCGACGAGGGCGTGGATTACTTCCCCTCTTACGAGATCATCACCAATCCGGCGGCGCGCGGGCGGTTCTATCAGGCGAACCTGCGCAATCCGACCCCGCGCGGCGTGGCGATCGTGATGCGCCAGTTCCTGTCGGCCCATGGCTTGACCGCGCTGGCCGCCGATACACCCGCCGGCGCCGATCCCGCCCAGCGCCTGCAGGCGGTAGCGGGGGCGGCGCCGGAAGATGACGATCTGATCTGCGAGGAGGTGTTGAACGATCCCTCGCTGTGCAAGGGGGATGGCGCATGACGCGGATCTTGTTGCTGGGCAATTCCCATGCGGCCGCCTTGCGTCCGGCCTTGCGGCTGTTGTCGGAAGGACATGCCGACCTTGGCTGCCGGTTCTGGGGCCTGCCGGGGGGCACCTTCGCCAAGGTGGTGCAAGACCACGACGGCCATTTGCGCCTGCCCGCCGGTAACCGTTTCGCCCAGCGCAAAAGCCTGCAATGGCAAGTGTCCCCCGAACTGGACCCGCGGCCTTTCGATCACATCCTGCTGGTCGGCCTGCGCTTCCACCACCGCGCGCTTGTCCAGCAGTTGAGCAGGCTGTGGGCATGGGACTGGGGGCCGATGCCTGCACGCGCCGACGGCTTGCCGCTTTTCGCGGTCAGCCTTCGCTTTCTTGAAACGGTGATCGCACAGGATATCGCCGCCACATTGTCCAGCCAAGCCGCGCGTATCCCGCTGGACCCCCGCATGGTCTTGATGCCTGCGCCCTATAGCGGCAGCATTACCCTCCAGAACGGCCCCCTATACGAACCCGCAACCGCAGCCTTGGCACGCCACCCCCAAGCCGCCCTGCTGCGCGACATGTTCGAAAGCAGCCTGCAAATGGTCTGTCAGGCGCAGGGGCTGCGCTTGTGCCTGCAACCCCGCGCCAGCCTTGCCGCCCCATGGCTGAGCAGTGACAGCTTCTTGGCGCTGCCCGAACAGGATGGCCGCCATCTGAACGATGCCTATGGCCAGATGGCGCTGACGGCCTTGGTGCAGATGTTGGGGCTGGAGACAGGCCCCGCAGTGCAGGCCCTTCCCCACAGACAAAGCCACAACACCCCGATCCAAGTCGCCCCGCAGGCCTTGTCATGACGTCCCCGCCTTGCGCCGCAGGTCCCGCCTCTACCGATAGGAGCCCCAATGTCCGACACCCGCACCATTACCCGCGAAGACCAAGGCCATAAAGGCCGCTATGTCCTGCGCCAAAACGGCCATGAGGCCGAGATCACCTTTTCGATCACCACGCCCGCATTGATTATCGCCGACCATACCGGCGTGCCCGATGCGATGCGCGGCACAGGGGCCGGGCAGGCGCTGGTTGCCTTCATGGTCGAAGATGCCCGCGCCAAGGGCTTCAAGGTGATCCCGCTCTGCCCCTTCGTGAAAGCACAAAGCCTGCGCCATCCGGAATGGGCCGACGCTTTCGCAAGCTGATCTACAGCCCCCATCCGGTGCCTGCCTCAGGCAGGGCCAGAGGTGGCGGCGGGGCTTTGTTCTGACAATATCATGCCCTGCCGCAGCGCTGATGCCGTCGCTTTGCCGCCATGCCTGCGCAATCTTGCCATCTTCGGCTGCTATTGCATTTGCATTGTCTCCCTGCCGCATTCGCTCGGTCCGGTTGAGGAAGCAGGCAGGAGAGCGCCATGACCCTTAAAGCAAAACGTCAGATCAGGCACAAAAGCGGCGCTGCTGTGCGACTATGGCATGAGCTTCGCGATGTCAGCATTGATTGGTGTTCGCTGATTGCGCTGTCGGTGCTGGCGACGGGGACGCTGTATAATATGATCCTGACCTATGCGGCTGCGGGCCTGCGGCTGCTGGACCACCATATCACGGCAGCCTTGATGCAGCTTGCATCGGCCCTGCCTTAAGGGCATCCTGAACGCGTTCTGGGTCGGTCAAGACCGGCGTGCCATGCAATGCCCTTGCCCGCCAAAGCACACCGCAGCCCGAACCCTGAAAGGGCGGCGGTCGGACTGGCTGACAGCGTGATATCTGGGGAGCGACGGATGGCATATGGGAAACGGGCTGCATCGCCTGCAATGCGCAAGGCAGCAGAACCGGCACCATCCTGTGCTTTGCATGCCTGCCACATCCCTCCTCCCGTCCTTGACCGCACAGACGGCCCTAGCTGCCAAGTCGTTGAAAAAATCAATATAATTACCTCAAGGAAGCCTATGACAGGGATGGATTTGGCCGTAATCCTGCCCAAATCACCCATTAGTTCCGAGGTATTAACCAGTTCTGCGGCGATTCTTGCCTTGGATCTGAAAGGCGGCCGAGCGGATGTGACAATCCGCGTTGATGCGCCTGTGCTAGGTGGCACCTACGGCGCGGACCAAGCGTGCCGGCCATGCGCAAGAGGCCGAGTATTGGAAGGACATGACGTGCGATGAGCAATCTAGCGACGCTCCAGCCAGATCCCGTTCCGGTGGTGGCCTGCACCATTTCGCGTGATGTCCAGAATTTCGAACAGCTGATCGAGGATATGGAAGACGAGCTTGGCGAAAGCTGGGGCGATCTCTCCATCGAAGACGCGCCCGCTTTCTTGGGCCAATCTGATGCCGACAGTCTGAAATATGTCATCATGGCGCTGGACGGCAAAGACGAGGCCGGACTGGCACCGATCCTGTCGCTGATCCGGCTGACCGTCGAACGCGGCATCAAGTTGATCATGGTATCGGCGGATCTGAATGCCAATATGCTCAACCAATTGCTGCGCGCCGGGGCCGAACATTTCGTGCATTACCCGCTACCGCGCGGCGCGCTTAGCGAAGCGATCGCCCATGTGGCGACCCTGCCCAAGCCCGCGCCCATGGTGAAGTCCACGACGGTGAAGCGAAGGGCCGCCCCCTCGCCCCCTGTAGTCACGTCCCCTGTGGTCACGTCCACCGCCAAGGCGGCAGGTGCCAAGGCACCGGTGAGCAAAGCCCAACCCGCAAAGCCGCAAGATCCCTTGCTGCTGGGCCAATCCATGCAGGTCGCCCCCCCTGCCGCCAAAACCGCGCAGCCAGACACCGCAGGCGTCATGACCGCGCGCGCGCCTGCTGTTCAGTCCAAGCCGCAAGCGAAAATGCAGTCCGCACCCGCGCTTGCCGAACCGACCCGCTACCGCAATGCCGACGAAGACCTGATCCGTATACGCCACGCCTTGCGCCAAGCCGCTGCAGAAATCGCCCAACCCGCGGAAGCCGTCGCGCCGATCCCGCCTGTCAGGCCCATGCCGCAACCGCAGCACCCGGCCCGCACGGGCGCCCCCAGCCCGCGCTTTGTCGAGCCGGGGGGTGTTGATCCGCTTGCGCAAGACCCGATGCGCTATGCCGCCCGCCCGCCATCGAACCATGCGGGTTTCGTGATCCCCGTCCATGGCCTGTCCGGTGGCGCGGGCAGTTCCACCCTTGCCGTCAATCTGGCATGGGAACTGGCGCATCTTCGTCCCGGAGCGGCAGCCGCGCGGGTTTGCGTGCTGGATTTCGACTTCCAATATGGCTCTGTCGCCACCTATCTGGACCAGCCCCGCCGTGCCGAAGTCTATGATGTGCTGACCCAGACCCTGCGCAATCCGCCGCAACGCTTTTTCGATGCGCTGACCCCTGTGACCGATTCCCTGCATATCCTGACCGCTCCGGTCGATATGCTGCCGCTTGATATCATCGGCGCCGAAGAGGCGACCAAGCTGATCGATTACGCGGCATCGCAGTATGATTATGTGATCATCGACATGCCCAAGGCGATTGTCGCTTGGACCGAAGCCGTGATCACGCGAGCGGATCTGTATTTCATCATGATGGAACTGGACCTGCGTTCGGCCCAGAATGTCTTGCGCCTGATGCGCGCGCTGAAGGCCGAAGCCCTGCCCTATCAGAAGCTGCGCTATCTGCTGAACCGTTCGCCCAAGATGACCGATCTGAGCAGCCAAAGCCGCATCCGGCGCTTGGCGGAAAGCCTTGATATCACCATCGATGTCGAACTGCCCGATGGTGGCGCGGCTGTCACGCAGGCCAATGACCAAGGCCAGCCCCTTGCCGAAGCCGCCGCGCAAAATCAGTTGCGCTCGGAAATCCTGCGGCTGGCGACATCCTTGGACAACAACCACCATCCCCGCCGCTTCCGAAACGCCGCGCTCTTACGCCAGATGACAAAGGAGGCCGACGGCCCCCTTTTGCCGCGCAGGATGCCCCCCTTACATCAAGATGACGGTGGCCAGCCCTAGGAATGAGAAGAAGCCGATCACATCGGTCAATGTGGTCACGAAGGTGCCCGATGCCAAAGCGGGGTCGGCCCCCATCTTTTCCATCGTCAGCGGCACCAAGACACCCGCCAAGGCCGCGATCAACAGGTTGATGATCAGCGCCATGCCGATCACCAGACCCAGCATGGGCCAGCCGAACAGCGTCGCTGCGGCGGTTCCCATCACCAAAGCGAACAAGCCGCCGTTGCACAGACCCACCATCGCCTCGCGGCGGACAACCCGCCATGCGTTGGCCGATGTCAGATCGCGCGTGGCCAAGGCCCGCACCGCCACCGTCAGCGATTGCGTCCCCGCATTGCCGCCCATGGAGGCCACGATCGGCATCAGCGCGGCCAGCACCACCGCCTCGGCGATGGTCTTGTCGAACATCGAAATCACGAAGGCCGCCACATTGGCGGTGACAAGGTTGACCGCAAGCCAGGGGAAGCGGCCCTTCAGCGTTGCCCATACCCCGTCGGCGACGCTTGCATCATCATGGACGCCTGCCAGACGCAGCATGTCTTCTTCATGCTCTTCGTCCAACACGTTCATCGCGTCGTCGATGGTGACCACACCGACCAGACGGCCGTTTTCATCCACCACCGGACAGGAAATCAGGTGGTATTGGTTGAACAGATAAGCCACATCCGCTTCGGCATCGGTCGCTTTCACGGTGCGGAAGCTGTCTTCGGTGATCTGATCCATCCGCATGTCGCGCCGTGCCGACAAGATGCGGCCCAGAGTGACATAGGCAACCGGATGCATCCGCGGATCGACGAGGATCACGTGATAGAACTGATCGGGCAACCATTTGGCGTTGCGGATGAAATCGATCACCTCGCCCACGGTCCAATGTTCCGGTGCGATCACCACCTCGCGTTGCATCAGGCGGCCTGCGGAATATTCCGGATAGGACATCGCCTGCTCGACCGCCGCCCGATCCGCGCTTTCCAGCGCGTTCAGGATCGCGGCCTGCGCGGGTTGGTTCAAGTCTTCCAGAATATCGACGACATCGTCGGTTTCCAGATCGCGCACCGCTTCGGCCACCAAAGCGGGCGGCAGCGCGCCGATCACCTCTTCGCGGATGGCATCGGAAATTTCCGAAAGCACATCGCCGTCGATCTCTTCGCCGACCAGCGAGAGCAGCTCGCGCCTTTCTTCAAGGCTGATCTGCTCCAGCAAGTCGGCAAAGTCGGCGGGGTGCAAGCCTTCGACCGCCGCCTTTAGCGCGGGGGCGTTGCGTTCATGGATCGCCTCGCGGATCGGATCAACCTGTCCACGGGTAAAACCTTCTTCGACATCAAGCCGGACATGTTCTGCCATGCTGCCTCCTGTAGATTATGTCCTGTTTAGCGAAAGCTGTTAGCGCCAAACAGGGGGGAGGTGTAAATTTACCTTACCGACGTAACGCGCTAGGATCACATCAAGATCCTACATCAAGAGCGTGAAAGGCATCCTGATGACCGAATTGCTGCTGGGCCAAGTCCTGAATTTCACCGCCGATCCCTTCGCCCATGGCCCCGAGGCGACCCGCATCGACGAAGCCTTGGTGATCGATGCAGGCCGCATCATCGCAGTGGGTTCGGCTGATAGATTGCGCCGCGATTACCCCCAAGCCAAGGTCAGCGATTACGGCAAGTCCCTGATTAGCGCTGGTTTTATTGATGCCCATGTGCATTATCCGCAGACCCCGATCATCGCCTCTTGGGGCAAAAGGCTGATCGATTGGCTGAACACCTATACTTTCCCCGAAGAGATGCGCTTCAAGGACAAGGCCTATGCCCGCGACGTGGCAGATCACAGCTTCGATCTGACCATTGCCAATGGCACCACAAGCCTGTGTTCCTATTGCACGATCCATCCCGAAAGCGTCGATGCCTTCTTTGAAGCGGCAGCGGCGCGCAATGCGCGGGTTTGGGGCGGCAAGACCTGTATGGATCGCAATGCGCCCGAAGGTCTGCGCGACAGCGCGCAAAGCGCTTATGACGATTCCAAGCGTCTGGCCGATGCCTGGCATGGCAAGGGCCGCGCGGGCTATGTGATCACGCCGCGCTTTTCGCCGACATCGACCGAAGCGCAGCTGGAAGCTTTGGGCGCTTTGTGGCGTGAACGTCCCGATTGCCTGATGCAGACGCATCTGTCGGAACAGACCGATGAAATCGCTTGGGTCAAGGAGCTGTTCCCCACCGCGCGCGACTATCTGGACACCTATGAACGCCACGGCCTTCTGGGCAAGGGCGCCTTGTTCGGCCATTCGATCTGGCTGGAAGAGCGGGAAAAGGCCCGTATTCTGGAAGTGGATGCATCGCTGCTCCATTGCCCGACATCGAATGCCTTCATCGGATCTGGGCTGTTCGACATGGCGGGCCTGAAAGCTGCGGGCCACCGCATTGGTCTGGCGACCGATACGGGGGGCGGGTCGTCCTTCTCGATGCTGCGGACCATGGCCACGGCCTATGAGGTCGCGCAATTGCGCGGCGTGGCACTGCATCCGGCAGAGCTGTGGTGGCTGGCGACCCAAGGTTCGGCCAAGGCGCTGCATGCGGATCATCAGATCGGCAATATCGCGGTCGGCATGGAAGCCGATCTGGTGGTGCTGGATCTGGCATCGACTGCGGCCATCGAACAGGCGACCCGCCGCGCGTCGAATATCTTCGAGGCGATCTTCCCCACCATCATGCTGGGCGATGACCGCGCGACCCGCGCCACCTATATCGCAGGCCAAAAGGTCTACAGCGCCTGATCTCTCACGCCAAAAGTCAGAAAAGCCATAAGCGTGCTAATGAAACACCATAAGCCTGCTCAATGAAAGGCTTTGGGCCCTTTTGTCAGGTCTTAATATTGGAAGACGTCGGCGCGCCTGAACAGGTCAGGACAGAGCGGCAGAGGGTGAATTCCGCTGCCGCTTATCCATTCTCGCAACGCGTCTGGTTCAAGGGCGAGCTCGACCGAAAGGCGGCTGAAGCTGATGAACTCTCTTTGGAAGGCATGGACTTCTTCACGGCTCATCGCTGCCTGCATCTTGGTTTTGGGTGACAGATACAGACGCCCCGTTGGCCGAAGTGTCTTGTCCTCTTGCCATCGCCAGAACTGGCGTAATTGGGAAAGTGGCAGGCCAAAGAGCCGCGCGCATATATCCAAGGAGATCAGACCTTCGTTCAAGCTGGAAAGGTCAACCAAAATGCCATCAAACCCTTGATACACTGGACCTGCACCGGTTCCGTTCCGGTCTTCCGAGAGCGATGCTCTCTTCAAAGGCGTTCAACACCGCGCCGAACCTGTTGCAGCAGGATTTCTCGGCGAGCGGAGCAA
>DALYSR010000139.1:0-10278 GCA_031991825.1 Paracoccaceae bacterium
AGCTCGAGGTCGATGGTGCGATGACCATCATCCAGGCAGCCGAAGTCGCGGGCGTCGAAATTCCGCGCTTCTGCTATCACGAGCGGCTGTCGATCGCTGGCAACTGCCGCATGTGTCTGGTCGAGGTGGTCGGCGGCCCGCCGAAGCCTGCCGCATCCTGCGCGATGCAGGTGCGCGATCTGCGTCCCGGCCCGAATGGCGAGGCGCCCGTCGTCAAGACCAACTCGCCGATGGTCAAAAAGGCCCGCGAAGGCGTGATGGAATTCCTGCTGATCAATCACCCGCTGGATTGCCCGATCTGCGACCAAGCCGGTGAATGCGATCTGCAGGATCAGGCCATGGCTTACGGCGTCGATTTCTCGCGCTATCGCGAACCCAAGCGTGCATCGGAAAACCTGAACCTTGGCCCGCTGGTCAAGACCGAGATGACGCGCTGCATTTCCTGCACCCGTTGCGTGCGCTTCACCACCGAAGTCGCGGGCATCACCCAGATGGGCCAGACGGGGCGCGGCGAAGACAGCGAGATCACCTCCTATCTGAACCAGACTTTGGATTCGAACCTGCAGGGCAATATCATCGATCTTTGCCCCGTCGGCGCGTTGACATCGAAGCCCTATGCCTTCACCGCGCGTCCGTGGGAATTGACCAAGACCGAATCCATCGACGTGATGGATGCTTTGGGCTCCAATATCCGCATCGATGCCAAGGGCCGCGAAGTGATGCGCATTCTGCCGCGCAACCATGACGGCGTGAACGAGGAATGGATTTCCGACAAATCGCGCTTCATCTGGGACGGCCTGCGCCGCCAACGTCTTGATGTGCCTTACATCCGTGAAAACGGCCGTCTGCGCAAAGCTACTTGGGGCGAAGCGCTGCAAGCCGCCGCCGCCGCCCTGAAGGGCAAGAAGGTTGCGGGTCTGGTGGGCGATCTGGCATCGGTCGAGGCGGCTTATTCGCTGAAGAAGCTGATCGAAGGTCTGGGCGGCAAGGTGGAATGCCGCGTGGATGCAACGCGTCTGCCCGCTGGCAATCGTTCGGCCTATGTTGGCACCGCGACCATCGAAGATCTGGATACAGCGCGTCAGATCCTGCTGATCGGCACCAATCCGCGTGACGAAGCGCCGGTCTTGAACGCCCGTATCCGCAAGTCGTGGATCAATGGCACGCAGGTGTCGCTGATCGGCCAAGCGGTTGATTTGACCTATGACTACGCGCATCTGGGCGCGGATCGCCAAGCCTTGCTGGATCTGGTCGCCAATGCCGATGCCGTCGAAGGCGCGGTTGTGGTGATCGGCCAAGGCGCATTGAACGAAGCCGATGGCGAAGCCGTGCTGGCCCAGACCATGAAACTGGTCGAAGCCATGGGCGCGAAGCTTCTGGTGCTGCATACGGCTGCGGGCCGCGTCGGCGCGCTGGATGTGGGCGCTGTGACCGAAGGCGGCGTGAAAGCGGCGATGGACGGCGCGGAGGTGATCTATAACCTTGGCGCCGATGAAGTCGAAATCGCGGCGGGTCCGTTTGTCATCTACCAAGGCTCGCATGGCGATCGTGGCGCGCATCGCGCCGATCTGATCCTGCCTGCGGCGGCCTATACCGAAGAAAACGCTTTGTTCGTCAATACCGAAGGTCGCCCGCAATTGGCGATGCGCGCAGGTTTCGCGCCGGGCGAGGCGAAGGAAAACTGGGCGATCTTGCGCGCTTTGTCGGGCGAGCTGGGCCAGACCCTGCCGTGGGACAGCTTGGCTGCTTTGCGTCAGGCATTGGTGGCAGAAGTGCCGCATCTGGCGCGCATCGACGAGGTGGTTGAAAACGCTTGGGCACCTGTCGCATTGCGCGAACCTGCGAAAGCAAGCTTCCGCAATGTGATCAAGGACTTCTATCAAACGAACCCGATCGCTCGGGCGAGCGCTGTCATGGCGGAATTGTCCGCCAATGCCAAAGCGCGCGCCACCAGCGCGGTCGCCGCGGAGTAAGACCGGATGCGCTTGGGCCTGATCAAAATCCTGTCGGTTTGCGGTGCCTTCTTGGCGCTGCAAGCCTGCGTGGAGCAGGGTCAAAGCGCCACCGCGGCCAAGCCTGCCGCGAAATCCGCCGAGGCCGCGGTCAAAGCGGATGCGGAAAAGCCTGCGGTAAAAGCGGTTGATACAGAAGCTGCTGAGACCAAAGTCGAAAAAGACAAGCCGCGCTATTTGGGCGTGCGCACGGTATTGCTGCAATCCGACATGGTGAATGTTTTTGTCACCATGACGGGCGCGACGATGAAATCTGACGTCGAAGCCTATGGTCGCTGTGCGGCGGCGCAATATGCGCTGATCCGTGGCTGGGGTTTCGCGCGTCACATCCGCACCACCGTGGAGACGAAGAACAACACTTGGCACGGGGACGGGGTCTATCTGATCTCGGCCAGCCTGCCACCCGGTCTCATGACGATCGACGCCGAAGTAACGGTGCGCGATTGTGCTGAGCAGGGCATACCGACGATCTGAGGATGAGGACAGACGGATGACGGAATTTCTGGCGACACCTTTAGGGACGGCCGTGCTGATCATAGCACAAACGCTGCTCGTGGTGGCCTTCGTGATGATCTCGATGCTCTTCCTCGTCTATGGCGACCGGAAGATCTGGGCGGCTGTGCAGATGCGTCGCGGCCCGAACGTGGTGGGCCCCTGGGGCCTGCTGCAAACCGTGGCTGATGCCGCGAAATATGTGTTCAAGGAAATCGTGGTTCCGGCTTCTGCCGACCGTCCGGTTTTCTTCTTGGCGCCAATGCTCAGCTTCGTGCTGGCGATGATGGCTTTCGCGGTGATCCCCTTCGATTACGGCTGGGTCCTGTCGGATATCAACGTGGCGATCCTGTTCGTCTTCGCGATGTCCTCGCTGGAAGTCTACGGCGTGATCATGGGCGGTTGGGCCTCGAACTCGAAATATCCCTTCTTGGGATCGCTGCGTTCGGCCGCACAGATGATTTCCTATGAAGTCTCGCTGGGTCTGATCATCATCGGCATCATTCTGTCGACGGGGTCGATGAACTTCTCGAATATCGTGATGGCGCAGAAGGGTGATTGGGGCCTGTTCAACTGGTACTGGCTGCCGCACCTGCCGATGGTGGTGTTGTTCTTCATCTCTGCTTTGGCGGAAACCAACCGTCCGCCCTTCGACCTTCCGGAAGCGGAATCGGAACTGGTTGCGGGCTTCTTCGTCGAATATTCCTCGACCCCGTTCCTGTTGTTCATGGCGGGCGAATATATCGCGATCTATCTGATGTGCGCGCTGATGAGCCTTCTGTTCTTCGGTGGCTGGCTCTCGCCGTTCCCCTTCCTGCCCGATGGCTGGTGGTGGATGATCATCAAGATGGCCTTCTTCTTCTTCCTCTTCGCCATGGTGAAGGCGATCACCCCGCGCTACCGCTATGACCAACTGATGCGGATCGGTTGGAAAGTCTTCCTGCCGCTGTCGCTGGGTTGGGTCGTGCTGGTGGCATTCCTTGCGAAATTTGAAGTTCTCGGCGGCTTCTGGGCCCGCTGGACGATCGGAGGCTAAAAGAAAATGGCCAATATCGACTGGACCCGTGCCACCCGCTACTTCCTGATGCAGGATTTCGTCAAAGGCTTCGCCCTTGGTTTGAAATACTTCTTCGCGCCGAAGGCGACGCTGAACTATCCGCATGAAAAGGGGCCCTTGTCGCCCCGTTTCCGCGGCGAACATGCGTTGCGCCGCTATCCCAATGGCGAGGAACGCTGCATCGCCTGCAAATTGTGTGAAGCCGTTTGCCCCGCGCAAGCGATCACCATCGATGCGGAACCGCGCGAAGACGGCTCGCGCCGCACCACGCGCTATGACATCGACATGACGAAATGCATCTATTGCGGCTTCTGCCAAGAAGCCTGCCCCGTGGATGCGATCGTCGAAGGTCCGAATTTCGAATTCTCGACCGAGACCCGCGAGGAATTGTTCTACGACAAGGACAAGCTTCTGGCGAATGGCGCGCGTTGGGAAGCCGAGATTGCCCGCAATCTTGAAACCGACGCGCCTTATCGCTGACCCCCGTATCGCTTACCAAGGATCATTCCGATGACCGAAGGCTTCCCCAAATTCTTCCAGCAGATGATGGAAAGTTCGCAGGACATGCTGCGCGCCTTCAATCCCGCTCTGGAAAAGATGGAACCCTTCGCCATCGACAAGATGGTCCCGACGATGCCGAAAGAGCTGATGGAAATCTGGTTCGGCAAGACTTTCAACCGCGAGGGATTGGACGCCAAGACACGGCTTTTGATCAACCTCGCGGCGCTGACCGCGCAAGGCGCTCTGGCCGAACCGCAGTTGAAACTGACCCTGCGCCACGCGCTTGCCGCTGGTGCGACCCAACGCGAGATTGCCGAAGTGATTTGGCAGATGAGCATGTTCGGCGGCTTGCCCGCCATGCAAAAGGCGCTTGAGACTGCACAAAGCGTCTTCGCCGAGACCGAGGAGAAAGACGTATGACCGTCGCCGATATTGCCTTTTACGCCTTCGCTACAGTGACGGTGGCAGCGGGGCTCATGGTCACCATGAGCCGTAACCCGGTCCACTCGGTGCTGTGGCTGATCCTGGCCTTCCTGTCCTCGGCGGGGCTGTTCGTCCTGCTGGGTGCCGAATTCGTCGCGATGCTGCTGATCATCGTCTATGTCGGTGCGGTGGCGGTGCTGTTCCTGTTCGTGGTGATGATGCTGGACGTCGATTTCGCCGTGCTGAAGGGGGAAATGGCGCGCTACATGCCGCTGGGGCTGTTGGTCGCGGTGATCTTGCTGATGCAACTGGTGTTGGGCGTCGGCGCTTGGGTGCAAGCGGATGGCGCGATGGGGCTGCGTCAAGCGGTGACGCCGGACATGGCGCAGGTGGAAAACACCCGCGCGATCGGTCTGCTGATTTTCGATAAATATCTGCTTCTGTTCCAGCTTTCCGGCTTGGTGCTGTTGGTTGCGATGATCGGTGCGATCTTGCTGACCATGCGCCACCGCCGCGATGTCAAACGCCAGAACGTGCTGCACCAGATGTGGCGCGATCCGGCCAAGGCCATGGAATTGAAAGACGTGAAGCCGGGGCAGGGCCTCTGATCGGCCAAAGGGGCGGCCAAGTCCGCCCTGACCGCCGACAATGAATGAAAGACAACGGGTTTACACCCGGAGGGACATGAGAATGGTTGGACTGGAACATTACCTGACGGTTGCGGCGGCGCTTTTCGTCATCGGCATCTTCGGCATCTTCCTCAACCGGAAGAACGTGATCGTCATATTGATGTCGATCGAATTGATGCTTTTGTCGGTCAATATCAACATGGTGGCTTTCTCTAGCCATCTTGGCGATCTGGTCGGCCAGATCTTTACGATGTTCATTCTGACCGTCGCCGCAGCAGAAGCTGCGATCGGCCTTGCGATCCTCGTGGTGTTCTTCCGTAACCGCGGAACGATCGACGTCGAAGACGTCAACGTGATGAAAGGCTAAGGGCAAATGGCAACGATCATCCTTCTTGCACCCCTGATCGGTGCCCTGATCTGCGGCTTCGGCTGGCGGATCTTGGGCGAGAAGGCGGGGCAGGTCATCGCAACCGCCCTGGTCTTCCTGGCCGCGATCCTCAGCTGGGTGCTGTTTATCGGCTTTGACGGGGAAACCGAAAAATACGTGCTGCTGCGCTGGGTCGATTCCGGCACCTTGGCCGCCGATTGGGCGATCCGTATGGACCGCATGACCACGATCATGCTGGTGGTGGTGAACTCGGTTTCGGCTTTGGTCCATCTCTATTCGTTCGGCTATATGGCCCATGACGAAAACTGGAGCGACGACGAACCCTATCGCGCACGTTTCTTCGCCTATCTGTCGTTCTTCACCTTCACCATGCTGACGCTGGTCACCTCGGACAATCTGGTGCAGCTGTTCTTCGGCTGGGAAGGCGTGGGCGTGGCGTCCTATTTGCTGATCGGTTTCTACTTCAAGAAACCTTCGGCCAATGCGGCGGCGATGAAGGCTTTCGTGGTCAACCGTGTGGGTGATTTCGCGCTGATCCTTGGGATGGCGACGCTCTATTACCTGACCGACTCGATCCGGTATGACGACATCTTTGCCGCGATCCCGAAGATTGCCGAAACCAATCTGCAGTTCCTGTGGTTGGACGTGAATGCGGCCAATCTGATCGGTGTGCTGCTGTTCATCGGCGCGATGGGTAAGTCGGCGCAATTGTTCCTGCACACGTGGCTGCCCGACGCGATGGAAGGCCCGACGCCGGTGTCGGCGCTGATCCACGCGGCGACCATGGTCACCGCCGGTGTCTTCTTGGTTTGCCGCATGTCGCCTTTGTTCGAAGTTGCGACTGAGGCCAAGCTGATGATCACCTATATCGGTGGTTTCACCGCCTTCTTCGCGGCAACCGTCGGTCTGGTGCAGAACGACATCAAGCGCGTCATCGCATATTCGACCTGTTCGCAGCTGGGCTATATGTTCGTGGCTGCAGGCGTCGGCCTGTATCCGGTGGCGATGTTCCACCTGTTCACCCATGCTTTCTTCAAGGCGATGCTGTTCTTGGGCGCGGGTTCGGTCATTCATGCGACCCACCATGAACAAGACATGCGGTATTATGGCGGTCTGCGCAATAAGATCCCCGTCACCTTCTGGATGATGATCATCGGCACGCTGGCGATCACCGGCGTCGGCATCCCGCTGACCCATTTCGGCTTCGCGGGCTTCATCTCGAAAGACGCCGTGATCGAAGGCGCCTATGCAGGTGCTCCGACCATCGTGTTCTGGCTGCTGGTTGTGGGCGCGTTGATGACGTCCTTCTATTCGTGGCGCCTGATCTTCCTGACCTTCTTCGGCACGAACCGCGCGCATCTGAAGGAAGACGACCACCATCATGCCCATGACGCGCATGGTCATGACGACCACGGCCACGATCACCATCACGAACCGCATGAAAGCCCCGCTGTCATGCTGATCCCGATGATCGTGCTGTCTTTGGGCGCTGTCTTCGCCGGTATGCTGTGGTTCGATGATTTCTTCGGCCATGCCGAACATATCGAACATTTCTTCCACGGTGCCGCGACCTTCAACGCCGAAGTGCTGGACGCCGCACATCATGTGCCGGTTTGGGTCAAGCTGTCGCCCTTCGTGGCCATGCTGACCGGTCTGGTTCTGGCTTGGGTCTTCTACATCAAGACCCCCAGCCTGCCGAAGCGCTTCGCCGAAACCAACGCGCCACTGTATCAGTTCCTGCTGAACAAGTGGTATTTCGACGAGATCTACGATTTCCTCTTCGTGCGTCCTGCCCAATGGATCGGCAAGGTCCTGTGGAAGCAGGGCGACGGCAAGGCGATCGACGGTTCCATCAACGGTGTGGCCATGGGGATTATCCCGATGCTGACCCGCCTCGCCGGTCGGGCGCAATCCGGCTATGTGTTCCACTATGCCTTCGCCATGGTGATCGGGATCGTTGCCCTGATCACTTGGGTCACGCTCTCGAGCGGTCATTGAGGGGGCGAAAGAGACATTATGGATAATCTGCTTTCCATCATCACCTTCCTGCCCGCAGTGGCGGCCATCATCATGGCCCTGTTCCTGCGCGGCGAGGATGCGGCGGCGGCGAAGAATGCCAAATGGTTGGCTCTGTTCGCCACCTCGGCCACCTTCCTGATCTCGATCTTCGTGATTGCGGGCTTTGACCCGCAAAACACCGGCTTCCAGTTCGTCGAAGAACGCGACTGGATCATGGGCCTGAAATACAAGCTGGGCGTCGACGGGATTTCGGTCCTGTTCGTGATGCTGACCACCTTCCTGATGCCGATCACCATCGCATCGTGCTGGAGCGTGGAAAATCGCGTCAAGGAATACATGATTGCCTTCCTGATGCTGGAAACCCTGATGCTGGGCGTGTTCTGCGCGCTGGATCTGGTGCTGTTCTACCTGTTCTTCGAGGCAGGTCTGATCCCGATGTTCCTGATCATCGGCATCTGGGGCGGCAAGGATCGCATCTATGCATCCTTCAAGTTCTTCCTTTATACCTTCCTCGGCTCGGTGCTGATGCTGGTGGCGATGATCGCGATGTATTGGGATGCGGGCACCACCGATATCCCGACGCTGCTGACGCATAACTTCGGATCGGACAGCTTCACGCTGCTGGGCATCCATGTTGTTGGCGGCTTGCAGACGATGCTGTGGTTGGCCTTCTTCGCAAGCTTCGCGGTGAAGATGCCGATGTGGCCGGTTCACACTTGGCTGCCGGATGCGCACGTGCAAGCGCCGACTGCGGGTTCGGTCGTGCTGGCGGCGATCTTGCTGAAGATGGGTGGCTACGGCTTCCTGCGCTTCTCGCTGCCGATGTTCCCCGTCGCCTCCGACCTGCTGGCACCGCTGGTGCTGTGGATGTCGGTGATCGCGATCGTCTATACCTCGCTGGTGGCCTTGGTGCAGAACGACATGAAGAAGCTGATCGCTTATTCCTCGGTCGCGCACATGGGTTACGTCACCATGGGCATCTTCTCGGTCAACCAGCAGGGCCTTGATGGTGCGATCTTCCAGATGATCAGCCACGGCTTCATCTCGGGCGCCTTGTTCCTGTGTGTCGGCGTGATCTATGACCGTATGCATACCCGTGAGATCGACGCCTATGGCGGTCTGATCAACCGGATGCCCGCTTACGCGACGATCTTCCTGTTCTTCACCATGTCGAACGTGGGCCTGCCGGGCACTTCGGGCTTCGTCGGTGAATTCCTGACCATCATGGGCGTCTATCAGGTCAATACCTGGATCGCTTTTGTGGCGGCAACCGGCGTTATCTTGTCGGCGGCCTATGCCTTGTGGCTGTTCCGCCGCGTGGTGATGGGCCAGCTGGTCAAGGAAGCGCTTCGTTCGATCACCGATATGACCGCGCGCGAAAAGGCGATCTTCGCGCCGCTCGTGTTCATGACCCTGCTCTTGGGCATCTATCCGTCGCTGGTGACTGACATCATCGGCCCCTCGGTCGCTGCCCTTGTCACCGATTATCATGCCTCGATCCCGGCCACTGTGGCCGAGGTCGCAGCAAGCCAGCACTAAGGAGCGGGACGTATCATCATGACCGCAAACGATTTCAACACCATCTTGCCGGAATTTGTTCTGGCCGCCTATGCGCTGGCAGCGCTGATGGCAGGGGCCTATCTGGGCAAGGACAAGCTGGCGCAAACCTTGGTCTGGTCCACTTCGGGCCTGTTCCTCGCCGTGGCGCTTTATATCGGGCTGGGCGTGAGCGGATCGCGCGTGGCCTTTGAGGGGCTGTTCACCGAAGACGCCTTCGGGCGTTTCGCCAAGATCACCATTCTGGTGTCGGCAGCGGCGGTGATGCTGGTGGCGCGCGATTATATGACCCGCCGCGACCTGCTGCGCTTTGAATTCCCGATCCTTGTGACGCTCTCCGTCATCGGCATGATGGTGATGGTCAGCGCGGGCAATCTGATGACCCTGTATCTGGGGCTCGAACTGCAATCGCTGGCGCTTTATGTCGTGGCCGCCATGCGCCGCGACAATGCGAAATCCTCGGAAGCGGGTCTGAAGTATTTCGTGCTGGGCTGCCTTAGCTCGGGGATGTTCCTTTATGGCGCCTCGCTGGCTTACGGCTTCTCGGGCACCACCGATTTCGCGGGCATCCTGTCGACCTTGGGTAACGGCGCGCCGGTCGGTCTGATCATCGGTTTGGTGATGATGCTGGCGGCTCTGTCGTTCAAAATCTCGGCGGCGCCTTTCCATATGTGGACGCCGGATGTCTATGAGGGCTCGCCCACGCCGGTCACCGCGTTCTTCGCGACCGCGCCGAAAGTGGCGGCGATGGCGCTGATCGCGCGTCTGGTTTACGACGCCTTCGGTTCGATCCCCGATCAATGGACCCAAGTTCTGGCCGCACTTGCCGTGCTGTCGATGTTCTTGGGCGCGGTGGCGGCGATCGGTCAGAAAGACCTGAAACGCCTGATGGCCTATTCGTCGATCGCGCATATGGGCTATGCGCTGGTCGGTCTGGCGTCGGGCACCGCGCAGGGCGTGCAAGCGATGCTGATCTATATGGCGATTTATGTCACCATGAATATCGGCACCTTCGCTTTCATCCTGTCGCTGGAACGCAATGGCCGTCCGGTCACCGATATCGCCAGCCTGAACCAGCTGTCCAAGCGCGAGCCGCTGAAGGCGCTGGCGGTCTTGGTGCTGATGTTCTCGTTGGCCGGTGTGCCGCCGATGCTGGGCTTCTTCGGCAAATTCTGTGTGCTGAAGGCGGCGGTCGATGCG
>DALYSR010000140.1:0-10144 GCA_031991825.1 Paracoccaceae bacterium
GATCGGCCATCCGCCGGTTGAGGCAGTCGAACAGGGGGCGGTGACGCCCGTGTCACTGTTGTCGGAAACCGGCCTGCGGCTGACGCCTGCGCAGTTTCTGGATCATCTGGCTCCGGCCTTCGATCACTGGGAACGCGTCTTTGTGACGGAAGGATTCGAACCCATCCGGCAAGCATGGCTGTCACGCGCCGCGCGTCTGGGCGAACGCATCCGGACCCGCACCGGCACCCAAGAACGCTTTGGCATCTTCGAGACCATTGATCCTGCGGGAAATCTGGTTTTGAAGATGGATCAGCACACGGTGGCGATCCCCGCCGCCGAAGTCTTTTTTGAGTGACGGGGGCAGGATGCTACTGGCCATCGACTGCGGCAATACCAATACGGTCTTTTCGATCTGGGATGGTGGCCGTTTCATTTCGACTTGGAGGATCGCGACGGATCACAAGCGTACGGCGGACGAATATTTCGTCTGGCTGTCGTCCTTGATGATGCTGAACAAATTGGATGTGAATATCACCGAAGTGATCATCTCCTCGACGGTGCCGCGGGTGGTGTTCAACCTGCGGGTGCTGAGCAATCGCTATTTCGACTGTCGCCCGCTGGTGGTGGGCAAGCCCGAATGCAACCTGCCGGTGGCACCGCGGGTCGAGCAGGGCACATCGGTGGGGCCGGACCGGCTGGTGAATACGGCGGCGGCTTTCGATCGTCACGGCGGCAACCTGATCGTGGTCGATTTCGGCACGGCCACGACCTTCGATGTGGTCGACCACGACGGCGCCTATGTCGGCGGCGCCATCGCCCCCGGCGTTAACCTGTCGCTGGAAGCGTTGCATATGGCGGCGGCTGCCCTACCTCATGTAGATGTGACAAAACCTGCTGCGGCGATTGGCACCAATACGGTTGCCTGTATTCAATCCGGCGTCTTTTGGGGCTATGTTGGCTTGATCGAGGGTATCGTGGGAAAAATCCGGCAGGAACGAGACTTGTCGATGCGGGTTGTCGCCACGGGCGGCTTGGCCCCGCTCTTCGCCCAAGGTACTGACATTTTTTACACGATCGAGGATGATCTGACCATGCATGGCCTTGTCCTGATCAACGACTTCAACAAGGAAACCGCATGACGCGTCTGAACCGGCTGATCTATCTTCCCCTTGGCGGCGCCGGCGAGATCGGGATGAACTGCTATGTCTATGGCTACGGCAAGGCAGGGCAGGAACGCCTGATCGTCGTCGATCTGGGGGTCACCTTCGGCGATATGGATAGCGCGCCTGGGGTGGATCTGATCGCGCCGGATATCGCTTGGCTGGAAGAACGCGCCGACCGCATCGAGGCGATCTTCATCACCCACGCCCATGAAGACCATATCGGCGCGCTTGGCCTGTTGTGGCCCAAGCTGAAAGCCAAGGTCTATGCGCGTCGCTTCACCGCCACCATCGGCCGGTTGAAGATGGATGAAATGGGCCTGCCCGCCGAAGCTTTGGTCACCGTGGAAGCGCGTCCCGCTTTTGTCGAGGCCGGCCCCTTCAAGGTGCAATTCGTGCCCGTCAGCCATTCCATTCCGGAATCGAGCGCTTTGGTCATCGACACGCCCGCAGGCCGTATCTTCCACACCGCCGACTTCAAGATCGATGCCAATCCGATCGTCGGCGAAGCGTGGGATGATGCCGTGATGGCCGAAATCGTGGCGGAACGCCCGATCAAGGCGATGATGTGCGATTCGACCAATATCTTCTCGCCGCATTCGGGCCGGTCGGAATCGACGCTGGCCTCGCCGCTGAAGGACCTGATTTCCAATGCGGGCGGTCTGGTCGTGGCGACGACTTTCGGGTCGAACGTGGCGCGTCTGAAGACTTTGGCGGAAGCGGCGCGTGCGGCGGATCGTTCGGTTTGCGTCTTGGGCCGCTCGATGCGCCGGATGCTGTCTGCGGCGGAATCGACCGGTGTGCTGACCAATTTCCCGCGCACCGTCAGCCCCGAAGAAGCGCTGGAAATCCCGCGCCGCAATCTGATGCTGCTGGTCACCGGCTCGCAGGGCGAACGCCGTGCGGCTGCGGCACAACTGGCGCGCGGCAAATATCTGGGGCTTGAGCTGAAGGCAGGCGATACCTTCCTGTTCTCGTCCAAGACCATTCCGGGCAACGAACGTGATGTCTTGCGCATCATGAACGGCCTGTCGGAGAAATTTGTCGATCTGGTCGATGATCACAACGGTCTGTACCACGTCTCGGGCCATGCGAACCGCCCCGATCTGGAACATGTCCACCGCCTGATGAAGCCGGAAATCCTAATCCCGATGCATGGCGAACACCGCCATCTGCGCGAACATGCCAAGATCGGCAAAGCCGCCGGCATGAAAGCGGAAATCGTCGTCAATGGCATGATGGTCGATCTGGCGGGCGAGCAGCCGCAGGTGGTCGAATATGTCGATACCGGCCGGTTGTATCTGGACGGCAGCGTGCTGATCGGCGCGATGGATGGGGTTGTGCGCAATCGTATCCGCATGGCGCTGAACGGCCATGCGATGATCACCGTGATCTTGGACGAACAGGACGAAGCTTTGGGCGAAGCTTGGGTCGAAATCATGGGTCTGCCGGAAGTGGGTCGCGGTGGTCGCGGTCTGGCGGAAACCTTGGAAAAGGATCTGACCGATTTCCTGGAAACCGCAGGTTCGAAGGTGATGCGCGACGACGACAAGCTGGAAGAGGCATTGCGCCGTATCGTGCGCCAAGTGTCGATGGAAGAGATCGGTAAGAAGCCGGAAGTCACCATCGTCGTCAGCCGCTTGGCAACGGAATAAGGAAAAGGGCGCCGCTGGCGCCCTTTTTATGTCATGCCCGATGGTGCAAAAAAAAAGCCCCGCATAAGCGGGGCTTTTTCTTATTCTTCGCCGTCGTAGGCGTGGATGTCATCCGCTTGGTCTTCGGCGCTGGGTTCGGCGATCTTGAAGCTGCGCGTGATGAATTCCGGCACATGGTCGCCCATGCCGATCACCACGGGATCCTTGCGACGGTCATCGCGGCGATGATCCTCACGCGGTTCGCGACGGTCTTCACGCGATTCGCTGCGGCGCTCTTCGCGGGGTTCATGACGACGCTCTTCACGCGGCTCGTTGCGGCGGTTGTCACGACGATCCTCGCGGCGGTCTTCACGACGCGGACGCTCTTCGCGCGGGGCAGCAGGGGCCACGGGTGCCACAACAGCCTCTTCCACGATGATCGGAGCCACGTCCAAGGCTTCCATGCTCGCAGGCGGCATGTTCTCGTCACGCTTGGGCTTGCGGTCGCGATCACGGTCACGGCGACGCTTGTCGTCACGCTTGCCGTCTTCGCGCTTGCCACCCTCTTCGCGGCGATCACCACGGCTGCGGTCGCTGCGCTGCGACAGTTCGGCGAAGGTGTCTTCCGGCAGGGTGCCGCGCGGAATCTGCTGTTTGACCAGCGCTTCCACATTGGTGAGATATTTCTCATCCGACGGCGTCACGATGGTGAAGGCCTTGCCCGCACGACCCGCACGACCGGTACGGCCGATACGGTGGACGTAATCTTCCGGATGGGTCGGGATATCGAAGTTGAACACATGGCTGACGCTGGGCACGTCAAGCCCACGCGCTGCCACATCCGATGCCACCAGCAATTGCAACTGGCCGTCACGGAAGGCGTCCAGCGTCTTGGTGCGCAGCGATTGTTCCAGATCGCCATGGATCGCGCCGGCATCGAAGCCATGCGCTTTCAGTGATTTGGTGACCACATCCACATCCATCTTGCGATTGCAGAAGATGATCGCATTGGTGCAGCTTTCGCCCTCACGCTTGATCAGCGAGCGCAGCACGGCGCGCTTCTCGGTGAAGCTGCGATCCTTGCGGGTGGGGGTGAATTCGATCAGCTGCTGTTCGATCGTCGCCGAAGTCGAATTCTGACGCGCCACTTCCACCTTCGCCGGATTGGTCAGGAAAGCATTGGTGATGCGTTCGATTTCCGGCGCCATGGTGGCCGAGAAGAACAGCGTCTGGCGCGTGAAGGGCGTCAGTTGGAAGATGCGTTCGATATCGGGGATGAAGCCCATATCCAGCATACGGTCCGCTTCGTCGACGACCATAATTTCCACGCCGGTCAGCAACAGCTTGCCACGTTCGAAATGGTCCAGCAGACGGCCCGGCGTCGCGATCAAAACGTCAACGCCACGGTCGATCAGCTTGTCCTGTTCGCCGAAGGCCACGCCGCCAATCAGCAAAGCCTTGGTCAGCTTGGTATGCTTGGCATAGGTGTCGAAGTTTTCCGCGACTTGGGCCGCCAGTTCACGGGTCGGTGCCAGCACCAGCGAGCGCGGCATGCGCGCGCGCGCGCGGCCACGGCCCAGACGGGTGATCATCGGCAGCGTGAAGCTTGCGGTCTTGCCGGTACCGGTCTGTGCGATACCCAAGACGTCACGGCCTTCAAGGGCATGCGGGATCGCCTGCGCTTGGATCGGCGTCGGCGCTTCATAGCCGGTGTCGGCGATGGCTTGCAAAACGCGCGGGTCGAGCGCGAGGTCAGAGAATTTGGTCATCAGCGTCCTTATATGCGGGATCGGTCCGCATGGTGTGAAGGGACGCATCATTCCGGGCGCCCCGGCGTCTGCCCAGATAGAGGGCTGCTAGGCCATATCTGAATTCTATCAAAAGGTCAAGAAAGGGGCCGTTCAGACCCCTTTCCGCTTTGTTAGACCATCAATTCTTTGGTCGCCGTCAAGCGCAATGCGGGATAATCGCGGATCACGCGGTCGATGTCCCATTGCAGACGGGTCAGGAAGACATAATCACCATCGTTATCGGTGGCGATATGCTGCTTGTTGATATCGATCAGCTTTTCCATCTCGGCCTTGGGGCCTTGGACCCAACGCGCCGAGCTGAACTGGCTGCTTTCAAAGCGCACCGGCAGGCCGTATTCCTGCTCGATGCGGCTTGCCAGCACTTCAAACTGCAACGCGCCGACAACGCCCACGATATAGCCCGAACCGATCATCGGCTTGAACACTTTCGCCGCACCTTCTTCGGCAAATTGCATCAGTGCCTTTTCCAGATGCTTGGCCTTCATCGGGTCATTGGCGCGCACGGTTTGCAGCAATTCCGGCGCGAAGGAGGGAATGCCGGTGAAACGCAGCGTCTCGCCTTCGGTCAAAGCGTCGCCGATCCGCAGCTGGCCGTGATTCGGAATGCCGATGATATCGCCCGCCCAAGCCTCTTCGGCCAATTCGCGGTCCGCCGCCAGGAACAGCACCGGATTCGAAATCGCCATCGGCTTTTTCGAGCGCACATGCAGCATCTTCATGCCGCGTTCGAAATGCCCCGATGCCAAGCGCACGAAAGCCACGCGGTCGCGGTGCTTGGGGTCCATATTGGCCTGCACCTTAAAGACGAAACCGGTGACCTTGGTTTCCGACGGATCGATCACCCGTTCTGCCGAGGGTTGCGGCTGCGGCTGCGGGCCGTATTTGCCGATGCCATCCATCAATTCCTTCACGCCGAAGGAATTGATCGCGGAGCCGAACCAGATCGGCGTCATCGACCCTTCCAGGAAGCGCTCGCGGTCGAAAGCGGGCAGCAATTCGCGCGCCATCTCGATCTCTTCGCGCAGCTTGGACAGCAATTCCGCCGGTACATGTTCGGCCAAACGCGGGTCGTCCAAACCGTTGATCTCGATCGATTCCGCCACGCGGTTACGATCGGCGCGATCCATCAGTTCCAGACGGTCGTTCAGCAGATCATAGCAGCCCAGAAACTCGCGGCCCGAGCCGATCGGCCAAGACGCAGGGCTGACATCAATCGCCAGATTCTCCTGAATCTCGTCGATGATCTCGAAAGTGTCGCGCGCTTCACGGTCCATCTTGTTACAGAAGGTCACGATCGGCAGATCCCGCATCCGGCAGACTTCGAACAGCTTGCGGGTCTGGCTCTCCACACCCTTGGCGCCATCGATCACCATAACGGCGGTATCGACCGCGGTCAGCGTGCGATAGGTATCCTCGGAAAAGTCCGAGTGACCGGGCGTGTCGACCAGATTGAAGCGGAATTCGCGGAAATCGAAGGACATCGCCGATGCCGATACCGAAATACCGCGATCCTGCTCCATCTTCATGAAGTCCGACCGCGTCCGGCGCGCCTCGCCTTTGGCCCGCACTTGGCCAGCCATTTGAATGGCGCCACCGAAAAGCAGGAACTTTTCAGTCAGCGTGGTCTTGCCAGCGTCAGGGTGCGCGATGATCGCGAAGGTCCGACGGCGGGCGATTTCGGGCGGAAGGGAGGGGCTATTGTCCAACATGGCTGCGCTTTAGCGCAAACCGCGCGTCCCGTCCACACCTTCGCAGGCCATCACGCGCAAGGATATGCGGCTTGCACCTTTTGTAAATACTCACCTTGCGCCGCGCGATCCGCAACGCAGCGCCAACAGGGCGGCGCCCTCGGTGGCAGCGATCTCGACCCCCACATGGCAAAGCTGATCGGCGCGCCCCAGTTCGGCGCTCACACCTTGCGCCAGATCGGGGGCCAGCCGCGCCAAGGTGGCGGCACTGACCTGCAAGCTTTCCGCCGGAATCCCTTCGGCATAAATGATTTCATGCCGGGCGAAGACAGGGCTGAAATAATCGACATAGCCGCCCTCGCGCTGGTAGATCGTCTCGCCGTCGATCAGATGCTTGGCTTGCACCAGCAGTTCCGCCGCGCCTGCAGCAAGCGGTGCCTTGGCGCTGCCGCTGCGGCGATAGCGGAACATCCGGTGCTGCGGGCTGACCAATAGATCGCGCGCATTGCCCAAAGCGCCCGCCGATATCACCACCGGCGCGAAACTGCCCAAAGCGCGCAGACTGGCACGCGCCAGATGCCGCATCTCTTGCGCGCCATGGTCACGGGTCAAGACCCGTGTGCCGACCTCCAGCTTTTCGATCGGACACTGCCGCCCGTCCGCCAAAGTGATGCAGGTCCCGCGTGCGAAAGCCACACATAGAAAATCCTCCAATTGCAGGTTTTTCGGCGGTGGGGCGATTTCCACAAGGCTATAGCTGGCCTGCGCCGACAAAGGCGCCAAGGCGCGCAGATACAACTGCCCCGCGCCCAGCCGCAGCAGATGCAGCTCCACCATCGCGCCATCCGCCGCCATCAGGCGATAGCAGGCCTCCACCATTACCGCCTCGGGCGTGCCAGTGCCGCGCGCCATGACATAGCCATCCGTGCCATCCCAGATCCGCATCTCTTCCGCCCGTATCGACGGATCAAGGCTGAACTGATCGCCCAAGCAATCCGCATCGCGCCCCAGAAGCGGCTCGTCATGATTGACGCCGTGGCTGACATATAAGGCCTCTGCCGGATAAAGGCGGCAGCGCAGCGGATGAGGGGCGGCGGGGATGCGATGATCTTGGTCCATGGCTGCGACACTGCCTGTCCAGTCGGGCGAAATTTGGGCAGATTGGCGGCGGTTCCGTAACGCAGATCCGCATCATTGTCCGGCGCGCAAACGGCCTCTTGGGGGCAGGGCATATGATGGGTGCTTGCCTTGGCGGCGGGACTTGCTACCACCGAAGCAACCTAAGGGAAGGATAAGCCATGGATTTGGGAATCAAAGGCAAGCGCGCCTTGGTCTGTGCCAGCTCGAAAGGTCTGGGTCGGGCTTCGGCACTGGCTTTGGCCGAAGCGGGCGTCGATCTGGTCATCAATGCCCGTGGGGCTGACGCGCTCGACGCCACCGCGACCGAGATTCGCGACCGTTTCGGCGTCGATGTGGTGGCCATCGCTGCCGATATCACCACCGAAGAGGGCCGCGCCAAGGTGCTGGCACAGGCCAAAGGCGTCGATATTCTGGTCAACAACGCCGGAGGCCCGCCGCCCGGCAGCTGGGAAGACTGGAGCCGCGACGACTTCATCCGCGCGTTGGATGCCAATATGCTGTCGCCCATCGCGCTGATGCAGGCCTTGGTCCCCGAGATGATCGCCAAGGGCTGGGGGCGGGTGGTCAATATCACTTCGCAATCGGTGAAGGCGCCGATCGGGGTGCTGGGGTTGTCGACCTCCGCGCGGACAGGGCTGACGGGCTTTGTCGCCGGCACCGCGCGGCAGGTGGCGGGCAAGGGCGTGTGCATCAACAATCTGTTGCCCGGCATCCATGACACCGACCGCGTTGTCAGCCTTGATAAGATGGTGACCGACCAAAACGGCATCACCACCGAAGAGGCGCGGCGGCAGCGTTCTGCCAGCATTCCGGTCGGGCGCTATGGCAAGCCGGAAGAATTCGGCGCGATGTGTGCTTTCCTGTGCTCGCAACATGCGGGTTTCATGGTCGGGCAGAACGTGCTGCTTGACGGCGGCCAGACCAACGCGACCTTCTGATCTACAGGGCTGACAGGCTGGGCCAATATGCCGGTCCCCGTCGTGAAAACGGCGGGGCCTTGGCTTTAGATTCCGTCGTCCACGGGTTTCAAAGCCAGCGATTCCTGCGCCATTCTCGCGCGATAGGTTTCGATCTTCTGATGCGGTTCTAAGGTGAAACCCTCGCCGGTTTCCTGCAGGCCGACGATGCGATCGATGCGGAAGCTGCGGAAATCCTGTCGCGCTTCGCACCAGCCGATCAGCACCCAGACACGCGCCCATTTCTCCAGACCCAAGGGGCGGATATCGCGATGGGTCTCGCGGCCTTCGGGGTCGATATAGGAAATCGCCAGCCGTTCCTTGGCGCGGATCGCCTTGCGCAGGATCGGCAGATGGGTGGTGTGGCGCTTGGCTTCCTTGCCGGTAAAGGCGAATAGCTCATCCAGATCGCTTTCTGGCGGGGCAGGCGTCACCGAGGCGATCTTGGTCGCCAATTGCCGCGCTGCCCGCGCCAAGGCCGGATCCGGCCCGTCCGCCACCAGCTTGACCCCGTGGCGCAGCGCATCCAGTTCGGGGCCGGTCAGCATCATCGGCGGCAAAGTGATCGGGCTGCGCAGGATATAGCCGGTGCCGCGTTCCCCTTCGACCGGTAGGCCCGATGCCATCAATGTCGCCATATCGCGCCAAATCGTGCGCACCGACACGTCCAATTGCGCGGCGATCTCGGCGGCCTTGTGCAAACGGCCATCGCGAAGAATCTGGATCAAATCGAAAAGTCGGTCGGTGCGACGCATGACATGGGCTTCCTTGGCGACAGGCAAAAACCTGATTTTAGCTACTGACATATAGCTGTCAGTAAAACCTAAAGCAACTGACATATAGCTGTCAGCAATAGTGAGAATACCCCTAGTAAATCAGGCTTTTTTGCCCAAGCAACGACTAGGAACTTTGTCGCGAGAGCGGTAGGTCTAAGGAAAGTCATCGGTCCAAGGCCAAATCAAGCCGGACCACTTACGGAGTGTATGACATGCTGAATAACATTGGTCTTCCCGGTCTCCTGCTGATCGCAGTCGTGGTTCTGGTCCTGTTCGGCCGTGGCAAGGTCAGCTCGCTGATGGGCGAAGTCGGCAAAGGCATCACCGCCTTCAAAGCTGGCGTCAAAGACGGCACCGAAGAGATTGAAGCGAATGCAAAAACTGCGCGTGACGTGACCCCCGAGACCACCGAAAAAGACAAAGTCTGATCCGGCGCAAACGCAGGGCGGCGCGCTGACAAGCGGTGCCGCCTGCCGTGTTTCTGAACGCTTTGTCCAACCTGCAGGAGTTTGATATTTTCAAGCGATATCATTGTCTTGTGGGGAATAATTAAAGGAAAACACGCGCCATGTTGGATCTTGGCATGTCGGAACTGCTGGTCATCGGCGTCGTCGCGCTGATCGTGATCGGCCCCAAGGATCTGCCGGTCCTGTTCCGCAGCATCGGCAAGTTCACCGCAAAGCTGCGGGCGATGTCGCGCGAATTTTCGCGTGCGATGGAAGCGGCAGCAGATGATGCGGGCATCAAGGATGTCGCGGCCGATCTGAAGAAGGCGACATCGCCTTCGGCTTTGGGCATCGATGCCGTGCGCCAAGCCGCTGACCGTTTTGAGAAATGGGATCCCGCGCAGGGGATCGCGCGCCCCAATCCGGCGAAGCTGGCGGAAAGCGCCAAGCCCGCGGCTGTGGCTGTGGCGGAAGCATCCGCGGCCGCGACGGCGGATGCGGCTGGCGCAGATGTGGCGCTACCGCCTGCAGAACGCCAATTGAAACCAGTG
>DALYSR010000141.1:0-10118 GCA_031991825.1 Paracoccaceae bacterium
ATCGGCATCCAGCCCTTTGTCACCACGTTGATATTAATGACCATGGGCCGCGGCGTCGCCCAATTGGTCACCGAAGGCCGCATCCTGACCTTCACCGATCCGACCTTCTCGGCCATCGGCTCGGGCAGTTTCCTTGGCCTGCCGCTGCCCACATGGATCTGGATCTCGGTGGCGGTGGTGACCGCTATCGTCATGCGCCGCACTGCGCTGGGGCTTCTGATCGAAGCCATCGGCATCAACCGGCATGCGGCCCGTATCGCTGGCGTTAATGCAAATGTGCTGCTGGTCGTCGTCTATGCCCTGATGGGCGCCTGCGCCGCCTTGGCAGGCATCATTGTCACCGCCGATATTCGCGGCGCCGATGCCAATAACGCGGGGCTTTGGCTGGAACTTGATGCGATTTTGGCGGTGGTGATCGGCGGCAATTCCCTGATGGGCGGGCGGTTTTCAATCGCCGCCTCGGTGATCGGGGCGCTGATCATTCAGACCATTTCCATCGGCATCCGGCTGGCGGGCTTTCCGTCGGAATATAACCTGCTGATCAAAGCGGTGATGGTCGTGGTGATCTTGGTACTGCAATCGCCGCGCTTTATGGCCGAGTGGCATTTCTGGCGCGAAAGCCTGCGCCGCAAATCAGCCGCATCCGCTTCCCCCAGCAACACTCCAGCCGGTGAGTAACGCCCATGAACACCCGTAGCTTGCCGCTTTTCGTCACCATCGCGATCTTCCTGTTCGGCTATGCTTTATGCTGGATGCAGTTCCCCGCGATGCTGTCCTTCCGCGTGATCGGCAACCTGCTGACCGACAATGCCTATCTGGGGATTGTGGCGGTGGGCATGACCATGGTGATCCTGTCCGGCGGCATTGATCTGTCGGTGGGCGCGGTGATCGCCTTTTCCGGCGTCTTCATCGCCGTGATGCTGCGTGATACCGGCCTGCATCCTGTGGCGGTCTTCGGCTGCCTTTTGGTGCTAAGCACCGCTTTCGGGGCCGCGATGGGCTGGCTGATCGACCCGCTGGCAATGCCCGCTTTCATCGTCACGCTGGCGGGGATGTTCCTTGCGCGGGGCGCGGCCTATTTACTCTCGGTGGATTCCGTGCCGATCCAGCATGAGTTCTACCAAACGTTGCAAAGCGCCTATTGGCTGACGCCGGGCAAAGGTCGGCTGACCTTGATCGGCGGCATCATGGTTCTGGTCGTGATCATCGGCATGATCGTCACCCATCGCACCCGCTTTGGCACAGCACTTTACGCCTTGGGCGGCGGCGAGGCCACGGCGCGGCTGATGGGCGTCAAGCAGGGCCGCACCATCGTCTTGGTCTACGCCTGCTCGGGCTTTCTGGCCGGTCTGTCGGGCATCGTCTTCTCGATCTACACTGGGTCGGGCTATTCCTCTGCAACCGTCGGCGCCGAGTTGAGCGCCATCGCCGCCGTTGTCATCGGAGGCACGCTTTTGACCGGCGGTAGCGGCTATATCTTCGGCACCTTGATCGGCGTGCTGACCATGGGATTGATCCAAACCTATATCGTTTTCGACGGCACGCTTTCCAGCTGGTGGACAAAGATCGTCATCGGACTTTTGCTGTTGGGCTTCATCCTGCTGCAAAAGGGACTGATCCTGCTGCCGAAGCTACAAGGCATCCGAGGGCAAAGTTGACAGCTGTCAACTTTGCCGGATCCCGCCGGAGTTCAGCAAAGACATGATCATCGGGCCCGGACTGAAGGCAGATGCTGCCGCTTTGGCTGTCAAAGCCCGCAAATATCCCCCAGGATTTTGAATATCGCTCACCCTGTGCAACATTGCGCAAACGGTGATTGCGGCGTTTTCCGGACCCATTTCCGCCTGCGCATCCGCCCAAGCTGCTGCGGAAATTCCCATCATGCCCCGCAATTCTGCGGCTGTGACGATAAGATCCCGCCAGCTTTGCAAATTATTGCGCGCATAGATCGGTAATTCGGGACAGGCCTTCAACACAAGAGCCAAGGGCAGCTTCGGCTGTTCGAGCGGAGTAGGGCAGGGCGCCGCATTTTCCGCCTTCACCTGTTCTTGGGGAAGTTCAGAATCTTTAGAGTCTTTATGTGATTCTGTATAGTGACGCTCAGAATGGGCGGCAGAGCCAGCCATATGATCGGTATCCAAGGCCAGCATTGCGGTAATTGTCTGCAAGATATCCCCCGCATCTTGCAGCATAATCTGCAAATCGGTGATTGATAGTTTGCGGCGCAGGGCTTTGCGCAAAGGCGTGAGGCGGTCTTCTATCTGCAGCCATGCGCCGGGCAGACCTTCTTCCACGGCGTAATGCAGTAGCTTACCCGCATCGCGCAAAGCCAAGACCAGACGTTCGCGATCACGGCGCAGGTTCAGCGTTGCTTCGGTCGCGGCATTGGCGGCCTGCATGATTTCAGCGCTGCGGAGCATCAGCGGGCGCAGGTCGAAACCATAGGCCACGACCATCTCGCCCGATCCGTCGCGGGCGGCATAGCGTTTGCCGTTCGGGCTGTCCTGTCGCCAGATCAGCCCTGCGCGCACCAAAGCGGCAAGGTGGCGGCGCAAAGTGCTTTCGGCCATGCCATGCGCGCGGTCCGACAGGCTTGCGTTCGAGGGGAAGACCACAAGGTTTGCTTCTGCCTCCAGCATCTTAGCGGGCAAGAAACTGAGCAAAGCGTAGAGCACGCCGAGGTCGCGATCGGACACGCCGAAGCTGGCCCGCGCGGCGCGCAGGTCGTTGAACAAGGCCCATTTATCGAGACGTGGCAAAGCGGTCGCCTTGGAGTCACCAAGCGCGCGGGCAGCCATAAGGCCAGCCGTAACCGGCTGCCGCCCGAAGGGCGTCAGGGAAATATGTTGCATGTGATGTCACGGGACAATAGAACTCCGGCCCCTGAAAAGATCAGAGGTTGACAGTGCTGCGACGGAGGCTTATTTCTTGAGGTGCAAAGATCAAGAACGGCCTCTTAGGACGCAAGTCCTGGGGGGTCTTTTTTTGTCCGGCGTATACTCCTTTCTCTTTTAAGTTTCGGTATCTCCCGCGAGCGGGTGATCTTGCCGCCAATCTTCCAACAGACGGGGCAATGCGTCGACCAACCAGTCCTCGAAGCCCGAAGTTTGGGCGAGGCGCAGCTTGAGGGTCATGAAGTTGCGATCCATACGGCTTTCGGCAAAGGCCAAGCCATTGGCGGCGCGAATTTTTTGCGGCTCTGCCTTTTCTTTCGGGGCAGGGCGCGGGGATGCGGCTTCAGGCTTGTTCAGATGATCCCAAACCAGCGCGAACCGCTGATCAGACCCATCCGCATTGCCAAATATCGCCACCGTTTGCAGGGTTTCGGGATCGGCTTCGGTGTCAACGATGCGTTCGGCCAAGGCGATCCAGCGATCCCGACCGACCGACGGTGCGGCGCCGATGGCGTGAATCACTTCCGCCGGAATGCGTTCGGCAATCGACAGCATCCGGCTGATCAGCGTCTTGTCGACCGATAAAGCATCGCAGATCACCTTGCGGTCATAGCCCGCAGTGGCCATCTGTTGCGCGAAATTGACCTTTTCGATAAAGGACAGATCGCGCCGCGCGGTGTTTTCCTGACCCTGTGCCAGCACCAATTCGCGGTCGTCCAGATCGCGGATCAAGGCTTTTACGGGTTGACCCAGATCGCGCAGCGCCAGCACACGGCGGCGACCGTAAACGATTTGGTAATGGCCATCCTGTTCGGGATGCGGGCGCACCAGAACCGGCACTTGCTGGCCATATTCGGCGATGGAATTTTTCAGCTGTTCGTCATCGGCGGACGAGGTTTCCAGCCGGTCCTGCATCCCGCCGCCTTCGATCAGCAGCGGGTCCAGTTCGACGACCGCGCGCGCCTTCAGATCGGCAATGGACCGCGAGACCGCGCCAATCGCGCCACGGCTGGAGCGCGGCAAGCCGTGATCGGGCGCGGGCGTTTCCGCGGCAGGCGCTTGGGTCGGCGCTTCCATCAGGCCTTTGAGGATATTCTTGCGTGCCATATCAGCGACCCCATGCCGCTTGGATCAGCGTCTCGATTTCGCCGTTCACATTGTTCAGGCTTTCCATCGCGCGTTCGTAAGTCGCACGGGTGAAATCGGATTTATCGACTTCATACAGGGTTTGCTTGGTCAGGCCCGCGTCGGAAATGGCGGTCGATTTCAGCACCGGATGGTTCAGCACATGTTCGCCGAACAGCGAGCGCATGAAGCTGACCATCTGATTTTGTGGCCCATCACCCGGCTCATAGCGGGTGACCAGATAGCGCAGCCAGTCGTAATTCATATTGCCGCCCGCATCGGCGACCACACCCAGAAGGTTGGAGGTCATCAGCAGGAATTGGCACATCGACATCACATCCAACATCTGCGGATGCACGGTGACCAGAACGGCGGTCGCCGCCGACAAAGCGGCCATGGTCAGGAAGCCCAATTGCGGCGGGCAGTCGATCACGACCAGATCGTAATCGGCCTCTACCTCTTGCAGGGCTTCGGAAATGCGGGTGAAGAACAGGTTCGAGCCGCGTTCGGCCAAAGCCCGTGGCGTGTCATGTTCGAATTCCATCAGCTCCAGATTGCCGGGGATGATGTCGAGATTGGTGAAATAGCTGGGCCGGATCAGCGACTTGATCGATACCGGATCGTCATAGCGGATCGCTTCATAGATCGTGCCGCCATCGAGCAGGTCGAATTCCGGCTGATAGCCATGCAACGCCGAGAACGAGGCCTGCGGGTCAAGGTCCACCGCCAAGACGCGGTAGCCGTCCAAGGCCAGCTTTTGCGCCAGATGCGCCGCCGTCGTGGTCTTGCCCGAGCCGCCCTTGAAGTTGATCACCGTGATGACCTGCAGGTGATCGCCGGCACGACGACCGGGCAGATAGGTGCCCGCAACCTTGGCGCCCGCTTCCAGAAGCTGGCGCAACTCCATGATATCTTGCGAGGAATAGAGCCTGCGCCCGCCGCTACCGGTTTCCGGCTGCGGTCCGCGCCCATCCAGCGACAGCTTGCGCAGATAGGCGTCTTTCACGCCCAGCAGTGCGGCCACTTCGCCCGAAGTGAAGCGACGCATCTGCTTGCGCGCATTCGGCGGAAACAGCTGTGCGCGATGCGCGATCAGCCGTTCGGAAAGTCTTGCCGCATGTTCGCCGACCAATTGGTCTATACGCGCTTTGGGTTCTCTCATTACTCTGCCCTTGCCGTGCGGGTTGGATGGGATGGCTGCAAGGATCTTAGGTCCTTTATGATCCACATCGCGACTCGTTTGTTACGGCGTTTTACGATTTTTTCACCTCTTGGCGTAATTGAATGAACTACTCCGCAGATTCTGACAAGAGGATTCGGCGCGATCAGAGCAAGTTATCGAAATGTTATGCGCCTTTAGCCTGTGGAAAACTATCACGTCAGGGAATTTCGGCGAATTCGAGCGCAAGCTGCGAGGTGAATTGACAGGGATGATGCGCTTCGACTTAACTGGATTCTCAGGAAGGCAGGCATGGCCGACTTGGGTCATGAGGGGGGAATTGCTGCCGATCCGGATATTTTCAGTATGAGGGAGGAATAAGATGCAACGGCTCATTCTATGGACGGCGGCCTTGGCGGCTTTGCCTTTGGCGGCCTTCGCCCAGACCGAGATTTCGTGGTGGCACGCCATGACCGGCGCCAATAACGAGGTGGTCGAGAAGATGGCCAGCGATTTCAACGCGAGCCAGAAGGACTATGTGTTGAAGCCGGTGTTCAAAGGCACCTATCCCGAAACGCTGAATGCGGGGATCGCCGCGTTCCGTGCCGGTCAAGCCCCTGACATCATGCAGGTATTCGACGTCGGCACCGGTGTGATGATGAATGCGCAAGGCGCGATCAAGCCGGTGGCGGAAGTTTTGACCGAAGGCGGCTATGCCTTTGACAAGTCGCAATATCTGCCGGGTATCGTGGGGTATTATTCCACCCCAGAGGGCAATATGCTGTCCTTCCCCTATAATTCCTCTTCGCCGATCATGTATTACAACAAGGATATCTTCGCCAAAGCGGGCCTTGATGTCGACAATCCGCCGAAGACCTGGGCGGAGGTCTGGGCGGCGGCGCGCAAGATCAAGGAGAGCGGGGCTGCGACTTGCGGCTATACATCCACTTGGCTGACCTGGATCCATACCGAAAACTTCGCGGCTTGGAACAATGTCTCTTGGGCCAGCAATGAAAACGGTCTTGCGGGGGTGCCCGAGTTGAAGATCGACGGGCCGCTGTTCGTCAAGCATTTCGACGAGCTGGCGACCTTGGGCAAGGAAGGCGTCTTCGTCTATGGCGGGCGCACATCGGAAGCGAAACAGAACTTCACATCCGGAGAATGCGGCATCCTGACCGAAAGCTCGGGCGGTTTGGGCGATATCGTCAAGGCGGGGATCAATTACGGCATCGGCCAATTGCCCTATGACGAAACCGCGGCAGGCGCGCCGCAGAACACCACGCCGGGCGGGGCCTCGCTTTGGGTGATGGCGGGCAAATCGGCCGAGCAATACAAGGGCGTGGCCGCCTTCTTCAACTTCCTGTCGCAGACCGAAGTGCAACAGTTCTTGCATGAGCAATCGGGCTATCTGCCGGTGACTTTGGCGGCCTATGAGGCGACGAAAGCATCGGGCTTCTACGAGAAGAACCCCGCGCGTCAGACGCCAATCCTGCAGATGATGGGCAAGCCGCCGACCGAAAATTCCAAAGGCGTGCGCGCGGCCAACCTGCCGCAATTGCGCGACATCCAGAACGAGGAATATGAAAAGCTGCTGGCCGGTCAGCAAACCGCCGAGCAAGCGCTGAAAGCCGCCGTCGAGCGTGGCAATGCCGCGATCAAAGAGGCCTATGCGCAGTAAATCCCGTTGAAACATGTCACGGCGCGCGGTGTTTCACGCGCGCGCCGTAGCCCGCCCGTCAGGCCAAGGAGCGCCGATGAGACGAACGGTTTTTCCCCATAAGCTGTTGCCTTGGCTGTTATTGGCCCCGCAATTGGCAATCACGCTGATCTTCTTCTATTGGCCTGCCGGTCAGGCCTTTCGCCAATCCCTGCTGCGCGAAGACCCGTTCGGGTTGAAAACCACTTTCGTGGGGCTGGCGAATTTCCGGAAAGTTCTAAGCGATCCGGCCTATCTGAACGCGCTGCAGGTAACGGTGATCTTCTCGCTGCTGGTGGCCTTTTCGGCGCTGGCGATCGCGCTGTTTCTGGCGGTGCAGGCGGAAAAGCTGGTGCGCGGCAAGGGCTTTTACCGCACGCTGATGATCTGGCCCTATGCGGTGGCGCCTGCGATTGCGGGGATGCTGTGGCTGTTCATGTTCAACCCGTCCTTCGGCACGCTGGCCTATCCGCTAAAACAGCTTGGCATCAGCTGGAATCCGTTGCTGGATGGCGAGCAGGCGATGGTTCTGGTGGTGGCTGCCGCGACATGGAAACAGATCAGCTATAATTTCCTGTTCTTTGTGGCGGGGTTGCAGGCGATCCCGAAATCGCTGATCGAGGCTGCGGCCATTGATGGCGCCAGCCGCAGACGCGCGTTTTGGACGATTATCTTCCCGTTGCTGACGCCGACCACCTTCTTCTTGCTGGTGGTCAATACGGTCTACGCTTTGTTCGACACCTTCGGGATCATCCATGCGGTGACGGGGGGCGGGCCGGGGAAATCGACCGAAACCTTGGTCTATAAGGTCTATAACGACGGCTTCGTGAATCTGATCATGGGCGATAGCGCCGCGCAATCGGTGATCTTGATGGTGATCGTGATCGCGCTGACCGCCGTGCAATTCCGCTATATCGAAAGGAGGGTGCATTATGGATAGTTCAACCCATAGCCCCCTGACCGTGAAGGGAAATGCCCGCCTGCTCGCGCATTTCTGGATGATCTTGGGCGTGATCGTGGTGGCCTTCCCGATCTATTACGTGCTGATCGCATCCACGCATTCGACCCAGACCATCCTGCGCCCGCCGCTGCCGCTGCTGCCCGGTGCGGAGGCCGTTTCCAACTACCGCGAGGCGTTTTCCGGCGGGATAGGGCGGATCGGTGGCGTCAGCCTTTGGGTGCTGCTCGGCAATACCACCATCATCGCCTTGGGGATCGCCATCGGCAAGATCGTGATTTCCATGGCCTCGGCCTATGCCATCGTGTTTTTCAAATTCCCCTTCCGCATGGCCTGTTTCTGGTTGATTTTCATCACCCTGATGCTGCCGGTAGAGGTGCGGATCCAGCCGACCTATAAGGTGATGGTCGATCTGGGGCTGATCGATACCTATGCGGGGCTAATCCTGCCCTTGATCGCATCGGCCACCGCGACCTTACTGTTCCGGCAGTTCTTCATGACGATCCCTGATGAATTGCTGGAAGCCGCGCGGGTTGACGGGGCGGGGCCGTGGCGGTTTTTTAAGGATATCCTGTGGCCCTTGTCGCTGACCAATGTAGCGGCGATTTTCGTGATCCAGTTCATCTATGGCTGGACGCAATATTTGTGGCCGCTTTTGGTGACAAATTCCAATTCGATGAACACCATCGTGATCGCTCTGCGCAAGATGATCTCTTTTGCCGATGCCGATACACCGTGGAATTTAGTGATGGTGACATCGGTTCTGGCGATCCTGCCGCCGATTTTGGTGGTGGTTTTGATGCAGCGTTGGTTCGTCAAGGGCCTTGTCGAGACGGAGAAGTGAATGGCGGAACTGCATTTACAGGACCTGCGCAAAAGCTATGGCCCGCAGGAAGTGATCCATGGGGTGTCGATCGACATTGCCGATGGGGAATTCGTGGTGATCGTCGGGCCGTCGGGCTGCGGCAAGTCCACCTTATTGCGCATGGTGGCGGGGCTGGAAGAGATCAGCGCGGGCGAATTGCGCATCGCGGGGCGGCGGGTCAATGATCTGGAGCCGCGCGCCCGCGATATTGCCATGGTGTTCCAGAACTATGCTCTATACCCGCATATGAGCGTGCGCGAGAATATGGCCTATGGGCTGAAAATCGCCAAGATGAGCGAGGCGGAGATCAAGACCCGCGTCGACCGCGCTGCGGATATGCTGGAATTGCAGCCCTATCTGGATCGCAAGCCGCGCGCCTTGTCGGGCGGGCAGCGCCAGCGCGTCGCCATGGGCCGCGCCTTGGTGCGCCAGCCCGCCGCTTTGTTGCTGGACGAACCTTTGTCCAATCTGGATGCCAAGCTTCGGGTGCAAATGCGTTTGCAGATCAAAGAGTTGCATCTGCAAACGCATCAGACCACGCTTTATGTCACCCATGATCAGGTCGAAGCCATGACCTTGGCCGACCGCTTGATCGTGATGAACAAGGGGGTTGCCGAACAGATCGCGCCGCCGCGCGAGGTCTATGAAAAGCCCGCGTCGGAATTCGTGGCGGGCTTCATCGGATCGCCTGCGATGAATATTCTGGATGCGGATGTCGAAGGCCGCATCGCCCATCTGGCGGGCGGGCAGAAGCTGCAGCTGGGCGAGCGCTGGCAGGGCAGGGTGCGCCTTGGTCTGCGCCCCGAGGATCTGGTGCCTGCAAGCGAGGGGCTGGCGGTGGTATTGCGTTCGGTCGAACATCTGGGCGCGGATGTCTTCGGCTATGGAAATCTGCAAGGATCCGATGTGCCGATCACCTTGCGGTTGCCGGCCGACAGCCAAGCGGCGCGCGGCGATGTCTTGATCATGGCACCGCGCGAGGGGGCGGCGCATTATTTCGATCCGCAAAGCGGCAAGCGGATCTGAAGGCAGGCTTGCACGGGCGGGCCTGCCGCTCTAATCGGGCAGAAAGTCAGATAAGGACCAAGCCGATGAGCGAAAAAGAACAGGTCGCAGCCGCATTGGACTGCCCCCACTGCAAGAAGACCACCAGCCATGTGCTGCTGTCGAACGGGCGCAATGCCGATAGTCTGGCGCTTTGCCCCGATTGCGGCGGTCAAGTCGGCACCTTCGCGGCATTGAAAGCCGCCGCTTTGGAAAAAGCGCGCGCCGAAATCCGCAAACGCATTGCCGATACCACGCTGAGCATGGCGTTGAAGAAATGAAACATGGCGGCCTTGGGGCCGCCATGTTCGATTTTACCGTTTAAGATCAGAAGCGGGTGGTCAGGCCGACACGGAACAGACGCCCGTTTTCGCTAT
>DALYSR010000142.1:0-10075 GCA_031991825.1 Paracoccaceae bacterium
CGCGAATGTCGCGGGCGATTTCCACATCGGCCAAAGCCGCGCGCCAGTCTGCCTCCGATTTCAGCTTGGCCGCTTCGATCTGCTTGCCGGTGCCGCGCCAGACGCCCAGCCCGCGGTCATAGCGTTCCAAGCCCCGTTGCAGCGCGCTTGCCGCTTCTTGCTGCAGATCGGGGTCGACCGTCGCACGGATCGACAGCCCGCCCGAGAAGAATTCCGCCTCGCCAAAGCTGCCCGACAGCTGGCGGCGGATTTCATCGGTGAAATAATCGCGCGGCGGCAAAGCTTCACGAAAAGATTCGAAATCGCCATTCTGCACCGAGCGCAGCGGCAGCTTGCTTTCGGCAAGATAGGTGTCTTCGGTGATATAGCCGTTCTGCCACATCTCGCGCAGCACGTAATTGCGGCGCTGGGTGACGCGCTCCTTGGCCCGCACGGGGTGATATTGCCCCGGAGCCTGCGGCATCGCCGCCAGCATCGCCGCTTCATGCGGGGCCAGTTCGATCAAGGGCTTGTTGAAATAGGTCTGGGCCGCAGCCGCCACGCCATAGCTGTTCTGACCCAAGAAGATCTCGTTCAGATATAGCTCAAGGATCTTGTCCTTCGACAGGGTTTCCTCCAGCCGCGTGGCCAAGATCAATTCCTTGATCTTGCGTTCCCCAGTCTTGTCGCCCGACAGCAGGAAGTTCTTCATCACCTGCTGGGTGATGGTCGATGCCCCGCGCACATTCTTGCCACGGCTTAACACCGCATCGCGCAAAGCCGCCGCCATACCGCCCACATCATAGCCCGCATGGGTATAGAAATTCTTGTCTTCGGCGCTGATGAAGGCCTGTTTCACCATATCGGGAATATCCTCGATCGGTACGAAGAGGCGACGTTCCTTGGAGAATTCGTCGATAATCAACCCGTCGGTCGAATAGATCCGGCTGATCGTGGGGGGGGTATATTGTGCCAAGCGCTCATGGCTCGGCAGGTCGCGGGAATACATGTAAAGCACACCCCCGATCGACAAAGCGGCAAAAAGAATGCCCAAAGTAATGAGCGTAAAAATGCCGCCAAAGAACGAGCCTACAAACCGGACCAAAGCAAACCCCCAAACGTGTTGCTCGGGCCTTATACATGCCTTGGGCCGAAGGGTCAAAAGCAACCCAAAGCACAATGGCGGGACCTGCGCCCCGCCACCATGATTTCGCTTACGGTAGGCGGGATGCCGTGATCGCCGCATCCTCCTGCGCCCATTTGGCCAAAGCATTGCGCACCGCTAGGGCCATCTGCGCGCGCCAAAGCGGGTCGGTCAGCCGCTCCAGATCGCGGTCCGACGAGATATAGCCCATCTCCAACAGCACGGACGGGATATCCGGCGATTTCAGCACCGAAAACCCTGCCGTCTGTCGGCCATTGGCATGCATTTTCAGCCCCGCGCCTTTAATCCCCTCGCTCAGGGCTTTGGCAAGACGCTCGATCCGTGGCGCGGTTTCGGTGCGCGCCATATCCATCAGGATGCTGGCCACCAGATCGTCTTGCGCGCTTAGGTCCACGCCCGCCAGAATCTCCGACCTGTCATGGCGTTCGGCCAAAGCCTGCGCCGCATCATCGCTCGCTTCTTCGGCCAAGGTATAGACGGTGGCCCCCGATGCTTCACCCTCGTTCACGGCATCGGCATGAAGCGAGACGAAAACATCCGCGCCGGCCGCCCGCGCGATCTTGATCCGGCTTTCCAGCGGCACGAAATCATCCGCATCCCGCGTCAGCAGCACGTCGAACTCCCCGTCGCGCAGCAGCAATTCCTTCAACTCGCGCGCGAAGGTCAGCATCAGATCGGCTTCCTTGACGCCGCCGTTTTCCGCCCCCGGATCGATACCGCCATGGCCGGGGTCAAGCACGATCATCCGAGGCCCCGGCAGTTTGACCGCTTTCGCGGGCAAGGCGGCGGGCTCGGGTATCGCCCATTCGGCTGGTTCGGCTTCGGCTGCGGTAGTGGCGAAGGCCTCGGCCGCCACCGTCTTGAGCGTGATCCTCATCCGCGCCCCCGCCCCTTGCGTGACCATTTCGGCTTTGACCGGCAGATAGGTATCGCTCAGATCGACCACCAGCCGCGACCAGCCCTGACGCATCGATCCCGCGCGGAATTCCGACACCGCCACGCTGTCATGGTTGAATTCGGCAAGCTGGCTCCAGTCCACCTCGCGCGCGTCGATCACCAAGCGCGCGGGATTGTCCAAGACCCGCACCCGCCACGGCACCGGCTGGCTGATCGCAAGGCTCAGCGTGTAAGTGCCACGACTGCCGCTGATCGCGCTTTTACCCGCATCGAATCGCGCAAGGCCGGTCAATTCCTGCGCCATGGCGGGGCTTTGGCCAATAACTGCGGGCAAGGTAATCCCCGCCAGCGTCATCATGCCCGCCATCAGATATGCTTTGAATGCCATTGTCTCAAGCCTTGCGCGCCTGCATGAAGGCCTGCAAGCGGCGCAGACCTTCCGCGATATCTTCCGTCCCGCGCGCATAGGAAAACCGCAGCATATGCTTGCCGCGCAGCGGATCGAAATCCAGACCCGGAGTCACCGCAACCCCTGCCTCGCGCAGGATTTCCCCCGAAAATGCCAGTGAATCATCGGTCAGATCCGACACATCGGCATAGACATAAAAGGCCCCGTCGGGCGGTGCGATCTTGGTGAAACCGGCCTTCGGCAAGCCTTCCAGCATCAGGCGGCGGTTTTCGGCATAGACGGCGCGGTTGGCTTCCAGCTCGTCAATGCTCTCCAAGGCGGCCAATGCGGCCACTTGGCTGGCATGGGGCGGGCAGATGAACATATTCTGCGCCAAACGTTCGATCAGCCGCACATGGTCTTCGGGCACCACCATCCAGCCGATCCGCCATCCCGTCATCGAGAAATATTTCGAAAAGGAGTTGATGACATAAACCTCGTCCGAAATCTCCAGCGCCGAGACGCAGCGCTCGCCGTAATGTAGACCGTGGTAAATTTCGTCGGAAATGAAGCTGATACCCCGCGCCGTGCAGTGATCGATCAAGGCTGTCAGCGCATCATGATCCAGCATCGTCCCCGAGGGATTGCCGGGCGATGCCACGATCATCCCCGCCATATCGACACCCTCCAGATCGGCAGGCACCGGTTGCAGGCGGTTTTCCAAGCTGGCAGGCAGGCCCAAGGGTTCCAAGGACAAGGCTTTAAGGATCTGGCGATAGCTGGGATAACCCGGCTCGCCCAGACCCACCTTTTGCCCCGCATCGAACAAAGCGGTAAAGGCCAGCAGGAAGGCCGCGGATGATCCGGCGGTCACGATCACGCGGTTCGGGTCCAGATCGACGCCATACCAGCGCTTGTACAAAGCCGCGATGCCCTCGCGCAAAGCGGGCAGACCCAAGGCCACGGTATAGCCCAGCGAATCCTGTTCCATCGCCTCCGCCAAAGCCTGCCGCGCTTTGACGGGCGCCGCCGATCCGGGCTGGCCCACTTCCATATGGATGATCGAACGCCCAGAAGCTTCTAGCGCGCGCGCCTCTTCCATGACATCCATCACAATGAACGGATCAACCGCTCCACGGCTTGAACTTTTCATGCTCTGCCCCCTATGGTTTGCCCGATCTGTCCCGTTTCGCGGGCCCAAGGTCAAGCCCGATCCCGAATTCTGAAGGACATGCAATGCGCGCCCGCCCCCTGATCCTCGGCCTGACCGCCGCCCTGATGACCACCACAGCCGCCATGGCCGATATGACGGCAGCCGAACGTGACGCCTTTCGTGCCGAAGTTCGCAGCTATTTGCTGGAAAATCCCGAGGTGTTGATCGAGGCGATGGATGTGCTGCAAAGCCGTCAGGACAAGATGGCCGCCGATAACGACAAGACCATCCTGCGCGATCATGCCGCAGAAATCTTCAACGATGCCAATAGCTGGGTCGGCGGCAATCCCGAAGGCGATATCACCATCGTCGAATTCACCGATTACCGCTGCGGCTATTGCCGCCGCGCTTATGACGAGGTGAACGAACTGGTGAAATCGGACGGCAATATCCGCTTCGTCGTCAAGGAATATCCGATCTTGGGCGAACAATCGATGCTGTCGTCGCAATTCGCGATTGCCGTGCGCCAGTTGTATGGCGATGACGCCTATCACAAGGCCCATGACGCGCTGATCACCCTGCGCGCCGAAGCCTCGGTCGACACGATGAAGGCCTTGGCCAAGGAATTGGGGCATGACGCCGATGCGGTCGCGGCCAAAATGGACAGCGCCGAGGTCAAGGAGGTGATCGCCGCCAACCATGCCTTGGGCGAGCTGTTGCAGATCAACGGCACCCCCACCTTCATCGTCGATCAGACCATGGTGCGCGGCTATGTGCCTTTGGACGGGATGCGCCAGATCGTGGCCCAAATGCGCGAAGGCTAAGGCCTTGATGGCTAAGTTCATTGACGGTGGGGGCCTATCGCGGCCCTTACCCCTTCAGCGGGCGGCCAAAGCTTTCGATGCACGGCGCGACAGGCATTCCAGCACCGAACGCGCGGCGCGCAGGCCCGGTGCCTCGCCGCCGCGACCCAGCCGGTCCATCGTCAAAGACATCGCGGCCTTTTGCGGCAGCGCATTGCCGTTCAGCAAGTCCGCCACCGCAGGCGCGATCAGATCGGCACGACAGTTTTCGCCGATGAATTCGGGGATCATGCGGGTATCGGACACCAGATTGACCAAGGTGACCGTGTCGATCAGCGCCGCACGCCGCATCAGCCACAGCGTCAGCTTGTTCATGTCGTAAGCAATGACCATCGGGCAGCCATAAGCCGCCAGTTCCAACGACACCGTCCCCGACGCCGCAATCGCCACATCGGCCTGCGCGAAAGCCGCGCGTTTCATCGCCGGATCGCGGATGATCTGCGGCTTGATTGGCCAGTCCTGCGTCAGGCTTTCCACCAGATCGGCCACGCCGCGCACCGTCGGCAGCACCACCTGAGCCTGCGGAAACTGGGTTTTCAATTGCCCCATCACATCGCGCAGTACGGGGGCCAGACGGCTGACCTCGCCCTTGCGGGAGCCCGGCAAGGCCAAGATCATCGGGCCGGTTTTGGGCAGCAAGGCGCGCTCGGCGTCCGTGGCCAAGGGTTCCGCCACCACCGGATGGCCGACGAAATCGCACGTCATGCCAGCGGCTTGCATATAGGGCGGCTCGAAGGGTAACAGCGCCAGAACGTGATCGACATGGCGCGCCATCTTGGCCGCGCGCTTGGGACGCCATGCCCAGACCGACGGCGCCACATAATGGATCACGGTAAAATCGGGCCGCGCGGCTTTGACCAAAGCCGCCACCCGCAGGCAGAAATCGGGGCTGTCGATGGTGATCAACGCCTCCGCCCCCGATGCGATCACATCGGCAGCGGTTTCGCGGATACGGCGCATCAGATGACGGTATTTGGGCAGCACCTCGATGATGCCCATCACGCTCAGTTCTTCCATCGCAAACAGGCTGTGCAGCCCCTTGGCTTCCATCAAAGGGCCGCCGATACCGGCAATGGACACCAAGGGCTGCAATTCCTGCAGCCCCGCGATCAAAGCGGCGCCCAGCTTGTCGCCCGAAGGCTCGCCCGCGATCAGATAAAGCTTCACGGCCGCGCCCAAAGGAACAGACCTGCCGCTTCTGCGGCGGCGATCATCGCAGGCTGATCCAGACAGATCACCCCGCCCGCCTGCCAGACGATCCCGCCAAGCCCCGCATCGGCGACGCGTTGCACCGTGGCCGGACCGATGGTCGGCAGATCGATGCGGCGGTCTTGCGAGGGCTTCGGGGCCTTATAGAACAGCCCCTTGCCCCGCGCCGCATCGGGGCGCAAAGCGGCCAAACCCGTGATAGAACCCAGCATCGCATCGGTGCCGGGCAAAGCTTCCACCGCCAGACAAAGCCCCTGCTGCACCACGCAACCCTGCCCCACATCGACCGCCCCCATGGCGGCGACGATGGCGCAGGCGCGCTCGGCATCGGCCTCGTCGCGCGGTGTCAGGCTGCCGCAAAGCAGCCCTTCGTTCGGCACCAAGGCAGGTGCCACATCCTGCGTGCCGCAGATGGCGAAACCGAATTCACCGAAAATCGCCAAAACCTCGCGCAGGGTCGCATCATCGCCCGCCTGCATCGCGCCCAAAAGACGCGGCACAAGCTGCGCGGTGGCCGGATCGAACAAAGCGGGGTCCAGACGCGGGCGCTGCACCGCCCCCGCGAAAGTCACTTGAGTGACACCGCCATCTTCCAGCGCGTTCAAAAACGGCACCAGACGTTCGATGCGGAAGGTCAGATCGGGGACAAGGCCTTGGGGGGCGAAGCCCTCCATGGCGCAGATCACCGCGTCACGGCCCTGATCCGCCAAAGCGCCCGCAATAGCGGCGGGCAAAGCGCCGCTGCCCGCAATGATCGCGATCTTGGTCATCTGCCCGCTCATTTCGGGGTCAGATAGCTGCGATCGGATGCGCCAAGGATGAAGTCGGTGACTTCGCGCACATGGATGCTGTCGGTTTCGTCATGCAGGCGTTGCGCACGTTCATGGAACGAACCTTCCCCCTGCGCCAGCATCTGATAGCCCGCGCGCAAAGCGGTGATTTCGGCGCGTTCCACACCGCGACGCTTCAGACCGACCAGATTCAAGCCGTCCAACTGGCCGCGCGGGCCTTGCACCAAGCCGTAGGGGATCACGTCATTGGTGACCATGGTGACCGCGCCGATGATCGCGCCATTGCCCACGCGCACCCATTGGTGAATGCCCGACAAGCCGCCGATGATCACGTCATCGCCGATATGGCAGTGACCGGCGACAGCGACCTGATTGGCCATCACGACCCGATCGCCGACAATGGCATCATGGCCGACATGGGCGCCGGTCATCATCAGCACATCATCGCCGATCTGGGTCAGACCGCCACCGCCTTCGGTGCCGGTGTTCAGGGTCGCGCCTTCCCGGATGCGGCAGCGCTTGCCGATCACCAGACGGGTGCGTTCGCCCTTGAACTTCAGATCCTGCGGCACTTCGCCGACGCAAGCGAAGGGGAAGATGATCGTCCCCTCGCCCACTTCGGTCCAGCCGGTGACCACCGCATGGGATTTCACCTCGACGCCGGCCGCCAGAGTGACCTCCGGCCCGATCACCGCGAAGGGGCCGATGCGGACATCAGCGCCGATCACGGCGCCCTCTTCGACAACAGCCGAGGGATGGATAATTGCGGTGGGATCAATGCTCATGGATCAAGCCTTCGGCACGTCGAACATGGCGGTGAATTGGGCTTCGCAGGCCAGCTCGCCGTCAACCATGGCCTTGCCTTCGAATTTCCACACGCGGCCGCCGCCACGCACGGCGCGAACATGCAATTCCAGCACATCGCCCGGCACCACTTTGCGACGGAATTTCACCGCGTCAACGCCCATGAAGAACACATTCGCATTCTTGTCGACCAGATCCATCGACAGACCGACCAAAACGCCCGAAGTTTGCGCCATGGCTTCGATGATCAGCACACCGGGGAAAACCGGCATGCCGGGGAAGTGGCCGGTGAATTGCGGCTCGTTCATGGTGACGCATTTGATGCCGACGCAGGATTCGTTGGCCTTCACATCACGCACCTTGTCGACCAGCAAGAAGGGGTAGCGATGCGGCAGGATGCGCTGGATCAGACCGATATCGGCCTCGGTCACGACGGTTTGGCTGGCATCAGACATGGGATTTCCTTGGGTTCATGAGTAAGAAAGGCCTCAGGGCCGTTGCCATCTAGCTAGCAAGTCGGGCCGTCTGCGGCAAGCGATGGCGAAAAACTTGATCACTCAGGGAGCTGCGACTTATGGCGCGGTGTCAGCCTCGCTGCCATCTTGCGCGTCAATTGGATCATCTGCTGGATCATCGGCCGGATCATCGGCGGGCGGTGTCACGGCGATGCTTCCCGCGCGATAGGCATCGTCAAGCCGCGCGATCGCCTCGTCGGTGATATCAATACGCTCAAAGCTCAGGATCACCGCCGCCTGATCCAAGATCGCCGCGGCCCCCCTGTCTTGCATCAGCTGACCCAAAATGGGCACGATGCTGGTGAAAAACTGCTGGCGCGCCTCGTCGCGCGAACGGGCCAAAGCACGGGTCTTGTTGTCCTGCGCTTGCCGACGTTCCTGGACGCGACGGTCGAAATCATCGGCCAAGGCGCGGAAGTCCTGCCCCGAGACCTGCGTGCGGCGCTGGGTCAGAAGCTGTTCCTCTTGTTCAAGCGCGGTTTCCAGCGCCCGATTTTCCGCGATCAACTCGCGCGATTGCACGTCCAATATCGCAAGCGAGGCTTGGCCCAGCAAGGACCCTTCGTAAAGCCTTTGGCGATCCAGCAGCAGCACCGCATCCGGCGCCACCGCCGATTGCGGCCGCAGCGAACGCCGCGGACCCAAACCTTGATCAACCAGCTGCGCGAAAGGACCGATCTGCGGCGGGCTGTCGGCAATACTGTCTTGTGCCGCAACGCCCCCTGCCATCGCGGCAGTGGCGCAAAGCGCAATCAAGGCCCGCCGCAGAAACGGCAGGCCTTGGATATCTGTCAGGCAAAGCCCCATCGACATGCGACCTTAGAACTGGGTCGAAATCGTCATGTCGAAATTACGCTCTTTGTCGTAATCCTCTTTCTTGAGGGCACGCGAGAAGTTGAAGCGCAACGGACCGATCGGTGCATTCCACAGCACCGACAGACCGATCGACGCACGCGGGTTGAAATCGGAATCGATCGGACCACGATCCGCCTGCAGCGGCGTGCCTTGCAGACCCCAGACCGAGCCTACGTCAAGGAAAGCCCCGCCCGTGATGCCGTATTCTTCCGGCAGACCCAGCGGGAAATCGGTTTCCAACCGGACAGCGGCGAAGTAATTGCCGCCCAAGGCATCGCCGGTCGACCGATCGCGCGGGCCGAAGCCGTTGCCTTCAAAGCCGCGCACCTTCGAATTGCCGAAGAAGCGTTCGTTGACGCGGGTGGTATAGCCGCTGATCGGGCTGATCGCGCCCGCCTCGGCGATAACGCGCAAGGTGACGTCTTCGCTCATGACCTTGCGCTCGCCCATGGCGAACAGGCTGGTCTGGATATATTTCGCATCGCCGCCGGCACCGGCGAAATCTTGGCCAAAGCGCAGCAGCACCGCGCGGTCGGGGCTAAGGCCGCCGATACGGGTGTCATAGCTGAAGCTATAGCCGACCGACGAGGTGACTTCGCTGCCACGCTCGACTTCCGCCTGCAACACGGGGTTGAACCGACGCACGCCGCCGACATCGGTGCCGCGATAGTTTTTCAAGCTGTTGTCGGTAATGCGGTAATGCACTTCCAGACGGCTCAGATCGCCGATGGGGAAGCCAAGGCCGATGCTCGCCGAGGTGGCTTTGGTGTCGTAAAGCGCGTTCTGGGCGTCGGTTTCGTCATGGGTGATCCCCAGCGACAACTGCAGATCACGACCCAAGAAGGCAGGTTCGACAATCGTCAGGGCCGAGCTGTTGCTATCCGTGCCGGTGCCGATCTGCGCGCTCACCGCTTGGCCGCGACCAAGGAAGTTGCGCTCCGAGAAGCCGATGTTCAGACCAACACCCGATTCCACGCCATAGCTGGCGCCGAAGGACAGCGAGCCGGTCGGTTGTTCTTCGACATTCACGTCGACCACGACCTGATCGCGGGCCGAACCGGGGCGCGCATCGACCTGCGCATCCGAGAAGAAGCCCAAGGCGCGGATCCGTTCCGCCGATTGACGCACTTCGCGCGGGTTGAAGGGGTCGCCTTCAGCGCTGCGGAACTGACGACGGATCACTTGGTCCATCGTGGTGGTATTGCCTTCGATATCAATGCGTTCGACGAAGATACGATCGCCCCGCACCAATACGAATTCAAGATCCAGCGTTCCGTTCGCATCATTGCGCTTGATGCGCGGATCGACACGGACGAAGTTCAACCCATTGCGCAGCGCCAGATTTTCCATCCGCGCGATCGAGTTTTCAACCGCAACCGGCGAATAGATATTTCCCGCTTTGGCACGCGGCAGACCGGCATAATCCGCAGCTTCCACCCCCGGCACTTCCGAACGG
>DALYSR010000143.1:0-9992 GCA_031991825.1 Paracoccaceae bacterium
TCCTTCCATTCTAAAGAAAGGATCGCACCATCAAACCGTGGGATCAAACACCTAGTCAACGTCCAATGCAGAGCGACTAAGAGGCTGAAGAAAATGATGATAGCAGGCGTCTCCACCCTGAAAGATATATGATATGCACCGCCCAAATTAATAAAAATAATATATTATAGGTAATTTACGTCACGCAGCGGGCAAGCGAATACCCCATAAATGTCGAATTCAGGCAACTTGCCCTCGATTTAAGGCATAATTCATCACGAAAAATAATAGATAGTTTTGCAAATTGAAGGTCAGCGCGCCTTCTTGCCTTCTCACAGCAACCGCTAAGGAGGCCGAAATGTCGCTATCTGCAAAAGAAATCTATCATCTGCCGCTCATGGATCTGCTGTTTCGTGCTCAAACGGTACATCGGCAAAATTTCGATCCCAATCGCATTCAATGCGCCAAGCTTTTGTCCATTAAAACCGGCGGTTGCCCCGAGGATTGCGCCTATTGCGCCCAGTCTGCGCGCAATGGATCGAAACTGGGCGCCTCCAAATTGATGGAAGTACAAAAGGTTCTGGCTGAGGCGAAGAAGGCCAAAGAGGCTGGCGCGACGCGCTATTGCATGGGGGCGGCTTGGCGTTCCCCCAAAGAGCGCGACATGCCTGCGGTTGTGGCGATGATTGAAGGCGTCAAGGCTCTTGGGCTCGAAACTTGCATGACATTGGGCATGTTGGATGCAAGCCAAGTGGTTCAGCTAAAATCGGCGGGCTTGGATTATTACAACCACAATATCGACACCTCGGAAAGTTTCTACCCGTCCATCATTTCGACGCGCAGCTTTGCGGATCGCTTAGATACCTTGGAACTGGTGCGCCAATCGGGGATCAATGTTTGCTCGGGCGGGATCATCGGCATGGGCGAAACCGCGGGTGATCGCATTTCCATGCTGCAAACTTTGGCCGATCTGCCAGAGCCACCAAAATCGATCCCCATCAATATGTTGATGCCGATGGCCGATACGCCTTTGGCCAATGTCGACCCGCTTGACCCCATTGAAATGGTGCGCGTGATTGCCACGGCTCGCATTCTAGCCCCTCAGTCTTATGTGCGTCTTTCGGCAGGCCGTTCGGCGATGTCGGATGAGCTGCAGGCCATGTGCTTCTTTGCTGGCGCCAATTCGATTTTTGTGGGCGATACGCTTCTAACAGCTGAAAACCCCGAAGACAGCAAAGATGTGAAGCTTTTCGCTAGACTTGGGCTTTTGCCAGAAACCCTGCCCGAAGCCGCGTCAGAATGCATTGCATGAGCCATTTCCCCCGCCATGTCGCACGCCTAGAGCAGACTGCCCTACGCGGTCGAGCACGCTATCTCAGCAGAGCTCAGGGTTTGGATTTCGCTTCTAATGACTATCTTGGTCTACGTGGAGCCCCCGCCATGCGCGATGCCGTGCAAGAGGCACTGTCGCGCGGCGTCGCGATTGGAGCCGGGGGCTCGCGGCTTTTGCGGGGCAATGATCCCGAATTTGCACAGCTTGAGGCCGAGGCCGCGACCTTCTTTGGCACCGAATCTGCCCTTTATATGGGCGGCGGCTTTCAAGCCAATCAGGCGATTTTCGCTACGCTGCCGATGGCGGGCGATCTGATCCTTTATGACGCGCTGATCCATGCTAGCGCCCATGAAGGCATGCGCCTTTCTGCAGCACAGCACCAAAGCTTTCACCACAATGACGTCGAGGATGCCGCGCAAAAGATCGCGCTTTGGCGCGTCGCGGGCAATCTGGGGCGCATCTGGATTGCGGTCGAAACGCTCTATTCCATGGATGGCGATTTCGCGCCTTTAAAAGATTTTCAAAGCCTTGCACGTCAGCATGATGCGGTGCTGATCTTGGATGAGGCCCATGCCACGGGCCTTTACGGCGCCAAAGGGCGCGGCCTGGCGCCCGAGGCGACAAATTACGGGCAGATCACGCTGCACACCTGCGGCAAGGCGCTTGGTACAAGCGGCGCTTTGCTTTGTGCAGATCAAATTGTCATCGACACGCTGATCAACCGCGCGCGTCCCTTCATCTATGCCACCGCTCCTTCGCCTTTAATGGCGGCAGTGGTGCGGCGTGCTTTGCAGCTGCTGCAAACGGTGCCTGCGCATCGCGTTCATGCCCAGATTCTGCGAAACCATGCCAATGCCTGCGCCCGCGCAATTGGCCTTGAGCCCTCGCAGTCGCAAATCATTCCGGTGATTTTGGGCGCTGATAAAGCCGCAACCGCCGCCGCGCAAAAGCTGCAAGAAGCAGGCTTTGATCTGCGCGCAATCCGTCCGCCCACGGTGCCCAAAGGCACAGCGCGGCTGCGCCTGTCGATCACGGGTGGACTTAAAACGGGCGACATAGACGCGCTTTTCCAACACCTTGCTGAGATTTTAGAATGAATCGAACCGTCATCGTGACCGGCACGGATACCGGTATTGGAAAGACCATCTTCAGCGCGGGGCTAACCCTTGCTCTAGGTGCAACATATTGGAAACCGGTGCAGTCGGGGCTTGAGGACGAAACCGACAGCCAAACAGTTGCGCGTCTGACGGGTCGGTCAACGTTACCAGAAGCTTATCGCCTGCGCTTGCCTGCCTCGCCGCATTTGGCCGCCGCAACAGAAGGCCTTGAAATCGGCCGAATTGCCCTGCCGGCGCATCAGGGCCACTTGGTGATCGAAGGAGCGGGCGGGGCTTTAGTACCGCTGAATATGCGCAGTCTTTACGCGGATCTGATGGCCGAGTGGCAACAACCGGTGATTGTGGTGGCGCGCACCAGCCTTGGCACCATCAACCACAGCCTTTTAACTATCGAGGCGTTGCGTGCACGCCACGTACCGCTGCTGGGCGTGGCTTTTGTGGGCGAAGAGATGCAAGACAGTCGCCAGACCATCTGCCGTATAGCACATCTCCCCGATCTTGGCTGCCTGCCACGGCTTGCCGAGGTGACCGCTGGGACTTTGGCGCAAGCTTTCACTGCCATTGACATTTGCCGTATCAAAAAGGCTTTGGCATGAGCGATCTGGCCTTTGAAGCCGCCCATATTTGGCACCCCTATACTTCGCGCGCAGAGCAACCCTCGCTTTACAAAGTGGTCGGCGCCAAAGGCATCTGGCTAGAGCTCGATGATGGCCACCGCATGATTGATGCGATGTCGTCTTGGTGGTGCGCGGCCTTTGGCCATGCGCCAGATCCGCTGGTAAAGGCCTTGAAAGATCAGGCAAACCAGCTGCCGCATGTGATGTTCGGCGGCCTGACCCATCAGCCTGCGATCGAACTTACCCGCCGTCTTTTGGCCGTTCTCCCCCAAGGATTGGATCAGGTCTTTTATGCCGACAGCGGATCGGTGACCGTTGAGGTCGCGGTGAAAATAGCGATCCAAGCCCAGATTGGCGCAGGCCATCTTGGCCGCACGGCACTTGCGACCGCGCGCGGCGGCTATCATGGCGACACCTGGAAAGCCATGAGCCTATGCGATCCCGAAACCGGCATGCACAGCCATTTCGGCCGCGCCATTGCACCGCAATATTTCACTACCCGCCCGCCAATCGCCTATGACGCCCCTTGGCCCGATGACCCCGCCCAAAACGGCTTGGCCGAGGTCGAGGCGCTATTTGCCAAAGATGGCAATAAAATCGCAGCCTTTATCATTGAACCCATCGTGCAAGGTGCGGGTGGGATGTATTTCTATCATCCGGCCTATCTGCGAGGGCTGCGCGCTCTTTGTGATCACTACAGCATCCATCTGATTTTCGATGAAATTGCCACGGGCTTCAGCCGCACGGGCGCGCGTTTTGCAATGGAACTGGCAGGTGTGACCCCAGATATCCTTTGCCTTGGCAAAGCCCTGACTGGCGGGATGATGACACTTGCCGCCACCATCGCCACGCGTGATCTGGCCTTGAACATCGGAACCTTGATGCATGGGCCAACCTTTATGGCCAATCCCCTCGCCTGCGCGGTGGCCGCTGCCGCGCTGGATTTATGGCAAGCACAGGACTGGTCAGCCCGCGCGCACGCGATTGGCGCGCAAATGGTCACAGATCTAGCCGCCGCCCGCGACTTTCCAGATGTGGCCGATCTGCGCATCTTAGGCGCCATTGCGGTGATCGAGATGAAAGAGCCCCTACCGATGCGAAAGGTTCACGCCTTTTGCGCCGAAAGCGGGGTCTGGCTGCGCCCGTTTGGACGTCTGCTCTATGCCATGCCGCCCCTGACGATCACGCCCGATGCCCTATCAAAAGTCAGCGCCGCGATGTTGAAAATCGCAAGGGGGTTTTGATGCAAGTAACGTGGTTGCACCAAAAGGGCAGCAAGAATTTAGTCTTGTTCTATGCTGGCTGGGCTTTGGATCACACCGATCTTTCCCACCTCAGCAGCGACTGCGATGTACTTATGCTGCGCGACTACCGCGACGAGGGTTTCGATACCGCTCTTATCTCCGTTTACAGCCAAATTGACGTCCTCGCCTATTCAATGGGGGTGGCCGTGGCGGCGCGCCAGCTCGGCACGCTACGGCCACGAACGGCTCTTGCCCTTTGCGGTGCCGTGAACCCGCGCGCCACAATCGGCGCATGGGTTTACGATCAAACAGCAGATCAACTCTCTCCCCAAAGCCTGAAGCAGTTTGCGCGCCGCGCCAGCGCGACGCCGTCCACAGCGTCCGATATTCCTGCCCTTCGCACCGAGCTGCATCTGCTAGCCGAGCGCCCTGCCGCCGATCCTTCAGGGTTTGGCCGTGTTTTCGCCTGCAAAGGGGATCGTATCTTCACGCCTGCCGCGATGGAGCAGGCTTGGCCCGCACCAGTTGTTACTTGGTTCAACCGCCCGCATATGCCTTTTGCGCAGTGGCAAAGCTGGCAAGAAATCTTGGCATGACCGAAGCTCTTAGAAAAATCGCCGCAGGCTTTAACCGCCATATAACCAGCTATGACACAGCGGCCCTTGCGCAAAAGCAGATCGCTACTCAACTGGCAGATCAAATCCGCAAGGCATGTCCCTCAGCGGCTCACATCATGGAACTCGGGCATGGAACAGGGTTTTTGACGCGTCACCTTCTAACGCTTGCCCCTAAAACCCTTTGGCTTAACGATCTGACCGCGCCTTGCCCTAACCTCGCTTGGCCTCAAGGCATGGAGCTTCACCACGTGACCGGAGACGCCCAAAGAATTGATTTCCCTACAGAGCTTGACCTTGTGGCCACCTCGTCGATGCTGCAGTGGCTACCCGATCCTGCCGCTTTAACACGCCAAGCCTTTTCCGCCCTGCGCCAAGGCGGCATACTGGCTATCAGCAGCTTTGGTCCTGACATGTTTCCCGAACTTGCCCGCTTTGCTCTGGGCCCTGGCGCGCCCTCTTATCAAAACGCGGAGGAGCTCTGTCAAAACCTGCCCGCAAATGCCCAAATCCTTGCGGCCATTGACGAGAGTATCACCTTAACCTTCCCTGACGCTCGATCCCTTTTTGCGCATCTCAGGGCAACGGGTGTGAATGGATTATGTGGAGGCCGACTTTCGCCCGCACACTTGCGCGTAATAATGCGTGACATGGAACAGAACGCTACGCTGACTTTGACCTATCGGCCTTCGTACTGTATTGCCCGCAAACTCTAATCTCTGAGCACCCCAAAAATGTCCACCACCCCCACCCCTCAACTGATAGCCGATGAGATTGGACGCCGGATTATCCGAGGCGAACTGATCGCTGGCGAAAGGCTGCGTCAAGATTATGTCGCCGCCGAATTTGGGGTCAGCCATGTTCCCGTGCGTGAGGCCATGCTTAAATTGGCTGCGCGGGGGCTTGTGATTTCGCAACACAACAAAGGCGTCCAGGTCGCGCCCCTAGACCCTTCTGCGCATCGCGAGCTAAAGCTTATGCGCCTTGCCCTTGAGCCTCTCACACTATTGCATTCCGTCCCTCATCTGACAGTCACTCAAGTCAACGAAGCCGATGCGCTTCGTCGCTCTTGCGATCAAGCCCCTAATATTTACGAATGGGAAGAACTCAACCGCGCGTTTCATATGAAGATCTACGAGGCCTGCGATATGCCACGCCTTTTGGAAACAGTTGAAAACATGCAAAATATTGCAGCGCGTTACATTTTGATCCACTACCGCAATCGCTGGAAGCCCCGCGTTGACAATGACCATCACGGCATTATCGCAGCCATTCACCGCAAAGATGCACAGGCAGCTTCGGCCATTTTGGAACGACATTTACAGCGGTAAAGTTGTGCACGTTCCAGCGCATCTGCATACGGTGTATCAGCATTTAATTTGAATTGACCGACCGCTTTGGTAAGGCGCATCGTAACATCATGCTATGCCGAGCGGCGGCTAAGGGTGGAAGGGGGCACCTTGCAATGAGACCGCTCCCCCCTTTGTCAGGGAAGTTGTCCGGCCCTGTAATTTTCTCTCTCATTGTTGTGGGGCGAGATAGGACGACGACTTGGGTTATGCACCAGAACGTAAAGCAGCGGTTTTGAAGCGGATGCTTCCGCCGCAGATGACATCGATCCGACAGCTGTCGCTGGAGGAAGGGATCTCAGAGGCGACGTTGCATATCTGGCGGCGTGAGGCCCGCAATAAGGGCCAGCTTTTGCCTTGATGTGAACCCTGAAAACTGGATCATTTGAAACTGGAGTTTTTCGGTTAATCTTCCCCATGGCCGGGAGGAGTTAAGACCGATGAAATCCTCGAAGTTTTCGGACGCCCAAAAGGCATTCATCCTGAAGCAAGGCGCAGACGGCATGCCGGTGGCGGATCTGTGCCGCAAGGCCGGGATCAGTCCCGCGACCTACTTCAGCTGGAAGAAAAAATACGACAGCATGCTGCCGACGGATATGCGTCGAATGAAGCTGCTCGAAGACGAAAATGCGAAGCTGCGCAAGCTGGTGGCTGACCTGTCGCTGGACAAGGAAATGCTGCAGGATGTTCGGCGCCGAAAGCTCTAAGGCCTGCCGGGAAGCGTCAGCTTGTCGACCGTGTTTGCGTGGAATGGAACGTCTCGATCCGGAGAGCCTGTGCAGTCTTTCTCGTCGAGACATCGAGCTACCATTACGAAGCACGGCGCCCCGAGCAGGCCAGTTTGGAACAAAAAAATCCGTGACATCTGCCAAACCCGTGTGCGCTACGGCTACCGTCGTGTGCATGTCATGCTGCGTCGGGATGGCTGGCTTATCAACCAAAAGAAAACCCGGAGGATTTACCGTGAGTTAGGGATGCAACTGTGCAACAAGACCCCGAAGCGGCGGGTCAGGGCTAAGCTTCGGGAAGACCGGCAACCGGCGACCGCAGCGAATGAAACCTGGGCCATGGATTTTGTGCACGACCAACTGGCAACAGGACGCAAGATCCGGGTTTTAACCGTTGTCGACATTTTCTCGCGGTTCTCGTCTATCGTCGATCCGCGCTTCAGCTACCGGGCTGAAAACGTCGTAGAGACGCTTGAGCGTATCTGTGCAGAACGGGGGTATCCCAAGACAATCTGGGTCGATCAAGGCAGCGAATTTATTTCCCGCGATCTGGATCTCTGGGCCTACACCAAGGGGGGTACCCTCGATTTCTCTCGGCCCGGAAAACCGACCGATAACGCCTTCATAGAGGCGTTCAATGGCCGCTTCCGCGAAGAGTGTCTCAGCGCCCACTGGTTCATGACGCTTGCAGATGCGAAGGAAAAGATGGAGACTTGGTTGAGCTACTACAACACCGAACGACCGCATGGCGCCATTGGCTACAAGACGCCATGCGAACTGGCAAATCCGGGGCCTGCTTCCGGCCCGAGCCCCGGCCAAACACCCGAAAACTCCAGCCTCGGGTGATCCAGAAAACGGTCTCACTTCAGGGATCAGATCAATCAGTGGCGTCCTCGGTTCATGGGTGTGCAACCCGAACCTAACGACTAAGCTGATGGCCACCTACCCAACACCATCAGGCGGAGCACGATCCCCGCTGGCCGAGTTTCGCAAGGATGCCCGTACGGATTAGTCTAAATTCATCGTCAGTTGACTATGCAATATCTCGTTAAACGAGGCCAGAACATGCGACACTGCACGTCTTTTTGGCCGAAGTAACCATACACGTTGCTCAAGGTGCAAATCCGAGACGGTTAAAAAACGAAGTTTCGGATCGTCAAACAACTGGACAGCCCGCTGCGGCAACAGCCCGACGCCCATGCCCGAACGGATCAGACAAAGCTGCCCGAAGGTTGAAGTGACGCGCATCTTGCCGTCCTTTTAGTAAAGGAGGCAAAGCACTGTGCTCGCCAATCAGACGTGAAGAGCCTGTGGTTTGATCAAGGTGGATCACCTCGTTCGGATCGATCGATGTCGGCAATTTGCAAAGGGCGCTGAAAACGCGCCAAACTGTGTTGGTGGCCGACCGCAAGACCAAAGGGGTCACGCGCAATTTCCTGACAGATCAACAGAGGCGAGTTTCCTGAATATCCCGCGATGGCTAGATCCAGCGGCCCCTCAGCCACCATCCGTGCCAGTTCTTCGGCAGGGCCGTCTTGCAATTCGATGTCGCAATGTGAACCTCTCGATCCGTGAAGGCGAGCGTCATGCGCTGATCGGGCCGAACGGGGCGGGTAAGTCGACGCTGTTTCATCTGTGCTCGGGCCATTACACGCCCAGCTCGGGGCGCATCTTGCTGAAGGGGCGCGATATCGGCGGGCTTACTCCGGCAGAGGTGAACAAGCGCGGTCTGGCGCGATCCTTCCAGATCACCAATATCTTCCCCGGCCTCAGCGTTTTTGAAAATCTGCGTCTGGCAGTGATGCGCCGCCATGGGGTGCAATTTTCGATCTTCCGCCCTGTCTCGCGGCTTAAGGCCGTCAGCCAAGAGGTTGATCGCCTGCTCGATCAGATCCGTCTGAGCGGGCGTGCCAGCGTGGCGGGGGGCGATCTGTCCTATTCCGAGCAGCGCGCGCTAGAGATCGGCATGACGCTGGCCTCTGATCCCAAGGTGATCTTGCTGGACGAGCCGATGGCGGGGATGTCGCAAGAGGAAACCGATTACGCAACCCAGCTGATCCGCGACATCACCGTGGGGCGCACGCTGATGGTGGTCGAGCATGACATGGATGTCGTCTTTAACTTGGCCGATCGGATCACCGTCTTGGTCTATGGCGAAGTGATCGCGACCGGCACGCCGGCAGAAATCCGCGAGAATGCCCGCGTCAAAGAGGCCTATTTGGGCGAGGAGGTGGCGTGATGGCACAAAAGCTGATCTTGGATATCCGCAATCTGCATGCACATTACGGCAAAAGCCACATCCTGCAAGGCGTCGACCTAGCGATAGGGCAGGGCGAGATTGTCAGCCTGCTGGGCCGCAATGGTGCGGGCCGCTCGACGATGATGAAGGCGGTCATGGGGCTGGTTACGCCCAGCTAAGGCCAGGTCTTGCTGCAGGGCCGCGATCTGGCGGGCCAACGCCCCTTTGCGATCGCACGCTCGGGCATTGCCTATGTGCCCGAAGAGCGCGAGGCCGCCATTGAGCGCATGTGCCAGCCGACTTAGACGACAGGCATGGATTGTCGGGCAATATCCCACATGAATGCTGCCATCTCGCGCGCAATTGCGGTTGTGACCACCGTGGACTTCTTCCCGCGCAAAACCAAACAGCGATAACGGTCTGCCAGACGCGACTGAGCTTTCCAGGCGATGTCCTGGATTTCCGGCGGTTGTGCCTTAAGGACATAAAGTTTGCGCTCGCCCGGTCGGGCCGGAAGACGGTAGGTCCAGGCGCCCTCTATCAGTTTATGGCGGACACGCGCGTTTCCCGCACGGGTGATGCCGCCCCGCCGGGTTGATTTGCCGGTGGAATATTCACTGGGCACCAGCCCCAGATAAGCCATCAGCCTGACCGGTGTCTCAAACCGGCGCACATCCCCGACCTCGGCCATGAATGTCACTGCGCTGATCAGCGCGACGCCGCGCAGGGCCTGCAGCGCATTCACGGCGGGCGCCAAGTCCCACTCAGGCA
>DALYSR010000144.1:0-9952 GCA_031991825.1 Paracoccaceae bacterium
CTGGTCGGCGATCTGTTCCAGATCGTGCCGGAACTGGACAGCAAGCTGTAAGCAAAGGATGGGGGCCGAAAGGCCCCCGTTTCATAGCTGGCCCATCATCCTTGGGCCCAGAAGATTCGAGATATGGTGATGCCCCCACATCTCTTCATTCAGGTCGGCGGCCAAGGTCATCTCAGTATAATCGGACACCAAATCACGCAGTTGCGCCAGCATATCCGCATCGACCAGCACAGGCTTCTGGCCCAGATCAACCGCCCCCCCTGCCGAGGGTGGCCCGATCCGCGCGATCCATGTCAGGACAAGCGGCGCCGGAATGCGCCCCAACAGCTCACGCATCCGTTCGATCCAGACCTCACGCAATTCCTGCACCACCGCATCGAACCTTTTGGCCGATACGGCGTGCAGATGCCGGAGCAAGTGCTGCGTGAAATGGAATTCGGTGAAATCCACCTCCGGATAAAGCGCCCTCAGCTGGGGCGAGGCTTGAATGAAGCGGTCATTGCGTCGCGGATGCACGCGGTAGAAGCTATTCGACTGATTGGCAGCCCCCATGACCACGACTGCGACCACGCGGGCTTTTGCGGCCACCTCCAGCACCGCGGGTTCTGTAAGATAAAAGTCAGCACTGGCCTGAGCTTGCGCCAGATTGGCCACACCCATGCCCAAACAAGGTTCCATCAATGCCGGAAATGGCAAAGCCACCTGCGGGCCGTAAGCTTCGCTTCCGCCTAAGACCGCGACGAAATCCTGCCGCAGATCACGTTCCGGCCCCCGAAAATTGAGCCGCGCATGCCCGTAATGGCATGACTGCACATCGGGCAAAAATTTGCCCACAAAACGGATAGACATCCGTGACACCCCTTAAAACACACCCGACCTCAGGATGCCCCCAAACCGTTAGGAAAGTGTCAAAAGGCGCATTGTATATAAATGCTAAGGAAGACATGGCAGGATCACCCTGCCTTCGTCCGAAATCCGATATCGATGCGGATGGTGCCGTGCTGTCTGGGATCAGTATTCTTCGCCGAAGCGGTCTGCGACCAGCTGTTTCAAGGCATCGCCCAAAGGCTCGGCCTCGGGGCCGGTGGTTTCGACCGCGATTACGGTCCCGCGCGAGGCCGCAAGCATCAGCAACCCCATGATCGAATCCCCTGAAACGGTCATACCATCCTTGCTGACCTGCGCAGAAGCTTCATGGGCTTCGACCACTTCCACAAATTTGGCACTCGCCCGCGCATGCAGGCCTTTTTCATTGACGATCTTCAGGATCTGCACCGGCACGACGTCACATTCCTCCGCCCAAATCGAGGCTATTGATATATTTTCGGCCAGCATCCAAGGCGGCGGTAACGGCATCGGGAACGGTCATGTCGCGCGATTTGGCCAGCTTGATCAGCATCGGCAGGTTGGCGCCGTAAACGATCCGGCGGTCAACGCCACAGCAGGCCATCAGCGACAGGTTGGACGGCGAGCCGCCGAACATATCGGTCACCACCACCACGCCCGCGCCCAGATCGACAGCATCGGCTGCCGCACAAATTTCCGCCTGCTTGGCGCCGCGATCATGGTCGTCTTCGATTGAAATGGCACGCATTGCATCTTGCGGTCCCACCACATGTTCAACCGCAGCGAGATATTCTCGCGCCAGTCCGCCATGAGCAACGATCACGATTCCGATCACGCGCAATCCACTCCGTTCGCACCCTTTGCACCCGCCGCAGCCGCGCGACGTTCAAGCTCTCGGTGTCGCTTTGACACCGGCCAGCCCAATTCTGCAAGAGCATTGCCCATGTTTTCTGCAAGCGCAACCGATCGGTGTTGCCCGCCCGTACAGCCAAATCCTATCGTCACATGCGCACGCCCTTCCGCCTCATGCGCGGGCAGCAAAAACGTCAGCATCTCGCGCAACTTTAAGGAGAATTCCGCAAATCGTTGATCTTGCGCGATATAGTTAGCGACCGCAGGGTCACGACCATCCTTCGGGCGCAAGGTGTTATCCCAGTGCGGATTGCGCAAAAAGCGGCAATCGAACACCATATCCAAGCCATGCGGCACACCGCGCTTATAGCTGAAGCTCTGCACCGACACCTGCAAACCTGTACTTTTGCTCTGCGAGAACCAGCGGCTAACTTCGGCTTTCAAGCCATGCACCGTCAGGTCCGAGGTGTCGATCAGGTGGTCGGCGCGGGCTTTGATCGGCGCGAGCAGGTCAATCTCGCGGGCGATTCCCTCTTCGGGGCTGGCATGTTCGGCCAAGGGATGACGCCTGCGCGTGTCGCTATAGCGGCGGATCAGGACTTCGGGCGCACAATCCAGATAGAGCACGTCAAGGCTGACACGCGGATCGCGCGCGAGGCCGTCGATCAATTCGATCAGGCTGGAGGCCGCGAAATCGCGGTTGCGCACATCCAGCCCCAAAGCGATCGGGGTCGAGGGGCCGTCCAAGTCAATCAAACGCGGCACAAGGCTGAGCGGCAGATTGTCGATCGGCTCGTACCCCAAATCTTCCAAGGCGTTTACCGCCGTTGACCGTCCTGCGCCCGAGGGGCCGGTCACCAGTACCAGCCGTTGCCCCTGCGCTTCTGCCTTCTCGATCGTCAAAGCCTTCTCCAGCGATTAATGCTGCCGATGGTGGCGTAGATATTGCAGCAATGCCGGTGCAAGATGGGCGTTTTCCGCGCCGTGAACAAGGGGAACTCGCGCTCCAAGCACAGTCATGTGACGCAGGGGCGGCAACCTGTTGCATTCGCGCTGATCCAGATCGACGATCAGGGTGATTTCGGCCTGCGCTAAAGCGGGAACCCGCAATATCCCGACGCCGCGCGCCTCTATCAAACCGGAAAGTGCCGCCGGGGCCGCCGCCATCAGCCGATCCCCCTGCGGCCATAAATCGGTGCGGTCATCGGCCACCAAGGCGGCACCATAGGCCATCAACGCCAAGGCCAAGCTTGACTTGCCCGCGCCGGACTTGCCCATGATCAGCAAACCGCGTTCATTGATCGCCACGCAGCTTGCATGCCAGTTCAGCCGTTCCATCGCTTATCCCGGCAAACCCACGACAAACCGGGCACCCAAAGGTTCGCTTTCCGCATCGGCTTGGGTCGGGCGGATGTTTTCGGCCCAGATCACCCCGCCATGCGCCTCGACGATCTGTTTCGAAATCGACAGCCCCAAACCCGAGTTATTGCCGAACTGGCCCTGCGGCCGTTCGGAATAGAACCGCTTGAAAATCTTCGACAAGGCCTGTTCGGGGATACCCGGTCCGGTGTCTTCCACCACCACCAAGACCCGATTGGCCCGTTTGCGCGCCCAGACCCGCACCGCATCGCCATTTTCGCAGAAGGATATCGCATTGGTGATAAGGTTGACAAAAACCTGCGCCAGCCGCGCTTCAAGCCCCGACAGGTTGATCGGTTCATCGGGGAAATCGGTGATCAATTCGACGCCACGGGTTTCCGCCTGCTGGCTCAGATAGCTGCAAAGATTGCCCAAGGTTTTGGTCAGGTTGAAGATTTCTTCCTGCTCCTTGACCAGTTCGCTGTCCAGCCGCGAGGCATTGGAAATATCGCTCACCAAACGATCCAGACGGCGCACATCATGATCAATCACCTCAAGCAGCTTTTCACGTTGGTCATCCCGCTTTGCCACCCGCATCGACGCAACGGCCGATCGTAAAGAAGCCAGCGGGTTTTTGATCTCATGGGCGACATCCGCTGCAAATTGTTCATTCGAATCAATCCGATCGTAAAGCGCTGCCACCATGCCCCGCATAGCGATCGACAATCTGCCGATTTCATCGGGCCGACCTGCCAAATCGGGGATGCGGATGCGTCCGGCATGCAGCTTACGCGCATCACGATCCTGCCCGATCTCTGCCGCCGAAGCCAAATCGGCCAATGGGTTGGCAATGGTCGATGCCAGCACCAGACTAAGCCCGATCGAAATAACCAGCCCCAAGATCACCATCCGCAGGATCTGCAGTCTTTCGCCAAGGACCAGTTTTTCAATTTCTCCTTCTGCCGAAATCAGGCCGAAGGTCACTTCACTTGCATCCGCCAGTTGCAACGGCGCTGCGGCAGCCAAGAAGGGGCCGGTTTCCACATATTGGCCCTGTTCGACCTCTATGCCGGCGGCTTGCGCTTGGGCGATCAATCCCCGCAGGAAATCTTCGCGCTTGTCACGGTCGGACAGCATCATATCGCCGTGATGCGCAATGATATTTCCCTGCGCATCAAAGAGATAGGCATCATTTCCCATACTAAGACGCAGGCTTTGCAGCACGCCATCCACTGCGGGGGCGCCTGCGCTCTGCATCGTTGCCGACACCACATCCGCCAAAAGCTGCGCCTCGGTGGCAAAGCTTTTCTGGCGTTGTTCGACCAGACTATTGTGGAAGGGGTTCAAGAACATCACCCCCGCCACCAAGATCACCTGCGCCATCAGGTTGAACATGATGATCTTGCGCGCCAATGGCGAACTTTTCAGGGCCCAGAAGTCACGGCGGCGCGGGCTTGGCTTCTCGGCAGCGTCGTCCGGTTCCGGCGCTACCCAGTCCTCACCCATGACAACTTCTCCTCCCTCACGAGGTCGAAAAACAGAGGCGGCGAATTGCGCGATTCCCATTATGCCTCGTTATAGCGATAACCAATGCCATATAGCGTCTCGATCGCCGAGAAACTGTCGTCTACGGCGCGCATCTTTTTACGCAAGCGTTTGATATGGCTGTCGATTGTACGATCATCGACATAGACCTGATCGTCATAGGCCACATCCATCAGCTGATCGCGCGATTTCACGAAGCCGGGGCGCTGCGCCAAGGCCTGCAGCAGCATGAATTCGGTGACCGTCAAGGCCACTTCCTTGCCGCGCCAGCTGACCGAATGGCGCAAAGGGTCCATCCGCAAATCGCCGCGTTCGATGATCTTAGTGTCTTCGGTGGTGGCAATCTCTGCCCCCGCCAAGGCATCCTGCCTGCGCAGCAAGGCGCGGATGCGTTCGACCAGCAGCCGCTGGCTGAAGGGCTTTTTGACATAATCGTCCGCCCCCATCCGTAGGCCCAGCACCTCGTCGATTTCATCGTCTTTCGAGGTCAGGAAGATCACCGGCATCGAGGTTTTCTGCCGGATACGTTGCAAGATATCCATGCCGTCCATCCGCGGCATCTTGATATCCAGCACCGCCATATCGGGCATCCGCCTGCAAAACGCATCATAGGCGGATTGGCCGTCGTTATAGGTTTCAACCTCGAAGCCTTCCGCCTCAAGCGTCATCGCCACCGAGGTCAGAATATTCCTGTCATCATCCACAAGGGCGATCCTAGACATAAGCGCCTCCCCGACAATTTAATAAATGCATATAAATTCTATCGTCCGATTGTCTTTTTTTCGGGGTCGAGAATCAACAGCGAACTGCGAATCACTTAAAGTCTGTGAGATCAGACACGAAATGATCCAATAGATAGCTAATTGGCGCCAGCACGGGATTTGATTTTATTTGATTGCGCTAAACTCGATGATGGTTGCGCTAACTGTATGTTCCGTTTCGGCAACTTCGTGTTATAGGCCCCCTGCGCCGTCACCTGTGGCCCGGGTGGGGCGCCGGTATTCTATAGTCTCGGATACCGAATTCTGACCGAAAACAGCCCCCAGCCAAAGTGCGGTGGGCAACGGAGCTTGCAGGATGACCCTAGGACGTGTGAACCCGAACCATACCCTCGAAACCCAAGGCATGGCTGGACTGGGGAACGTCTATTATAACTTGATCGAGCCGGCACTGGTTGAATCCGCCGTCGCCCGTGGCGAGGGCCGCCTGGGCAAGGGTGGCGCTTTCCTGTGCTCGACCGGTCAATTCACTGGCCGCTCGCCTAAAGATAAATTCGTTGTCCGTACCGCTTCGGTCGAAGATTCGATCTGGTGGGAAAACAATGGGCCGATGGCACCCGATGCCTTCGCGCAGCTCAAGGCCGATATGCTCGCGCATATGAAAGGCCGCGATTTCTTCGTTCAGGATCTTTATGCGGGTGCCGATCCGGTGCATCGCCTGAATGTGCGTGTCGTGACCGAACTGGCATGGCATGGCCTGTTCATCCGTCACTTGCTGCGTCGCCCCGATGCGGCCGATCTGGCGGCATTCGTGTCGGAATGGACCATCATCAACGTGCCGTCGTTCAAAGCGGATCCGGCCAAACACGGCTGCCGCAGCGATACTGTCATCGCACTGAACTTCGACGAAAAGACCGTGCTGATCGGCAACACCGCTTATGCCGGTGAAAACAAGAAGGCCGTCTTCACCATCCTGAACTACATCCTGCCCGGCAAGGGCGTGATGGCGATGCATTGCTCGGCCAACCATGCGCTCGACAATCCGGTGGATGCGGCCGTGTTCTTCGGCCTGTCGGGCACCGGCAAGACCACCCTGTCGGCAAGCCCCGATCGCACCTTGATCGGCGATGACGAACATGGCTGGTCGGATCGCGGCATCTTCAACTTCGAAGGCGGCTGCTATGCGAAGACCATCAACCTGTCCAAAGAGGCGGAACCGGAAATCTACGCGACCACCTCGCGTTTCGGCACCGTCATCGAAAACATGGTCTATGATGCGGAAACGCTGGACATCGACTTCACCGACAACAGCCTGACCGACAACACCCGTTGCGCTTACCCGCTGGAGGCGATCTCGAATGCCTCGGATACTGCTTTGGGCGGCCATCCGAACCATGTCGTGATGCTGACCTGCGACGCCTTCGGTGTGCTGCCGCCCATCGCGAAGCTGTCACCGGCGCAAGCGATGTACCACTTCCTGTCGGGCTTCACCTCGAAGGTGGCGGGGACCGAACGTGGCGTGACCGAACCGCAGCCGACCTTCTCGACCTGCTTCGGCGCGCCCTTCATGCCGCGTCGTCCGGAAGTCTATGGCAAGCTGCTGCAGGAAAAGATCCTCAAGCATGGCGCGACCTGCTGGCTGGTCAACACCGGCTGGACCGGTGGTGCTTATGGCGAAGGCAAGCGTATGCCGATCAAGGCGACCCGTGCACTGCTGACCGCAGCGCTGAACGGATCGCTGGAACAGGTCGAATTCCGCAAAGACCCGAACTTCGGCTTCGAAGTACCGGTCGCGCTGGAGGGCGTCGATGCAGCGCTGCTCGACCCGCGTTCGACCTGGGCAGATCCGGCCGCTTACGACGCACAAGCGCAGAAGCTGGTGGACATGTTCTCGAAGAACTTCGCGCAATATGTGGCCTTCATCGATGACGACGTGAAAGCCGCCGCGATCGGCTAAGGCCGTCACAAGGTGTCAACAAAAAGGGCGGGGATTTCCCCGCCCTTTTTATTTGCCCGACCGCCAAGGCGGACTGTAAATTAGCGCGTTATTTTCGCTCAATCAACACCTACTAGTTGCAACTTTATTACCCAGAGAGCCCCTTGCGATCCAAAGCACATAGGCTGCAATGGCGACGGGATCAGCCCTGAACCTGCCCGCCGCGTGACGGGCGTGCCACCCCAAGTCTTGGGTGCAACTTGCCGGCCAAGACATAACAGCCCGCCATCGTCATTGCGCTGGCGGTAAATATCCCCGCCAAAGGTGCCACCAATAGCACCATATAGGCTAAGCCCGGAGCCATGATGCCAGACACATCGCGGAAGCTGGAAAAGACCGCTGCCATTTCGGTACGCTCATAGGGGCGCACCGCCATCATGAAGGGCAGGCTTCCCACCACGTCCAAGGCGATGAAGCAGATCGTCGCCCCCATCGCACAAAGCACCGTCAAGATGGGCCAGGGCGATACCAGCGTCGCCGTCAGCATCAGAATAGCCGCCGAGCCGAAAGACATCTGCAGCACGCGCCGCAAGGTCGTCTTCCGGCTCAGCCGCAAGACCAGGGGCGACAGGAACAGCACCGAATTCGAAATCGAATAGGCGATCCCGCCGACCTTGTCGCCCAAACCCGATTCCACGCAGAAAATCGGCAGATAAACAATATAGACCCACCAGCCGGTCGATCTGACCACTGCAAACAGCCAACCCGCGATCAATCGCGGCTGATGCAGGAACCGCCCGATATAGGCGATCGGATTGGCCGCGGGCCCCTTGGCGCGGCTGATCTGCTTGCCATTGCCCAGACGGAAGACCCAAAACGCCGCTAATAAGACGCAAGCCGCCACTCCGGCAAAGATAAACGGGGCCGGTGCCCAAACGCTGCGCAGCCAAACCCCCAGCACCGGACCCACCGTCCAAGGCACGGCGGCATACAGCATCTGGGTCGATTGGTTGCGCCCCAGATTTTCACGCGCGATGTAATCCAGCACATAGGCATTGATGCAAATGAAAGTGGTCGCGGTCGCGAATGTCATCATCAGCAGCGATACCGGCATCAGCCAGGCCTGCCCCGTCATGATCGATGTGATCCCGCAGGTCATCGCGATCGCATAGAAGCAGCAGCCAAGGCTATACATCCACCGCCGCGGAATCCACGCGGTCACCGTCGGCACCATGAAGCCCCAGATCATCGAACAGATGCCGATCAGGAAATAAGTGGCCGATGTCGCTTCCGCCGATCCCACCGCGTCGTAGATCGACAGCGGCATCGCCGAAGACAGAATGCTTCTGACGGTCGCCTCCAACCCGTTCAGGGTCGCAAAATGGGTGATGCGCGACGTGCTAGGTGCGTGCTTCAAAAAAACCGGAATATAACGCGCCATAACTATCCATCCTCACGCACGATACCTATTGGCCTGCCGCGCGTGCTTCTCGCTCAAGTCTAGACAATAACCGCAACCGCGCGTCTGGCAAGGCGGATAACCCCTGCGTCGCATCGACTTCGCGCGAAAGGAAATGTCCGGTGATGCGCAGCGCCTGCAGGGCCTCGTGCCAATCGGCGGGACCTTGGCCCAGCAAGGATTGTGGCAGCGGAAACAACCGATCCGCCCATTCCCCCGCCCCCTTGCGGCTGACCGCGCGTCCGGTGCGGGGACTGACATAGGCCAGATCATCGCGACTGCCGGTCACCGCGCAGCGGCTTAGATCCAGCCCGAAGCCGATATCCTCCAACAGGGTCATCTCCCAGCGCAGATAATCGGGCAGCCATGTCTTGCCGCCTGCCTGCAAATCCAGCACCTGCTGGCTGCGGGCATAGAGCTGCGGATAGGGCAGACGTTCGGGCAGACAAAACCGCAGCATGGCGCAAAGCGATGCCAGTCCGGCCAAGGCGAAAGGGTCTTCCAACACCGCCGCCCGCGATTTCACCGGCTCGACCCGAAACTGGCCCAGCTGTTCCGAAGACCGCGCCCGCCATTCCACCGCCAGTTGCGCCCCAACCTGCAGGATCGGCGCATAGCGCCGCGAGCCGCCGCCGCGCACCAGCCCCAGATGACGCCCATGCGCCGCCGTCAACACCTCGATGATGGCCGCGCTCTCCCCATGCGGACGCAAGGAGAGCAGCAGCGCTTCGTCACGCCATTCCATAGCCTAATCTCGCAGGCCCCCATGGTGATGACAAGTCGGCTGATCGCAAACCGGACCGGATCGCCCCTTGCGCCGCGCCGCTGTTGCATGTGAAACAATCGCATGACCCGTTCGGACCAGCCCCAAAGCCACCGCCTGATCGCCTTCGCCTTGCTCGCAGGCTGCCTCGCCTGCCTCAGACTGCAGCATGACGCCTTGCAGAGCATCGCGGGCAACATGACAGCATGGCAATTGATCTGGCTGCAGGCAGGCTATCCGCAACCGCTTTCGATGCTGGCGCTGACGGGGCTGCTGTTCGCGATCACCCAGAAACGCAGCATGCCGCAATGGGTCATGCTGTCCGCCATCTTCGCCACCCTAAGCGGCGCATGGCTCGGCCTGCCGCTGACGCCCGCAGAATTGGGCACCGATTTTTGGCCCGCAACCCTGCTGCGCTGGACCTTGGGGCCCGCCGCCTTGATCTGGTGGCTCACCAGCACTCAACCCGCCCC
>DALYSR010000145.1:0-9472 GCA_031991825.1 Paracoccaceae bacterium
TCGAGCTGGACGAGGGGAAGAAATGCTTGGTCGAGGTGACCTGCATCGGGCCTGCGATGGTCGTAATTTCGCCTGCGTTTTCAAGCCAAGCGGCGACCGCCTTGCCCTCTACGCTGCCCGCGCCGGTGATGCCCGCGATCATGACCTGCGCCATCACATAGGGGGGCACCAGCGATTCCGCGCCGCCCATGCGTTCAACATTCTGGATCTTTTCCTTGGCTAGAATAGCCATCTTGGAGAAAGCGGATTCACCTACCGCATCGCCCTCGCAATAGGTCATGCCGATATTCTGGGTGGAATAGACGTTTTCGAACGCCTCGCCGCCCAGCGACAGCGCATTGCCCACGGCATAATTGCTCATGGTCTGGTTGGCCAAGATCGGCACCATCCAGTCGATATCCAGACGGTTTTCAAGGAATTTGCGCGAATCATCGCCGATCGAGTTGATCAGCAGCACGCCTTCCGCCCCCGCATTGCGCATCGAGAACAGCTGCGGCGTCATATCTTCGGCCTTGAAGGCGAATTCCTGCACGACCACCGGTGCCACGCCGCGTTCGGTCATATAGGCGATGATTTCGCCCACGGCCGCTTTCGACATGCCGCCATTGTCCGAAATCAGCGCCAGCTTCTTCAGACCCAGCACATCGACCGCATAATCCACATTGGCCTTCATCTGGTCCAAGCCGGTGGGCGAGGTCGAGAAGTGATAGGGGCCGTATTCGGGGGTCAACGTGGTGGAGGCGGAAGCGCTGATCTGCAGCAGATTGGCCTCGGTGGTCAGCGGCACCATCGGCAGGGTTTCTTGGCTTACCACCGACCCCAGAATGGCTTCGACCTTTTCGTTCGACATCAGGCGGCGCAATTCGCTGACGCCATGGGTCGGGTCGGATGCGGTATCGCCGGTGACCAGCACCACTTTGCGTCCCAGCAGGCCGCCCGAGGCATTGACCTCGTCCATGGCCAATTGCCATGCCGCCAGATAGGCCGGCCCAAGGCTTTGGCCCGAACCGCTGAACGAGGTGATCGCGCCGATCTTCAGGTCTTGGGCCTGTGCGGCAAAGCCCGCCGTCATCAATGTCGCCACGCTACAGGCCAACAGGGCCGTGCGTCTGATCGCTTTCGCCTTCATTATGTTTCTCCTCCTCCGTGTTGTTGCGAAGGGATGTCCCTTCGATCCCGAACCTAATGATGATCACCAGCAAGCGTGACCGCGGCATCGTCCGAAAAGACGAACACCGAAGGGTGGGAAAGGTGCTAGGCACATCCGGACAGGCGCAACATCAACGGGGGATCGGATGCAGGGACTTCAGAACAAGGTGGCGGTCGTGACCGGCGCCGCGAACGGGATCGGTGCTGCAACCGCCGAACGGCTGGCCCGCGAGGGCGCGCGGGTCGTCTTGCTGGATCTGGATGCGGCAGGGGTCGCGGCACAGGCCGAAGCCCTGCGCGAAAGCGGCGGGCAGGCACAGGCGCATGGGCTGGATTGCACCGACAGGGTGGCGATCGAGCAGGTCTTCGCCCAGATCGCCGCCGAAACCGGACCGGTCGATATCTTGATCAACAATGTTGGCCAAAGCGCGCGCAACCGCATGTCGGATTTTGTCGATGCCGATATGGAGGTTTTGGACTTCATCTTGGAGGTGAACCTGAAAAGCGCGGTGGTCTGTTCGCGTCAGGTGGTCAATGCCATGAAAGCGCGCGGGCATGGACGGATCATCAATCTCACCTCGGAATCGGCGGTGAACGGGTCGTTGAAGACTTGGGAATATTCGGCGGCCAAGGCGGGGGTGATCGGCTTCACCCGTTCCATCGCCCGCGAATTGGCCCCCTATGGCATCACCGTCAATGCGGTCGGGCCGGGGGCGACTGCCACCACCGCCATGGACAAGATCCCGCAAGACCTGCTGGCCGCGATCAAGGCGGGCATTCCGGCGCGTCGCTTGGCGCGCCCCGAAGAAATCGCCAATGCCATCGCCTTTTTCGCAGGCGATCAGGCCGCCTATGTCACCGGCCAGACGTTGTTGGTGAATGGCGGCAATTGGATGTTGTGACCGGACCGGCAGCCCAACAAGGAGAATAAAGATGAGTGGCAAAGCCATTTGGGATTATCGCGGACAAAATGTCATCGTCACCGGCGGCACGCGCGGCATCGGGTTGAAACTGACCGAGGCCTTTCTGGCAGCGGGGGCCAAGGTCGCCATATGCGGGCGCAAGACCCCCGAAACCCTGCCGCGTCACGGCGATAATGAAGCGGTGTTCCACAGCTGCGACGTGCGCGATGCCGCCGCCTGTCAGCGCTTTGTCGCGGCGGTGGTCGAAGATTTCGGCGGGGTCGATGTCTTGATCAACAATGCCGGCGGCTCGCCCAATGCCGATGCCGCCACCGCATCGGCGCGGTTTTCCGAAGCGATCATCGCCCTGAACCTGCTGGCGCCTTTGCATATGTCGCAGGCCGTCCATGCGCCGATGCAGGCAGGCGGCGGCGTCATCCTGAATATCGCCAGCATTTCTTCGGTGCGGCCATCGCCGCGCACCGCGGCATATGGTGCGGCCAAGGCTGGTCTTCTGGGGCTGACGCGCAGCCTGGCGCAGGAATGGGGCCCGAACCTGCGGGTCAATGCGATCATCGTCGGCATGATCGGCACCGAAATGGCCGATGTCACCTATGGATCGGCGGCGGCGCGTGACGATATCGCGCGGTCTATTCCGGCGGGTCGGCTGGGGACGGGTGCCGATATCGCCGCTGCCGCGCTGTATCTGGCATCGGATGCGGCGGCGTTCATTTCGGGGGCTGCTTTGGAAGTGCATGGCGGCGGCGATCGCCCCTTGTATCTGGATATCCTTGATCGCCACGCGGCAGAAGGCGCGGGTCAGCCGTAATGCAGGACGCTTCCGCCTGCCTTGGCCGAGACACAAGCGGGGCGCCACCGCCGCCCGCGCCATCCCCGATCATGAGCGAAAGGCGCACCGCCTGGCTGGGCGCTTTGCTGGTGGGGCTTGGACCGATCAGCCTGCCGCTTTTTGCGCCCGCCTTGCCCGCCTTGGCCGAAAATTTCGGCGTCTCGACCGTGCAGGGCAAGGCGGCGCTGACCGGCTATCTGGCGGGATATATCTCGATGCAATTGGTCGCGGGGCCCCTGTCGGACCGGCTGGGGCGCAAGCCCATAGCCTTGGCCTTTTGTGCTTTGTTCATCTGCGCCAGCTGCGCGACATTGATGGTCGATGACATGCAGGGCTTCCTGATCGCGCGGGTGCTGCAGGGGATCGGCGCCTCGGCGGGTGTCTCGGTGGGCCGCGCCATCGTGCTGGACCAGTTCGACGCGAAAAGGTCGATATCGATCATGACCTTGATCAGCCTGATCCTTGCGGTCGGTCCGGCGATTGCCCCCGTGTTGGGCGGGGTGCTGACCTATTTCGGGGGGTGGATCGCCACTTTGGCCGCGATGCTGGCCATGGGGATCGGGCAGGGGCTGTTGATCTGCCTTTGCCTGCGCGAAACCCGTGCGCGACAGCCCGCCTCGGGCAGGCCGACCCTGCGGGTCTTCGGCCCGATGCTGGGCAGCAGGTCTTTCCTATATGGCACGCTGTGCACCGCCGGAGCCACCACCGCCTATAACGCCCAAGCCGTCTTGCTGCCGTTTTTACTGGTGGAAACGCTGGGCCATTCCGCCTTGAGCTATGCGCTCGCGACCATGGTTGTGGCGGTGGTCTATATCATCGGCAACCGCTTGTCGCGGATGTTCCAGAACCGCCAGCGCCAACAGAGCGGCCTGAAACTGGGAGTGGGGCTGATGGCGGCGGGCACGGGCGTCTATCTGACGGCCTGGGCCTTGGATGCGGTGGCTTTGTGGTCGGTGGTGGTGGTGCTGTCGCTTTCGGCGGCGGCGGGGGCCTTGGTCTTTCCCACGCTGATCCCGCTGACCTTGGTGCCTTTCCGCGACAGGCCCGGCGCGGCAGCCTCGTTGAACATGTTCTTGCAGCTGTTGCTGGCCTTGGTGGTCGCGGCGCTGGCTTCGGCATTGAGCGATCCGGTCGCAGGGCTGGGGCTGGCATTGAGCGCCGCCGCAGCCATGATGACGGGCGGCTATCTGCTATGGCGCGCGCATCCGGCGTAAGCCGCGACCTTGGGCCGAAACGGCCGGTTCGTCCTTTCAGACGATGCGGGCGCGCGCTGAATGCGATCATCATGACCATCACGCGGCGGCGGCCTCGTAAGAGATCCGCCACCGGTCCAAACGCAACCATCGGTGCAAAATGACCCCCCAAAATTCCCCTGTACGGATCACGTTTTCGACCGGCCCCGGATCGACCGACTGGCCGCTTAGCACTTTACCCGCGCTTTGCGCCCAAGCCGCTCAACATTACGGCGCGCAAATCTATATCGAGGATGGCGAGACCCAATTGAGCTATGCCGCATTCGACGCCTTGCGCCGACAGGTGGCCAAGGCCCTGATGGCGGCGGGCATCGTGCATGGCGATCGGGTGATGGTCTGGGCCCCCAACAGTTGGCATTGGATCGCCGCCGCCATGGGCGCGGCCACGATCGGGGCCATCATGGTGCCGGTCAGCACGCGTTTTCGCGGCGGCGAGGTGGCCGATCTGGTGGAACGCAGCGGCGCGCGGCTGATCTTCGCGGTCGGCGACTTCCTGGGCCATCATTACCCCGCCATGCTCGGTCCCGAGGTGCGGGCACAATTGTCGCGCGTGGTGGTGATCGGTCAAGCCCGTGCACCGGACTGCACCTGGGAGGACTTCCTGTCCTTGGGGGATAACATCTCCGATGCGGCGCTTGCCGCGGCCGAGGCCGCTGTCGGGCCGCAGGATCTGTGCGACATGCTGTTCACATCCGGGACCACGGGCTATCCCAAGGGCGTGGAATATGCCCATCAGCAATGCCTTTTGGTGGTGCGGACATGGGCACAGCAGGTGGGGCTGCGCCACGGCGATAGGGTGTTGGTGATTTCGCCCTTCTTCCACGCCTTCGGCTATCGCGCGGGGGCGATTGTCACGCTGATGATGGGGGCGGTGCTGATCCCGCATCAGACATTCGATGCGGAACAGGTGCTCAAGCGCGTGCATGACGACCGCATCAGCGTGATCCCCGGCCCGCCCGCTTTGTTCCAAAGCATGTTGCAGCATCCCGACCTTGCTTCGATCGACACCTCCTCCTTGCGGCTTGGAGTGACCGGCGGATCGGTGGTCCCTGCGGTGCTGATCCGCCGCATGCGCGAGGAATTGGGCTTCAAGGGCATTTGCAACGGCTATGGGCTGACCGAATGCGGCGGCTTCGGCGCGATGTGCGATTCCCAAGACCCCGACGAGGTGATTGCCAATACCTCCGGCAAACCGGGGCCGGGGGTGGAAATCCGCATCGCGGCCAAGGACGGCACCGCGCTGCCACAGGGGCAATCGGGCGAGGTCTGGATTCGCGGTTTCCTCGTGATGAAGGGCTATTTCAACGACCCCGCCGCCACCGCCAAAACCATCGATCCCGACGGGTGGTTGCATACCGGCGACATCGGCTATTTCGATGACAACGGCAATCTGCGCATCGAAGACCGCATGAAGGATATGTATATCTGCGGGGGCTTCAACTGCTATCCGGCTGAAATCGAACGCTATATGAGCCGCCATCCCGCCGTGGGCCATATCGCGGTGATCGGAGTGGCGGAACAAAGGCTGGGTGAAGTGGGCAAGGCCTTCATCGTGCTGCGTCCGGGCACCACCGCCACCGAGGCCGAACTTATCGCTTGGGCGCGCGAGCATATCGCCAATTACAAGGTGCCGCGCAGCATCACCTTCTTGCCCGCCATGCCTGTCAGCCCGCAGGGCAAGGTGATGAAAGACAAGCTGCGCGAATTGGCGCTGAGCGCATGAGCGGCGCCGAAGACCGGCTGGCGGCGCTTGAGGCGCGACTGGCCCAGCTGGAAGATCACCATGCGATCTTTCAGCTGATCGCCTCTTTCGGGCCGGCGGTTGATCGCGGCGACGGGGCGGCTGCGGCGGCGCTTTGGGCGCAAGACGGGCGCTATGATTTCGGCGGCGCGGTTCTGGACGGTGCCGAGGCGGTGGCGCGGCTGGTCGATCTGCCCAGCCACCGCGCCTATCTGGACCAAGGCTGCGCCCATATCCTGAGCCTGCCGCAGATCAGCATCAGCGGCGATACCGCGCGGGCGGTGAATTATTCGCAGGTGCTGCTGCATGACGGCGCGGATCGCTGGAAGGTCGCGCGATGCAGCGCCAATCTGTGGCTTTTGCGGCGCGAAGCGGCGGGCTGGCGCGTGGTGCAACGAAGCAATCGCCTGCTGGACGGCCAAGAGGCCCATGCCGCCCTGCTGGATATCGACGCCGCCCCGCCCGCGTCAGGGCAAGGCTGACATCGTCTAAAGCGGGCTGCGGCTTAGTCCCAGCGGTTGTTGGCATGCGCCCAAGGGACCGTCGAAAGCCCGCATGATCGCCGCCAGATCCCAATCATCCACCAGCACCGGCGACAGCAGCATCGGATGGGTCACCAGCGCCAATTCGCGCGCGGCCAGCCGGATCACCTGCCCGTGGATATGGGCTGCCGCATCGCTGAGCAGATAGCTGACCAGCGGCGCGCTGGTCTGGGCGGGCGGCAGCGGCGGCAGCTGTTCGACCCGCGCGGCATTCTGGCTGGCCAATAGCTGGGCATTTTGCGCGGCCATGGCGGTCGCGGCCAAGGGCGAGACGGCATTGAGCCGGATGGCGCTGCCGCGCAATTCCATCGCCCAAGCATAGGTCAGCGAGGCCACCGCGCCTTTGCTGGCCCCATAGCCGCCGATGCCCAGATCGCCCGCCTGCGCCCCCGAGGTCACCGTGATGATCGACCCGGCCGTTCCTGCGCGCCGCAACTGTTTGACACCGGCTTGCACAGCCGCCGCCGTGCCCATCACATTGACCTCAAGCATCTGGCGCAGATCGGCTTCGGTGGCAGCCTCCAAAGCGGCGGGGCGCAGGATGCCCGCATTGGCGACCAAGCCGTCGAAACGGCCGAAATGATCAAGGCAGGCGGTCACCAGCTCATCCGCCAAAGCCCAACGCGCCACATCGCCCGCAACTGCAACCGCTTGAGCGCCGCGCGCGCGCAGGGCGCGCGCCGTGCCTTCGGCCGCGGCAGGGTCGATGTCATTGATCACGATGCGCGCGCCTTCAGCCGCCGCATGGGCGGCATAGGCCGCTCCCAGACCCTGACCGGCTCCGGTGATGATCACCGCTTTTCCCTGTAAGATCGTCATGGCACCCCCTGCGCCCCCCCTGCTGGTTTTATCCGATCCTGAGCTGATGGCAGGCGCGGAAAATCCCCCGTCCGGACGATGCGGGGGCATATCTTGCGGCGCATGATGCCCCCCGCGGCAACAGGGGGGCGGCAAATGACGGGTGTGGCGCAAGACAGTCTGAAGACGATCCGTGCCAAGGACGCCTTGCGGACTTTGGTGACACGTTATTCCCGCGCGGTGGACCGGCGCGATCTGGAGATGCTGCGCGGCCTTTATGCGCCCGAGGCCTTCGATCATCATGGCGGCATGTATGAAGGCGGTATCGACGGCTATATCGCTTTCCTGCGCAGCGCTTTGGCGCGCTATGAGGCGACCACCCATTACGTCGTGCAATGCGATTTCCATGTGGATGGCGCCCGCGCCGAGGGCGAGGTTCACAAGGTCAACTACCACCGTGAAGTTGCGACGCAGGTCGAAGTGGTGACCGGCAGCCGATCATTGGACCATTATGTCAGACGTCAGGGGCGGTGGTATTTCCAGTCACGCAGCATCACGCTCGATTGGGTGCGCCGCCGCCCGCTCGATCCCGCCGCCTATCAGGATTTTGCCGCCAAAAGCCCCTTGGGGCAAGCAGGGCGCGACGATGCCTCCTTTGCCGCACTGCCGCTTTTCTGCCGCCATCTCGCGGGCTTGGTCTAAAGCGGCGCGCTACTTCATTCGGACGATGCCCCTAAGCGCCAAGATGGCGGAAATGGCGACCAAAGGCCCCGAAGCACGGGCCGCGATTGCCAGAGCTAAGCATCAAGGATCGGAACCATCATGGACATTACCCCCATCGCCGCCCCGCCCTATGTCGAAGGCCATGCCCTGCTGCGCGGACGGTCGGTGCTGATCACGGCGGCGGCGGGCGTTGGCATCGGTTTTGCGGCGGCCAAGCGTGCCTTGGAAGAAGGCTGCCGCGCCCTGATGATTTCGGATGTCCATGAACGGCGCCTGAACGAGGCGGTCGAAAAACTGCAAGCCATTGCGGGGGACGGCGTCCGCGTCAGCGGGCAGCTGTGCAATGTCACCAAGGAAGACGAGGTCCAAGCCCTGATCGAACGGGCGGATGCGGAATTGGGCGGCATCGATGTGTTGATCAACAACGCAGGTTTGGGCGGCTATAAATATGTCACCGAAATGACCGATGCCGAATGGGATCTGGTGCTGGATGTGACGCTGAACGGCACCATGCGCATGACCCGCGCGGTGTTGAAAAAGATGATCCCGCGCAAGACGGGGGTGATCGTCAACAATGCATCGGTCTTGGGCTGGCGCGCCCAGAAGGGCCAGTCGCATTATGCCGCCGCGAAAGCGGGCGTGATGGCCTTCACCCGTTGCGCCGCCGTCGAGGCAGCCGAACACGGGATCCGCATCAATGCCGTATCGCCCTCGATCGCCATGCATGACTTCCTGAAGAAAGCCGCAGCCCCCGGCGAATTGGAGGCGCTGACCGCCCAAGAAGCCTTTGGTCGCGCGGCGGAAGTCTGGGAAATCGCCAATGTGATGATGTTCCTCGCCTCCGATTACGCCAGCTATATGGTCGGCGAGGTTGTCTCTGTCTCCAGCCAAAGGAGCTAAGCCCGTGGGATTGGTCTTTCATTCCGCCGCCGAAGCCATCGCCGCTGTCGGCATGGATCTGGGGCATAGCGACTGGCTGCAGATCGATCAGCCGCGCATCGACGCTTTTGCTGAAGCCACCGGCGATCACCAATGGATCCACGTGGATCCCGAGCGTGCAGCGCTAGGTCCCTTTGGCAAAACCATCGCGCATGGCTATCTGACCTTCTCGCTGGTCAACCTGTTCCTGCCGGAACTTTTCATCGGCGAGGGCATGAAATTCGCGGTGAATTACGGCACCAACAAGCTGCGTTTTCCCAGCCCTGTCCCCGTGGGATCGCGCATCCGCGCCAGCGGCCGATTTGCCGCCGCCGAGATGGTGAACGAGGCCACATTGCAAACCACCGTCGCCATTTCGATCGATATCGAAGGTCAGGACAAACCCGCCTGCATCGCCGATATTCTGGGGCGATATTACTTCTAGACCGATGCCGCCCTTGTGTCAGGCAAGGGGCGCGGCCCTAGATCTGCGCTCGCATCGGATCACCACTGGTAAAAGGGGGCCTTTCGGCCCCCATCCTTGCTTACAGCTTGCTGTCCAGTTCCGGCACGATCTGGAACAGATCGCCGACCAG
>DALYSR010000146.1:0-3099 GCA_031991825.1 Paracoccaceae bacterium
AGTCCTTTTTGCGCTCTTCGAACGATTGTGCGGTCGCTGCCAGGTTTTTCAGCGCGTCTTCGACATCAGCGTCCGACGCTTTGACGACCAGACGCTCCAGGGTGACTGCCGATGCATCCAGCTCCGGAATCGGCGGCAGGAGGTCGTAGTTCATTTCCACGGTGACGTCTTGGCCTTCAGCCCATTCGTCGCCGCCGACCATTTTCACAGCCGGTTGCATCGCCGGACGGTCGCCCGATTCGTCGAAATGCTTCTGCATCGCGCCGTCGATAGCTTCTTGCATCGCATCGCCAAGCAGACGCTGGCCGAATTGCTTGCGCAGAATCGCCATCGGGACTTTGCCCTTACGGAAGCCCTTCATTTCGATTTCGGGCTGAGCTTCGACCAGCTTTTCCTGAACCTTGGTTTCGAGTTCTGCAGCCGTCACCGTGATGGTGTAGCCGCGCTTCAGACCTTCGTTCAGGGTCTCGGTGACCTGCATGTGTTCGTCCTTTTACATATTGGTGCGGGTGAAGGGACTTGAACCCCCACGCCTTGCGGCGCCAGAACCTAAATCTGGTGCGTCTACCATTTCGCCACACCCGCATATCGCTCAAAGCGAAGGACAATGAAGACCAGCACCTGTCCGGTCGGCTTCGGCCCGCCTTGAAATTCCGCGTTCTTCTAACAAAGCCAGAGACGGTATGCGAGAGGAAAATCGACTCAAACAAGCTTCCTGCCCCTGTTAAGCGCGGAATTTTTATAAAAATGTTTCAGCGCCGCCGCTTTGGGGGTGTTTTGGGCCCTCTCGCCCAGCCCGATCCCGTCTAGGTTGTGCTGGACGCCATTTCAGGCGGCGCTCAGAAACACATCACGCTTCCCGCATATTACCGACAAAGCCGTCGCCATTTTAGGCAGTTTGCTTGTGGATAAATCTGTGGGCGGAAGTTTTCTTCTCTTTTAGATCAAAAAACAATCTATATGACTAATTTTTAGGCGCATGTCGCGCTTCCTTGAGCAATTTCGGCGATTGGGCTGCCAGAAAGATTGTGGCTCACCTAGGGAAATGTTCAGAGGGTAACCAAGCGAAACACGGGAGAGTCGGCCCATGAAGAAGATCGAGGCGATCATCAAACCCTTCAAATTGGATGAGGTGAAGGAAGCCCTGCAAGAAGCGGGTATCCAAGGCCTTTCCGTAACTGAGGTTAAGGGTTTCGGTCGCCAGAAGGGCCATACCGAATTGTACCGTGGCGCAGAATACGTCGTCGATTTCCTGCCGAAGGTGAAAATCGAAGTCGTCGTGACCGATGACATGGTCGAAGAGGCAGTTGCCGCGATCATCTCTGCTGCTCGCACCGACAAGATCGGTGACGGCAAGATCTTTGTCTCGCCTGTCGAACAAGCCATCCGCATCCGTACCGGTGAAACCGGCGACGACGCGGTCTAAGGCCGGACAGCACCTGAGATTAAAACCTATTCCTCGGCCTTTGCGTCTAACGCTGCGGCTCAGGATTTGCGCAACGAAAGGGTAATCTACAATGAGCGCGATTACGAAGGCTCTCGAGCTGATCAAGGCGGAGGAAGTCGAATATGTCGACGTCCGCTTTACCGATCCGAAAGGCAAGCTGCAGCACGTTACGCTGATCGTCGACCTGATTGATGAAGATTTCTTCGAAGAAGGCTTCATGTTCGACGGCTCGTCGATCGCTGGCTGGAAGTCGATCGATCAGTCCGACATGAAACTGATGCCCGATGCGTCTTCGGTCTATATCGACCCCTTCTACGCAGAAAAAACCCTCTGCATCCATTGCGACGTGGTCGAGCCGGACACCGGTGAAGCCTATGACCGCTGCCCGCGCCAGATCGCCAAGAAAGCCGAAGCCTACCTGAAATCTTCGGGTATCGGCGATGCGTTCTACTGCGGTCCGGAAGCTGAATTCTTCATGTTCGACGATGTCCGCTATTCGGTCACCCCGTCGAAAGTGTCCTATCAGATCGACGCCGAAGCAGCAGCTTGGAACACCGACAAAGAAATCGGTGGTGGCAACCTCGCCCATCGCGCGGCCCACAAGGGCGGCTACTTCCCGGTGAACCCGATCGACGAAGCCCAAGACATTCGCGGCGAGATGCTCTCGACCATGAAGCGTATGGGCATCAAGGTCGACAAGCATCACCACGAAGTCGCGACCTGCCAGCACGAGCTGGGCATGATCTTCGGCGGTCTGGTTGAACAAGCCGACAACATCCAGAAATATAAGTATGTCATCCACAATGTGGCACATGCTTATGGCAAGACCGTTACCTTCATGCCGAAACCGATGAAGGGTGACAACGGTTCGGGCATGCATGTGAACATGTCGATCTGGAAAGAAGGCAAGCCCTTGTTCGCAGGCGACAAATATGCCGACCTGTCGCAAGAAGCTTTGTGGTTCATCGGTGGTATCATCAAGCATGCGAAAGCACTTAATGCTCTGACCAACCCCTCGACCAACTCGTACAAGCGCCTGATTCCGGGCTTCGAAGCTCCGGTTCTTCTGGCGTATTCGGCACGCAACCGCTCGGGTGCGGTCCGTATTCCGTGGACCGAATCGCCGAAAGCCAAGCGCGTGGAAGCTCGTTTCCCCGATCCGGCAGCGAACCCCTACTTGGCTTTCGCAGCTCTGCTGATGGCTGGCCTCGACGGCATCAAGAACAAGATCGATCCGGGCGCTGCTTCGGACAAAGACTTGTACGACCTGCCGCCGGAAGAACTGGCAGCGATCCCGACCGTTTGCGGCTCGCTCCGCGAAGCGCTGGAAGAGCTGGAAAAAGACATGGACTTCCTGGTTGCAGGCGATGTCTTCAGCAAGGACCAGTTGCAGTCCTATATCGATCTGAAGTGGGAAGAAGTGTATGCTTACGAGCACACCCCGCACCCGATCGAATACGCGATGTATTACAGCTGCTAATCAACTGCGATCCAAAGAAAGGCCGCTCGATTGAGCGGCCTTTTTCTTTTGCGCCAAGGTCTTCGTGACGGATGCGAAGGCATCACATGAATATCCGGCTGTATGGGTCTGTACAGGAACGCAAAAAGCCCCTTCCGAAGAAGAGGCTTTTTTGAAAGTGGCGCGGTTGACG